>JASHQH010000179.1 GCA_030037635.1 Acidobacteriaceae bacterium
AACCACGCCCATAACGACTGGGCTGAATTTGCTGCAGATGGCGGCGTTCCTTTCTTCCTGCTGGTTTTCCTTCCTTTCGCAGCTGCTGTGCCAACGGCAGTCCGTCATCCCTGGGGCTTGGGGCTCGTCGCGGTCATGCTGCATGCGTGCGTCGACTATCCCTTCCCACGCCCTGCGGTCTCAGGCTGGATATTTGCGATGCTCGCCCTGGTATACATGGCGCAAAAGTCGGATCGGCGAAAAAGACGATCGGGAGGGGCAACAAATGCAGATCGCCCTGCTCAAGTTCTGGAATTTAAGCGGTGAAATTTGATTTCGATCGAGCGAGTCACGCGAGTTCTTGACGGGAAAACTCTCTCGAAGAGATTGCATGCAGCAATGGCTGAGAACAAAGCTCGCTAGAGCTTCATTGAAGGAACCTCACTCGGTTGTAATAAAACGCAGGAACAACCAGAAAATAACGAACGCCACGCCGAAGATAGCGAGAACCACAACACTGCGCACCAGGCGCTTGCGCTGACGAGAGCCCCTCGGCCACCGCGACCATTGAAATGGAGTGACGCGTCGATGTGGCGCCGCGATGTCCTTGGGGGCGAACTTCGCGCCATAGAAGCGGCGACGACAATTGCGGCAACGATATGCTTCGCGGCCCCAGATGCGATAGAACACGTCGAGCGCACCAGGTTGACGGGACAATCGGACATCGGCGCCACCACATTGCGGACAGTTCATATTCCTAGAGTCGAGAGTGAATTTGAACCGATGGTATCACCAGCGCCCCCGAAATCCGAGGGGTGCCCAGCGCCCGGCGGTAGTGAAGCCGAAGGTGAATGAGCGGGCTTTCGGGCGGCACGGTAAAGTCAAACCGGGCGCTGCTGAGAGCTTCGCTCGACAAATCGGGCGATTCCGCGAGCGGGACGTCAGATCCCGCGGTGACGATCTGCCAGCGCAAGCCTGTGCCAGGGGAGATTGCGTCGGTGCGGTAGGAATACTCCAATTGGTAGTTGCCAGGGGCGAGAACGACAACCTGTTTGGCGATGGTGCAGTCTTCTGGCTGGCTGCCCGAGAATTCGGTTTCTAACCCTGAGGGTCCCGGCCAGGAGTGCAGGCCGGAATAAGAGGCAAGAGCCCAATCGAAGCTGACCGGCAATGGGTCCCTCGCGAAATTGGAATTGTTCGGCTCGCCTGCGTCGGCGACCACCCAATGCTTTTCAATAAGAGCCTTCCAGAGCGCCTCGGCGCTACCGCCGTTATTGGCGGAAACCAGCCGATCGATCACGGAGAAGACCTGCAGCGCATCTGTCTCGGGATCACCGACGCGGATGAGGCGTTCGGCAATCGCGACAGCGCTCGGCATTTGGTCTTTTGCAAGGAGAAAAACGAGATACTGCCGAAGGAGGGGCGGCTTGTCATTGACGATTCTTCGCGTAATCTCGTTGGGATCGGGAGTCACACGCCAGCACAGTTCGAACAGCATTCCCGAGCTGACGGACGGCATTTGTGCTGTGCTCCTGGCCCACTCCCAGAAAGCTGGAAGGTTGTTGCGGCGAAAATAGAAATTGGCAAGACTCCAACGAGGCAGGAACGTACGGTCGATCGCGAAGGCATTGAGGAGCAACCTCTCTGCCTGCACATAATCTCCCTCGGCCTCAAAGCGCAATCCTAGCTCGATGTTCGCTTGTGCGTTGTAGGGATCGAGCTTGATCGCGTGTTCAAGCAGCGGCTGTGCATGCGCATCGTCGAAGAGCGCGAGACGCATGTAATATTGCCACGCGTCCGGTTCCAAACGGATTGCCTCGCGGATGGATTCTTCGGAATCCAAGCGGAACAAGTAGTCTGCACGCGCGAGATTCCACGAACACCAGATCCCGAGTGCGCAAATCGCGGCGATGATCGTTCGCCAAAGGATCGCGATGGGCCGCTTTAAATGAGAAGTCACGGGAGTCCAGCGTAACACCGGATTTGGCCTTATGAAAGCCACTGAGAATCAAGCTGGCCTTCGGAGGCGGCCTGTCATTGCGCACCCTGGCTCCTAAGTTGAAGTGTAGGAAATGGAGTTTCGTGCCCGCGGCTGCGCAATGTATGACATGTGTCTGACGCAAGCAATAAAAAATAAATGCTGCCAAAGCTTGCAAATGCTTTTATGCTGTCATATAGGCGGCTTAAAGGTCGAGCAACAATCTCTGCCTGGAGCGAACGATGGTCAAGAAGTGCAGTTTACTCACAATGATATTGATCGTCATTTCCATTTCGTACGTCCATGCTGAGCGCAATGGCTCAATTGGAACCGTGAACGCGCGAGGAGATGTGCGCGTCGATGGAAGCACGATTTGGGGCAATGCGACGCTCTTCGATGGCAGCGCCGTGCAAACGGAAAACGCCAACGCGACACTGCGGTTGGACAATGGGGCCGAGGTTACGCTGTCAGTCAATTCGCGTGGAATCGTGTACCGCGATCACCTGCTCTTGTTGGAAGGCAAGAGTCAGTTCAAAGCCTCGCGCTCTTTATTCCGTTTGGAAGTGAACGGCCTGCGCGTGGCTCCGGATGGATCCGATGCGCTGGGTTTCGTAGCATTGGGTCCTGCGAATACTGTGGACGTCGCGGCTGTGTCTGGAAATCTGAGCGTTTTGGACGATAGCGGTGGCACCGTTGCAAGTTTGGCCAAAGGGGTAGCAGTATCGCTTCATCCAGCTGCGGCGGCGGGCGCGCCCAAAGGAGGAAACTTTTCGGAGATTGGTTTAGTAACTACTGAAGGTGGTCACTACTATCTTACGAGCAATACTGGGGTGAAATACCAACTGGTTAACTGGCCAGCGAATAAACTTCAGAAATTAGTCGGCGATAAAGTCCAGGTAAACGGAGTGCTCGAGGCTGCTTCGGCGCCGTCAGGCATTCCTCAGATCCTGATAACGTCGATTCAGCTGAATGGCGGACTGTCATCGACGGCGAAAGCCGCTTGGATCGCGGCTGGGATCGGGGGCGCGGGCCTTGGAATCGGTGTATACGAAGGGACTAAATCGTCCGCCAGCAAATGAGTTTTCTTGAGTCGCAGGGATGAACGTACCGGGGAAGGAAATTTCTTTCGAAATTTTAGAGGGGTTCGCACTATGACTTGCGATTCAGCGGGAGGCGCCGTGTGCATTCCATCGAGTTGGCGGTATCCCTCTTGAGCTGGCCAGTTTTCCTCATACCTCAAAGAACCTGCAGGGCGATTACTGGCCCATCAGCTTCACCAAACCATCGAGACCGATGACTATGTTCAAATAGGTTGGTTACTTCGGTGCAAACCATGCGCATCGATTCGTATTGCACGTGACTGACATTTTTCCCTTTCATTTTCGATGGGTTCGTGCTAACGTTCGTCAAAAGTCGTTGGCTGCCGTGATTCCTATGGCGGCGAGCGGCACCAAGCCCCAGACAGAAGTCAGCGACAGACAGAAGTCAGCGACTTAAGCAGCCCCGGGCTCCTGGGACTGAAGAGTGCGAAGCACGCCCGAAAATCCCCACGCTTATCGATGCATGCGCTCCAACATTGAAATTCAATGAAAGTCCTGAAGCCGCGATCGCGGATGATCAGCATCCGGCTATCTGAAGAAGAGTATGAAGGTCTCTGCCGTCTCTCGGCAGTGACTGGCGCCCACAGCCTCTCCGACCTGGCACGTAGCGCGATGCGTCTATTCTTGAGCGTCACGACTCATGACCGATTCCTAGCCGACCCAACAAGGATGGTTCAAGCTCAGATGGAGGTTCTTAGCCGGCGGATCGATGAGTTGAGAGACCAGCTTATGGGCACGGAGCGGCCGACGCCACAATAATTGTCAACATTTCCTGACGGCAGCGACTCCTGAACTCCATCTTTCAACGTGCACCGGTCGTTCGCCAACGTGGACGGCCCAGGGAGCTTACATGAAAATCATGGCACTTGTCTTTCTTACATTCGCCGCCACAGCTGCGGCGGCAGCGCAGCAGGGGCCGGTTCCGCTTCATGACGGAGCAGGGGCAACAACCCTAAGCGAGGTTTCGAATCTGCCTGTGGCGAAAATCGGCAACGATGATCTGATTGGCGTGACAGTTTACGATGCTCCTGAATTGACTCGCACCATCCGCGTAAGCCCAGAGGGGGATATCCGGCTGCCGATGGTGAAGCAGCCGATCCATGCGGCAGGCCTTTATCCTGAAGACTTAGAGAAAGTAATTGCGGCTGCATTGGTCAGTGATCAAGTGCTGGTAGATCCGGTAGTCACTGTCTCCATCGTTGAGTATCGAAGTCGTCCAATTACCGTAGTCGGCGAAGTGAGAACTCCGTTGACGTTTCAGGCGACGGGTGACGTGACTCTGCTCGATGCAATATCCCGAGCCCAGGGTTTGACTGAGAACGCCGGCTCGGAGATCCTGGTGAGTCATCAGACGCAGGATGCGGACGGCAAACCGACGACTTTTGTGCAGCGCATCCCCGTCCGCGGCCTCATTGATGGGTCGAACCCATCTTTGGATCTGGCTCTGCAAGGTGGAGAAATCATTCGGGTTCCCGAGGCTGGACGGATTTATGTTGTTGGGAACGTAAAGAAGCCGGGTGCTTTTTACGTCACGGATGGCTCGGAAAGCAGTGTGTTGAAGGCGCTGTCGCTTTCCGAAGGGTTGGACAGTTTTTCCTCGCACAGTGCCTATATCTATCGCCTCGACGACAGCGGGAAGGGCCGGAAAGAGATTCCCATCGATCTGAAGAAGATCATGAATCGCAAATCGCCAGACGTGGCGCTCGAGGCGGGCGACATCCTCTATATCCCCAGCGCAAGCGGTGCCAAAGCAAGCCTGAAGGTTCTTGAAGAATCAATAGGCGTCGGCACCGCTCTTAGCACCGCATTGATCATCTACGCACACTAGAACCGGTCTCATAAACCGAATTTATCAACTCCTGAGCGTCGTGGGACCCGCCTTGTTGTTGGGCCCCATACTTGTGCGGCGGCGCTCCGCTCGTTGCTGTTTATGAGGCCGGTTGTAGTGCGCAGGAAGAGGGCAAATGCCTCAATCATCGAAACTCGTGGAAGTTCTTACTCCTGAAAATCCGGCTGCCCTGACCGTTCCGGCCTATTATTCGCCCATCGCGGTGCAAGAAGAAACGGAATCGGGGGGCCCCGCGGTTCCGCTATCTCACTACGTTTGGATTCTCCGCCGCCACATCTGGAAGATCCTGGCGTTTGTTGCCACCTGCTTGCTCGCAACCTTCGTGGTGTCGGCCAGAATGCAGCCAATTTACGAGTCTACGGCAACCGTGGATGTAGACCGCCAAGCACCCTCGGAAGTGGTGGGTGAGGATTCGACACGTTCAGGCGCCCCGAACGACGCAGATCAATTTCTAGCTACTCAGATAAAGCTGATTCAATCAGACGCTGTCCTGCGACCGGTCGCTGAACAGTTCCACCTCCTCAGCCGTGAGGGACAAACGAAAAGCGACGCAAACGAGCACGAGCAACCGCTCGCCGCAGCGCCGATTACTTTACGGCAGTTGAAGGTGACGCGGCCCCCGAATACCTATCTTTTGCTCATCAGCTATCGTTCGCCTGACGCGCAACTCGCTGCCGATGTGGCAAATGCGACCGCCAATTCCTATCTGCTGCAGACATATAACCTCCGCATTCGTTCGGCGGCCGGTTTGTCGACGTTTATGGAAAAGCAGCTCGATGAGCTGAAAGCAAAGATGGAGCAATCCAGTTTGGCGCTGGCCCAGTTCGAAAAGGACCTGGATGTTATCAATCCCGAAGAGAAGACCAACATCCTGTCGGCGCGGCTGCTGCAGTTAAACACCGACTATACGATGGCCCAGGCGGACCGTGTTCGAGCGGAAGCGGCGTGGAATGCGATCAGGTCCGGGTCTCCGGAAGCCGCAGAGGCATCTTCGCAGGGAGATACGCTGATCAAGCTGACAGACACGCTCGATCAAGCGCGCCAACGTCTCGCATTAGTCAAATCTACGTACGGCACAACCCACCCGGAGTACCGCAAGGCAGCTTCTGAGCTTGCAGAGGTCCAAAAGCAGTTCGATGAGGCTCGGCGCAATATCGCCGATCGAGTGCAGACCCAATACAAGGAAAGCGTAAACCGCGAACAGATGCTTCAGGCGGCGGTGAGCCAAGCCAAGGCGGAGTGGGACCATGTCAATGCACGCTCCTTCGAGTACCAGCAACTGAAGCAGGAAGCAGACGCAGACAAAGCGCTCTACAACGAACTCATCAAAAAGATTCGGGAGGCCGATATTAATGCGGGCTTTCAGAACAACAACATTCGGATTGCGGATCTCGCGCGTCCTGCGCTGCGGCCGGTGTTTCCGAATTTCAAGCTCAATCTGATTTTGGCGTTTCTCTTTTCAACACTGCTGGCAGTCGGAGCAACTCTCTTGCTAGATTCACTCGACACAACTCTCCGCGACCCCGGCGAGGCGAGTCGCTTCCTTGGCGCAGACGTAATTGCCGCGATGCCGAGTGATCGCATGGCAGCGCAGCTTCCCCGGCCAGTTGCTGCGGTTGCGCCAACACAAATGGTTCCAGCAAGCATCGATAAGGACAGGCGGAAAGGGTATTATCGCTCGGCGTCGAGTTTCGATGAGGCTGTCCGGACACTCCGCAACACGATTCTTTTGTCTGACTTTGAAGGGCGATTGCACTCCATGGTACTCACGAGCGCGACGCCTGGTGAAGGCAAGACAACGCTTGCTGCTCATCTTGCCATCGCGCATGCCGATCGTGGGAACAAAACCTTGCTCGTTGATGGGGACCTGCGCCGTCCGAGCTTGCACGCTAAATTCGGCCTGACACCGGACCGAGGGCTTTCAAACGTTCTCACCGGCGAACTATCCTGGCAGGAAACGGTCATCCCTGTCGAAAACAAGCCAGACTTGAGCCTGTTGCCGGCCGGGTTGGGCTCCCATCGAGCGGCCGATCTGATTGGGCCGCGCCTCTCCACGCTGCTCGACGAGTTTGCCAAGGAATATGCACTGGTGATTCTCGACTCACCACCGCTGCTTGGATTTGCTGAGTGTTTGCAGATGGCTGCGGCCGCGGATGGCGTCCTGATTGTGACCCGTGCTGGTGAAACCAGGCGCAGAGCGGTAGCCGAGGTAATTGGCACGCTCCGCCGGCTGCGAGCGAACATTGTCGGGGTGGTGCTGAACCAAATGACCCGCAGCACGACTCCGGATGGATACGGTTATTACGGTAACTACGGTAAGTACTACTCAAAATACTATAGCCAGAGATTCGATTAGATGCGGAACCGCTACTGCTGGAAGTTTTGATTTCTATATCGGCAGCAGCGAAACCAAGTAGGGTATTGCAGTTACTCATCACTATCGTCAGCGTCCTTTATAGAGAGCTCTCTTGCTGAAGCGGCTATTTAATAGCATATCTGCGATCTTCGCCGGACAGTTTCTCGGCGTAGCCAGCAATCTGGCTTTAGTGCCGCTGTTCCTGTCGCGCTGGTCGACTGGAACATACGGTGAGTGGATGGCGCTTTCAGCCGTAGTTTCCTATTTTGGCGTCACCGATCTCGGAATGAATTCTGCCGCCGCCAACGCCATGACCGCAGCTTACGCGCGTGGCGAAATGGCGCGCTATCGCCATCTTCAGGGTTCAGCCATGGCCTTCTACATCTGGCTTGCGGCTGGCCTTTCTTTTCTCGTTGGCGCCCTGACCTTTTTATTTCCCATCCCGGCCTGGATCGGTGTGAGGCACATTTCACCGGCCACGGCCGCCTGGGTCACATGGCTTCTTGCCGCACGCCTACTATGGCAGATGCCCGCCGGGCAATTGGGAAGTGTATTCCGCTCGATCGGGAATCTGGCCGCGTCGCAATGGTTCGGAAATTTGCTCACCGTGACACTCGCGGCCGTCATGGCGGCCGTGCTGCTCTTCTGGGGCGGAGTTTTGGAACTGGCTTGGTGTAGCTGTTTGCCGCTGGTCATCGTGACGGGATGCGCTTGGTTGAGCCTGCGCCGTCAGCATCCTGAGCTCTTGCCCTCTCTTTCAGAAGCCAGCATAAATGGGCTGCGCGAACTCTTGCGGCCGAGCCTTTTCTTCGGTGTGATCATGCTCTCGATGGCATTGACCCTGCAGGGACCGGTTCTGCTGGTGTCGCGGAGATTCGGCGGCGCCGCCGTCGCGCTGCTGGTCACCACTCGAACCCTGGCGAATGTCGTAAGACAGGTCATCGCAACCTTGCAAAGTGCGCTCTGGCCCGAGCTGACTCGCCTGAGCGCCATTGGTTCTGATGCCGCGCTGCAATTGGGGCATCGCGTATTAGCGATCGCTTCTGTCGCGCTGTGCGCGGCTTTTGCAGGCGCCCTTTGGTTTGAGGGTGGCAGTGTAATTACAGCCTGGACTCGAGGAAAGCTTCCGCCAGATATCTGGCTGCTTCGCTTTCTGCTGCTGGCTCTGGTCTTGCAGGCCCCATGGTTGGCGGGTTCAATCTTCTCAGTCGCGAGTAACATGCATCGCCGCCTTGCCTATTCGTACTTCGTTTCAGCCACTTTGACGCTCATTGCGATCTTCCTTCTTCTGCCTCGTTGCGGCCTCATCGCGGTCCCGCTCGGTGCCATCATCGGCGAGATGCTGGCAAGTTATCACTTCGTGATCAGCGACGTGTGTCATGTTTTGAATCAGAACTATGTTAAGTACGCATCGCGAATCTGGCCGGGCGTGGCGATCATCTCCATCGCCTCATGGAGCGCTGGTTGGATCGGTCACGCTATCGCAAGGGGTCCGGTAATTCTTCGTTGCTTGGAAGTTGGCAGCCTGACAACCGCTGCAGCAGCTTCGACTGCCTGGATCCTGGTCATGGAGCGAAGTGACCGTGACTGCCTGGATCGTTGGAGGCAAAACCGTAGAGGCATGCTACCGGTGCGCAGTTCGGAATTAACAGCCTCATCGGGTTTACAGCAAGATTGCTAGCCCGATTCAGAAGACATTAGGATGACCGAATCGGATGTTGCCTTCTTCCAGCAATGCGTTGGAGCCGGTCTGATAGCTGGTCGAATGCTAGAAGTCGGTTCAGCTAAGGTGCAGGGAGTCGCTAATCTGTGTGATCTTGCCCGAATGGCTGGCGTCGCGGATACCGTTGGTGTGGACATGCAGGTGTTTGATGGGGTGGATGCGGTTTACGACTTTAGCATCTGTGAGCGGGAATTTCGGAACGGCTGGTCGCTGGGTCAATTCTCGACCGTATGTATTTTTAACGTGCTTGAGCATACCTATAATCCGATCGACGTATTGAGAAACGCGCTATCCTGCGTCGAGCCCTACGGCACATTAGTAGCTGTCACGCCATCAGTATGGCCTGTCCATGGGTACCCCAAGGACTACGTCAGGTTACTCCCAGACTGGTATGAGGAATTTGCGAGGAGGAACAATCTGGAGCTCGTCGAATCGCACTTTTGCTGGCTTTCGCAGTTCGGCATCGAACGCATCTGCAGCGCAAATGCTGCAGAACTTCCAGGCTACGTATCAAGAGGCAACAAGGTTCCGAGAGGGAGATATTGGATTTCCAGGTTGAGCCATAGGGTTCTAAACACATATGGCAGATCCCATTGGGCGACGCACTCGGCAATTGGTGTCGTATTCCGATCGCTAAAGGCAACTTCCTGACTATGTCTTGCGTTGTTAGAGCAATGCCTCTTTGCTGCATGCACCGGTGAGTTCAAATCGTCCTTGAAGAGCCTGAATTGAGCCCGAGAATCAGCGCGATCCTGGTTACCTATAACCGGGCCAATGCCCTTCATCAATCCATTCCGTCACTGCTCAACCAAACCTGTGATGATTTTGAGTTGCTGGTTGCCGACGATGCCTCGACCGACAACACAGCCGAGGTTTGTCGCTCCTACGCTGCCGCCGACAAGCGGATCCGCTATATAGGCAGAAGCGCAAATCAAGGAATGCCGGGCAATTTGAATCTGGCCTTGAATGAAGCTGCAGGCCCATACATAGCCGTGCTGCACGACGATGATATCTACTCTCCAGTCATGCTGGAGAAATGGCGCGACGTGCTGGACGAGCACCCCCAGGTGGGCTTCGTCTTTAACGCCTATCGTGCGCTCGATGAAATCGGACAGGAGCGCTGCATTTACAGGGAGGAACTGCCACTCTGTTTTCCGGGTACTCTCCTTTTGGAGTCTCATTTTTTCAAAAGATGGCGCTTTACTTCGCCGGTCTGGGGGTCTGCCATGATCCGCAAGGCGGCGCTCGACGGGCTGGGCAATTTTCAGGAGTGCTTCGGCTTTTGGTCGGATGTCGAGATGTGGTTGCGTCTTTCAGAGAAATATCACGTCGGATATGTTGATGAGCCGCTGATTTCCGTCGCCAACCCCGAAGTCTATCCGCATTTATTTGACGATCGAGCGTCCAGGCGCGAGAAAGCTCTGGAGCGTATGTTCAGAGAGGCACGCCTGGAACACTACCGCGGCAAGCCGATCAAATTGGCGGTGGAGATGATGCGTCACTTCGCGTATGCGGCCGCAAGCCGCACCTACGAATCAGGCTGTAGCGCTAAACGGCGTGTCCGCAGAGTTCTCCGACAGCGGTCTTAGCGCGCCGCGCTCAAAGAAATTCGATATGCAGGCCCAACAAACCACAAAAACGCGGAAATTTGCATCGCTGCGGCGAGGCGCCTACATCTCCTTATCGCTGCATTCGATCGTGGTAGGTCTCGCGTGGCTTATCCCCCTGGTGGTCGCCGATCCGGCATTCGACCTTGCCGCAATCGGGCTGATCTGCTGTGGCGTCTATATCCGGATTGGCGCCCGGGAGGCGCGACGATCCTCGCTCGTGCTGACACCGATTTCCTGGTACTTCTTCGTTCACGCGGTTTATAGCGGGCTTTGCGCCATCGTGATCGCGATCCTGAGAGGAACAGATGGGTACATTTGGTTTGGGCGGTATCGGATCCTGTTGCACGAAGTTGTTGCGGGCTATCAGATATACCTTCTCGGCGCTTTCTTCTTGCATCTCGGTCTTCAGATATTTCGACCTTCGAAAATCGAGCGCAAGATTGAGCCGCTGCGGGATGGGCATAGGCAGTCAGTGGGCAATATTCTGTTATTTGCCATAGGCGGCCTGGCCGTGGCCTGGCGAATGCCTGGCCTCAGCAGTCTCGGCTTGATTTCAGGCGCTTTCTCTTTATTGACACTTGCAACGGCATGCTCCGCTGTGCTCAATCCACCACGCCGAGTAACTCCGGGGTCAGGCCGGTACTGGATTCTCGTTCTTGTTTTGACGACTTTCGTCATTGTCGCGCACGCCGCTTTCGGATTGAAGTTTTTTATCATGCTCGCGGGATTGCCGCTTTGCTGGGCTTCGCTCATCAACCGTCGCAGCCGTTGGCTCTTTGCGGCAATCGCGTGCGCGATGTTCGCCAGCTATCTTTTTGTGATCGAACCGACAATCACCGAACTCCGTTCAGAAGGAACCAGCATCGATACGCCTTCGGCGATGGTGGGCCGCCTTGAAGGCCACGCAGTTTCTTGGAATTTCGAGACAACTCTGCTTAGCCGCAGCGGCGCTGTTTCCGAGACCGCAGGTCGGATGTTCGCCGCTGCGCCTATGGGCTATCTTGTGCGCGAAGTACAGACCGATGGCCTCCAATATGGCGCGACGATGGAGTACCTCAAATATGCCTTCGTTCCAAGGGCCGTCTGGCCGGATAAACCGGATATCGCTCCAGGGGCCTGGTTTACTTACCATCTGGGTCTATCGAGCAGTCCGGAAAATGCCACCACCTCTACAGCGATGAGCGCGGTGGGAGAACTCTACTGGAATTTCGGTCTTCCCGGTGTCATAGCCGGGATGTTTGGGCTTGGCTGTCTCTACGCCGCGGTGGTTTGGAGACTGGCGGGTGCATCGCCGGCTCGCACACCGTTGCACATGCTTGCATATCTGAATGCGATGTTATGGGCGAGCGGCGAGCAGGAAGCGAGCACAGCAGTGGTCTACGTTATCGCCTACTTCCTTCTCACCAAACTCATCCTGACGACGGCCCGCTTCTTCGAGAAGCCCCCTAGGGAGACTCAGGCCCCAACCCGGTTGCAAAGCCTGCCCGCGGGTAATCGTTTAACGCGTCACGTAAGCGCAGGCCGATCGGGGGCGTACGGGTTTGACTGAAGATGCGATTTGCGCAGCAACGCCGTGCGATAGGTCCAAAGTGGGAACTGAAGCTGCGGCTGCGCTTTTCGATAACACCGCGCCACGATTTGCCAATTGCACCGATGACTTGATTCGCCAGGGCCGTTATTTGCGAGGTGAGCTATTTGTGGCAGAGGCGCGCCGCTATGTACGATCTGGCGCGCGAATCGTGGATTATGGGTGCGGGCCGGGCCGAATTACCAGAATGCTGGCCAGGTGTGGGTTTGTCGCGCAGGGGGCCGATATTTCAGAGGGGATGTTGGACGCCGCCCGCCGCGTCTCCCAGCGGAGCGCAGTATCCGCCATCAGCTACACGCTCATCACAGATGCCTGGCTAGAGCAAGCACACGGGAGCTTCGACTGCGTCGTGTGCTCGAGTGTGATTGAGTTCTCGCCCGACGCCCACGAGTTTCTCGAACGGATAAACAGCCTGCTGGTCCCAGGAGGCATTCTGCTGCTCAGTTTCGCGAACCGGCGCAGCATGTGGCGGCGATACGCAAAGTTTCGGTATGGAACCGGCGAGCCGCATTTTGCGATTCAAAGAAACGTTTGGACCGTCGGCCAGTGCCGAGCTGCACTGGCCAGGGCAGGGTTCAAGCTGCTCTCCACACCCCGCTATTTCGAATCGGTGTTTGATCTCGAGCCAGGTCTTCGATGGTTGTCCAGTCTCCAGTTCATCGGCACGTTGGGATTGATCAGCGCCAAAAAACACTAAAGGCTCCTGGAGACTACGAGGGGCTCAAGGTTTTGATTGTGCGTGAAAATTGGCTGGGTTGCACCGGGCTCTCGGCCTTCGACGCATGTCTTCGTCTAGGTGCGCAGGCGAACTCTATCTCGGAAAGCGAGTATGTGCCGTTCCGCTGGACCAGTATTTCGATGCGCATCGCCGGGCGCCTCCTGCGCAAGGCAGCCGTCGCAGAGTTTAGTCGAAACCTGGTGAGAGAGGTGGAATGGCGACGTCCCGACCTGCTGCTTGTCTTCAAGGGCCCATGGGTAACTGCAGACGCGTTACAAAGTACGAAGCGGATGGGGGCAAAGGCTTACTGCTTCTATCCCGATGTGTCTTATTTGGTTCACGGGCCATATCTTCCCAACGCACTTCGAGAATATGACTGGATTTTCACGACCAAATCTTTCGGCGCGAGAGACTTTAAAGAGCACCTTGGCCTGACCAATGTGAGTTTTCTCCCACATGCCTTCGACGTTCGGGTTCATCGCCCACGTAAGCCGACAAAGAGAGAAGAAGTTGAATACGGGTGCGATGTGTCGTTCATTGGCACATGGTCGCCCAAAAAGGAAGCGCTGCTCAAGCAAATTGCGACCTTGCGGCCTGAAATCGACTTGAAGGTGTGGGGAGACCAATGGGGGAGCATGCAGCCAAGTACGCCATTAGCGCGCCATGTACGGTTCCGCGGGGTGCATGGTATCGACTATGCAATCGCCATCGGATGCTCGAAAATCAACCTCGCAATCCTCTCGGAGCAGCGGCCTGGCTCCTCATCGGGCGATCTGATCACCTCGCGGACATTTCATATTCCCGCCAGCGGCGGGCTCATGCTTCACGAACGAACCCCCGACCTTGAAAGGTACTTCACTCCGGGGGAGGATTGCGCATGCTTCAGCAACGCCGAAGAGATGATCCAAGAGATCGATCGTCTGCTCGCCGACCAGGGCCTGCGGCAAAGCATGGCAGTTCAGGGCAAAGCAAGAGTGGAGGCAGAACACAGTTGGGACCACAGGATGGCAATGATTCTGGATCATTTCTTATCTGCGCGAAACGACGCTCCCGCGACACGCCGCATTCTTGAGCATGGATGAGATGAAGCCTCTCCTTAACTGTTGCGAGGGCACTGCGAAAAGTTCAGACGCGAGCCGGTACCGCCTCGCAGTCTTGGCGTCGCACCCGATTCAGTATCAGGCGCCGCTCTTCCGGGCATTAGCTCGCACCGGCAAAGTGGACCTGCATGTTTTCTTCTGTTCATCCTATGGAGTAGGCGCCCATCGCGATGAAATGTTTGGCGCAGAGTTTGCCTGGGATGTCCCTTTGCTCGGCGGCTACAAGTCTACTTTCCTCAAAAACACCAGCCCGAAGCCTGCTCCAAACCGGTTTTGGGGCTGCGTCAACACGGCGATTGGCAAAGCGCTCAAGATGGAGAGATTCGACGCAGTTTGGATACACGGTTGGTCCTTGGCAACGTGCTGGCTTGCATTTCGCGAGTGCCGCCGCTTAGGTCTCCCGATTTTGATCCGGGGCGACTCCAGCGGACTGAAAGAACCGAAGGGGGTGAAACGCTTTGCAAAGCGCATTGTTCTGGAGAGCCTTTTTCGGCGAGTAGCTGCCTTTCTGGCAATAGGACAGAATAACGCGGACTTTTATGCGGCTTATGGCGCGCCGGCTCAAAGGATATCCTTCGCCCCGTACTCGGTCGACAACGAGCTTTTCGGAGCCGCTTTGAGCCCGTCGGTGTGGCAAACAACCCAGCGGCGCGAGCAGGAGGGGATCGATCCGCACTTGCCCCTTGTTCTCTTTTGCGGCAAATTCGCAGATTACAAGAGGCCGATGGATCTCTTGAGGGCGTTTGCGCTGATCGGCGATGCTCCAAAGGCCTCTGTGGCTTTCGTCGGCGATGGTCCACTCAAAGCCGAAATGCAGAGGTACATCGTAAGCCACGGCCTCACGCGAGTACATTTTCTCGGTTTCCGCAATCAGACAGAACTGCCGGCATGCTACGCGATGGCAGATGTCTTTGTGCTGCCCTCCTCAGAACCATGGGGACTGGTGGTGAACGAGGCCATGTGCTCGGGTCTGGCCGTAGTGGCATCGAATGCCGTTGGCTCGGCTCGAGATCTGGTGCTGGACGGAGTCAATGGATTCATTTATCCGTCGGGAGATATCGAAGCGCTTGCCGGCTCCTTACGGAGAATTCTCTGTGATCAGGACCTGCGCCGAACAATGGGAGAGCAGTCGAAGGCGATCATCCAGAAATGGGGGATTCAGCAGACTGTGGACGGAATTCTGATGGCTCTTGAACATGCAACAGGGAATCGCCCCACAAACGCAGGCATCGGATGAATCCGAGCCAGATTGGCTTAGACAACGGCGGGTGCGTTCCCTGCACACCGATCGCCTTAAGCCTCAGAGTGGCGGATCCCGAGTGACCGCATCAGCTCCAACTGTGGCTTATTTTGAACGAGCGCCGGGGCCTGGGCGGCATAGCATCGAGCGCATTTTTTCTGCCGTTCGCGATGCCCTGCCTCGCGAGTGGAATGCATTTTCGGTACACTGCCCTACTCCAGCCGAAGGCCCGCTCTGGCTACCGAATGGCATCTGGCATGCCATGTCTTCGAAAGCCGACATCAATCACATTGCCGGTGACATTCACTATGTCGCGCTGGGTTTGACTGGCCGTAGCACCGTCCTGACCATTCATGATCTTAACCATATTGAAAAACTTTCAGGTTTCAGAGCTGCACTGTATCGTTGGCTCTATTTCAACTGGCCGCTCAAGCGTTCGGCCGCAATTACCGCGGTGTCGAAATGCACGAGAGATCGGCTAGTCGGCATGTTCCCGTTCATTGCGGCGAAAATCCACGTGATTCCGGACTGCCTTCCTGCAGGCTTCGAGCCCAAGCCAAAGCGATTTGACGCCACGCGTCCCAGAATTTTACAGATCGGTACCAGCCCCCACAAGAATCTAGAACGACTGGCGGAAGCACTTCATGGTTGCGGCTGCGTCTTGCATGTAATCGGCCCGCTCAGCGAGGCACAGCGGCTTCTGCTTCGGCGCCTGCAGATCGATTACGAAAACGCTTGCGAAGTAAGCGATGCAGACATCGTGAAGGCATACGAGGAGGCAGACGTCGTCACATTTCTTTCGCTATCTGAAGGTTTCGGCATGCCCATCATCGAGGCCCAGGCCACACGGCGAGTGGTGGTCGCCAGCGATCTGCCCCCGATGAACGAAGTGGCCGACCGGGGAGCATGCCTGGTTGACGCATACAACGTTACCGACATCCGAAGGGGCATCGATCGTGTCATCAAAGACGAAGCGTACAGGTGCAAACTAATCGAAGATGGGGTTGAGAATGTCAGGCGCTTCTCGCCCTCGCTGGTCGCCGCTCGTTATGTTGAGCTTTACTCATCCCTTCTGGCAAGGTAGAAACGCCGCGCATCCGCACACCGGCTTTAACTTCAAGGGCAGCGCGACATTCGCTTTGCTTGGAAATGCGACCATGAAAATTGGCATCGATGCGGTTGGCATACGTCATGGCGGCGGTGCGACCATTTTGCTCGACACCATCCCGGAGTTACTCAAGGCCCGGCCGGACTGGACGATTCACCTCTTCGTTTTGCCGAAGAATGAACGCAGCTTTGAGAATCCTGGCCGGTCGCCGCGCTTGCATATCCACGAGATCGGCCATGCACGCAGCATGTTCGGCCGGCTCCTATGGATCGAGGGCCGTCTCCCGCGCATTGCCAAGCGAATTGGCTTGGACGGCATCGTGAGTTTCGCAAATATTGGGAGCCCACACCCACGTATCCCTCAGGTAGTGTTTTGTCAACAGTTCCTCGCTCTTACAAATCTAAGCAAGGTTCGTAGGAGCGCGGGAGATAATATTCGCCTGTGGTTCCTGAGGTGGGCAATCCTCAAAGGGGCGCGATCGAGCGAGGCTGTCGTCGTGCAAACTGAGGTCATGCGTGCCGCAATGCTGCGCCTGATGCCGGAACTCGAAACGAAGGTCTTCATTGTCCCGAGCGGAGTTGCTGAAAAGCCCCTCCCGGAAACTGTGCGGCCGAGGATATCAGACGCACTTGCGGCCGGCGCGCCGCGGTTCCTATACGCTTCAGCATTTTATCCGCACAAGAACCACCGGAACCTGATCACCGCGTTTGCCGAGGTAAGGAAGAAGTTCCCCAGAGCGACATTGCTTCTCACAATCGAACCGCAGAAGGAGCTCGAGGAATTGGCTCGATGCCTCAGCTTGACAGCGAATGTGCTGTACCTGGGCGACCTTTCACAGTCGGAAATATGGTTTGCATATAGGCATGTAGATGTCGCGGTTTATCCGTCAGGATTTGAGTCGTTCGGAATGCCCATCGCGGAGGCACTCGTAGCTGGATGCCCGATTGCAGCATCCGATCTTCCCTACGCACACGAAGTCGCTGGCGATGCCGCAGTCTACTTCGATCCCGGAAAGCCTGAAGAAATTGCTAACGTCCTCAATAGCGTTGTTGCCGACAACCCACACCGGGCTGAGCTCGTCAAGAAAGGATTCGTTATGTCCCGGCGCTACTCAATCATCGATGCGGCCCATGCCTTCTCAGCAGTTATTGATCAGACGTTGCGTCCCGAGTTGAAGCAGAAACTGCCCGCCTTGCGGTCACCTGCGGCTGAAATCGCTCAAGCTCCCGAGGAGACTACATCACCGCTCATTGAACACTTCGAAGGAGTGTCATGCAGATGGGGAGACAACTACGGTCCGAAAGGAAGGATGGCGACACGCATCCCACGCCTATTAACGGCATTAGCAAGGCATGTTCCGATTGGCAAGCATATCTTGGATTTCGGATGTGGCGCCGGTGACATATCCGCCGCTTGCGCATCTCTGGGGTATCAAGTCACCGGTGTAGATGTCGTCCCAGGGATGATCGCGCAAGCCAGATCCCGATTTCAGTCCAGCGGAGTGAAATTCTATTTGTGCAACGCAGCCGTTCCTTTAGAAATCGACGGGACATTCGATGCAATCATCGCATCGAGCGTATTTGAGTATATCGCAGGTGTCGAGGCCTATCTAGCTGAGCTGTGGCGGCTGTCCACGCCAAAGGCGAGTCTGTTCATTACCGTCCCGAACATGGCGCATCCATTACGCTGGGCCGAGCGCCTGGAGAGAAACATCGCAAGCGGGATTTACGCGAGGATCGGTATGAATCACCGCACCCAGTACCTTCAGCTCTCGAACACCAGGTTCTCATCCCGGAAATGGAGGACGCTGTTGAGTGAATTTGGGTGGACGCTCGGCGGCGAAGACGGGAGCTTTAGCCCATTAAGACTTCTGGTCGCTGCGAAGGATCAACGCGATGCAGTCTATAGGCGGGTTTCGCAGCCACAGAAATGGCCGGAACTGAGTCGTCTCCAGGGGCGTGCCCAGTAACTCCGTCTTGTTAGCCGCAAGCGTCGATTACCAATTGGACCTAGACTATTGCTCTTTCTCGGTTTCACCGCCTCGGAGAGTTTTCTGCGGTTGGGAGGCTGCAGCCCACACCTCACGGTGTAGGTCGGAGACTCAGTGGGCGCTCTTGGCCATCTACTGCGCCCAGCAACCGGATTTGAATATGGACGATTGGGGTTAAGGAATGCTTCAACTTCTCCAAAGCATTAAGGACGGCGCCACCACCGTGGCAGATACCCCGGCCCCGCAACCGGGCCGAGGCAGCTTGTTAATCCGCTCCGCGGCGTCGCTCATTTCCGCCGGTACTGAGCACATGCTGCTGAACTTTGGCAAAGCCAGCTGGGTTGAGAAGGCTCGCCAGCAGCCGGACAAGGTTCGCCAGGTGCTTGAGAAGCTCGGCACCGATGGCCTCGGCGCCACTCTCGAATCCGTTCGGGCTAAGCTCGACCAGCCTATCGCCCCGGGATATTCGAATGCAGGCGTGGTTCTCGAAGTTGGGCCCGGCGTTACGGAGTTCCGTCGCGGCGATCGCGTAGTCTCCAACGGTTCCCACGCCGAAGTCGTCAGCGTGCCCCAAAACCTTTGCGCCCGGATTCCGGACACTGTCACCGATGAGTGCGCGGCCTTTACGGTGGTCGCCGCTGTCGCTCTCGAGGGCATCCGGCTCGCGCAGCCTGGCCTTGGCGAAACTGTTGTCGTGTCAGGGCTGGGCCTCATCGGTTTGCTCGCCACGCAACTGCTGCGCGCCAACGGCTGCCGCGTTGTGGGTATCGATTTCGACTCGCGCAAGCTTGAGATCGCCCGCTCCCTGGGTGCTGCCACTGTCAACCTCGCTGCCGGCGAGGATCCCATTTCCACCGTCGAGCATTTCACGGCGGGACGCGGCACTGATGCAGTCCTGATTGCGGCCGCCACCGAATCCAGCGATCCCGTCCATCAGGCTGCGCTCATGTGCCGCAAGCGCGGCCGCATCGTACTGGTGGGCACGTCCGGTCTGGAGCTTTCTCGCGACGATTTCTATAAGAAGGAGCTGAGCTTCCAGGTCTCATGCTCCTACGGCCCAGGGCGATACGACCCGGCCTACGAGCAGTCGGGTCACGACTATCCTTATGCGTACGTTCGCTGGACCGCGCGGCGGAATTTCGAGGCCGTCCTCGACATGATGGCTGCCGGCGGGCTGCAGGTGAAACCGCTGATCACGCATTGCTTTCCATTCGATAACGCCTTCCAGGCCTACGAGCTCCTCGAAAGCGATAAGTTCCATCTCGGAATCTTGCTGCAATACTCGTCGGAGAAGACGGACGCCGCGTTGCTCCAGCGCACTATACAGCTCCGTGCGCCCGCCGCAGCACTTGCGCCGGTGAGTGGGTCCGTGGGATTCATCGGCGCCGGCGGCTACGCGTCAAAGATCCTCGTCCCGGCGTTTCAGAAATCCGGGGCCTGTCTGGTTTCTGTCGGCGCGAACGGCGGTCTTAGCGCCACGCAAGCTGGCCGTAAATTTGGTTTCGAACAAGCCACTACCGATATCGAGTTCATCCTCTCGAACCCTGATATCGACACAGTCGTTATTGCCACTAGGCATAATAGCCACGCCGATCTGGTGTGCCGGGCACTTCAAGCAGGGAAACACGTTTTCGTTGAGAAACCGCTTGCTCTGAATGAGGAAGAGCTCGCGCGCATCGAAGAGGTGTACTACAACCTCGCGGAGCCGCGCCTCCTGATGGTAGGTATGAACCGCCGCTTCGCCCCGCACATCACTCGGATTCGCGAGCTACTTGAAACCACGCACGGCTCGCGCGCCTTCGTCTACACGGTAAATGCGGGCAGGATCCCTGCCGATCACTGGACCCAGGACCCGGAACAGGGCGGCGGCCGCATCGCCGGCGAGGCCTGCCACTTCATCGATCTGCTCCGCTTCCTCGCCGGCTTTCCCGCCGAAGAAGTCAAGACGGTGCGCCAATGCGCCGACACCATCACGATCTCGATCCGTTACCAGGACGGCTCGATCGGCACCATACACTACTTCGCGACCGGTCACCGCTCGTTTCCCAAGGAGCGGCTCGAAGTCTTCGCAGCCGGCCGCATCATCATCCTGGATAACTTCCGCAAGCTCAAGGCTTATGGCTTCCCGCGGTTCAAGCAAAGTTTGTTGTGGCGCCAGAATAAAGGCGCACGCGAAATGGCGGGCGCTTTCGTTCACGCCATTCGAAGTGGCGGCCCATCGCCGATCCCATTTGGGGAGCTACTGGAAGTTTGCCGCACAACGCTCCAGGCGGCGCAGTAACACGATGGCCAGTCTCCTTCTCAACACAGTCCGTTACCTCAAGCCGATCCAGATCTATCGGCAGGTATGCCGTCCGAAGCCGAGCCTTTTGCGGCCTGCGCCGGCCGTGTGTCCCCGTTCTCGTAAAGGCCCATGGACAGCCGGCATTTGGAGAGAGGATCCCCAGCTCGCTCCGGGCCGTTTCCGTCTTCTCAACCAGGAGCGTTCCATTGGCAACTGGAACGATCCCGCCATTTCGAAACTGTGGCTCTACAACCTTCACTACCTTTCCGCACCAAACGCGGAACTCATCCGCCAATGGATTGAGCAGAATCCCTTGGGCTGCGGAATCGGCTGGGCCCCGTACCCTCTGTCTCTACGCATCGTTAATTGGATCAAGTGGCGCCTTGCGGGAAACGCCTTGGACAATGTGGCGCTCGAAAGCCTTTCCGCGCAGGCTGAGTATCTGTCGCACGCCGTCGAATACCGGCTGCTGGGGAATCATCTCCTCGCCAATGCCAAAGCCCTCGTATTCGCCGGCTGCTTCTTCGAGATGAGCTGCTGGCTCCAACAAGGTCTGGAGATCTTCCGCACCGAATTTCGCGAGCAGGTTTTGCCAGACGGCGGCCACTTCGAGCGCAGCCCCATGTATCACGCGCTGATCCTAGAAGATGTGCTTGACCTTGTGAACTTGGGCCGTGCTTACGTGGGTTTGCTGCCCGACTGGAGCGACGTGGCGGGCCGCATGCTTGCCTGGCTGCGCCACATGTGTCATCCGGATGGACAGATTGGATTCTTTAATGACGCCGCTTTCGGCGTCGCGCCGGAACCTGCCACCATCTTCGATTATGCGGAACGTCTGGACGTTCAACCGGACCGGCGTGCACTTTCAGAAAGCGGCTACGTTCGCCTGGAAAACGCCCGCGCCGTGGTGCTGTTCGACGCGGCTCCCATCGGTCCCGACTATCAGCCCGGGCATGCACACGCCGATACTCTTTCTTTCGAACTCTCCGTTGACGGCCGCCGCGCGATTGTGAACAGCGGCGTCTCCACGTACGAAATCAACGCCGAAAGGCGGGCACAGAGGAGCACGACGGCGCACAATACTGTACGCATCGACGGCCAGGACTCTAGCGAAGTTTGGTCGGCGTTTCGGGTGGCGCGCCGCGCCCGCCCACTGCATGTAAGGACCGACCATAGGACATTTGCCGCGGCTGCTCATGATGGCTACACGCGGCTCAAGGATCCGGTCATGCATCGGCGCTATATAAGTCTGGTTGAAGGCGAGTTAAGAATTACCGACACGATCGAAGCGCGGAGCGAACATGAGGTCGAGTTGTTCTTCCATCGCCACCCCGAATCCGCTGCCGTTGTCGAATTCGGTCCAAGACTAGCGCGCGCCGAAGAGAAGACCTGCTGGTATCCCGAATTCAACCGAAGTGAAGCCAACACAACCGTTGTGGGGCGGTGGAAGGGCGCCTGCCCAGTTCAATTCATCACAAGAATTCCCTTTGGAAACGGAAGCGACTGTTCTCGATGAGCTGCGGCTGAGTGTGGCGGCAGTTCGTATTCGCAGCGCGCTGGCAACGCTTGAGGACGGTCCCGGGTAGCGCCAAATCCCAGAGAAACGGGACGGGCACGCTGCCGAACGAGCTGCTGAGATTCTCGTTCATGAATATTCTGTTCTTCGCGGATAACTTCCCGCCCGAGCGTAACGCCCAGGCGTCGCGCGTTTTCGAGCGCGCTTGCCACTGGGCGAAGTGGAGCCATAACGTCTCGGTGATCACCTGCGCTCCAAACTTTCCCGAGGGCAGGGTTGTTCCCGGCTACAAAAACAAGTGGTATCAAACCGAAACTCTCTCCGGTATCCGTGTCGTTCGCGTCAAGACCTTCATTGCCGCCAACAAAGGCACGCTTCTGCGCAGTGTCGACTATGTCTCGTACATGCTGCCGGCTTTCATCGGCGGCCTTTTTCAAACCCGGCCGGATATCGTCGCGGCCACGTCTCCGCTCCTGTTCGCCGCAGTCGCCGGGTGCCTGCTGGCGATAATCCGCCGAGTTCCGTTTGTCATGGAGGTCTCGGATCTTTGGCCCGACTCCATCGTTGCCGTGGGTGCCATGAAGCGGAATCCGCTGCTGCGCATGCTGGAACGGCTGGAGCTGTGGCTCTACCGTCAGGCCAAAGAGATTGTCGTGCTCACGCCGGCATTCAAGCAGAACCTCGTCGACCGAGGAGTTCCGGCAGCGAAGATTGCCGTGGTCACCAATGGCGTCGAGCTATCGCGTTTTCAACCGCGTGCCCGCGACGCCGGACTGGCCGCTCAATGGGGCATCAAGCCAGGCGATTTTGTCGTTTCCTATATCGGCACATTGGGTATGGCCCACGGCCTCAACAACGCGCTCATCTGCGCGAAACAACTCGCCCAGCAGTCCAGGGCCAAGTTCCTGTTCGTCGGGCCCGGTGCCGAGCGCGAGCAGCTGGTCAGCGAGACGTTGAGAGCCGGGCTGACAAATGTCGTTTTTGTTCCTGCACAGCCGAAGGAGGGCATCCCCGATTTTTGGGCGCTTTCCAACGCTGCTCTAGTCCACCTGAAGGATGCGCCCCTGTTCCGGACCGTCATTCCCTCGAAGATCTTCGAAGCCATGGCCATGGGGCTTCCAATCATTCTGGTCGCTCCCGAGGGGGAAGCGAGCCGTATTGTTCTCGAAAAAAAGGCGGGGGTTTGGGTTCGCGCTGGCGATCCCGCGGCCTTAGCAGAAGCGGTGATGCGTCTCGAAAACGACTGCGTGCTTGCGTCGCGCTATGCGGCGGCGAGCCTCGCGGCAGCACCAGGTCACAGCCGTGAGCGCCAGGCAAGAGAAATGATGTCGTCGTTTATAAACGCAATTGAGGGGCCTGAAGAGGTGCGCACTTTTGCAGTTGACTACTAACTAGATTCTGAGCACATAGCCATATGTACTCTCTCACATTCTTAGGAATCGTTAGCTGTATCCTCTCGCTGCTGCTGACACCGCAGGTCAGGAACATAGCCAGCCGGTTCGGGTTCGTCGACCACCCCGATCACGACCGCAAAATCCACAAGGCCGCCATCCCCCGAGTCGGCGGCGTTTCCATCTTCGTATCGTTTGTCGCCGCGTATGGCTTGCTTCTCCTCGCCGGGCTAAGTGCCGGCAACTTCGTATTGTCTGGGCTTCCGTTTACTCTTCGCCTTCTTCCCGCTACCGTCGTCATCTTGGCCCTTGGACTCGCCGATGACATCAAGGGCATGCCTCCCTGGCAGAAACTCACGGGTCAAGTGATTGCCGCGCTCCTCGCTTGGGCAGGCGGCATTCACGTGCATGCCATCGGCGGTCACGCGTTTCCGACAGTCGTCAGCTTTGTGGTTACGATTCTTTGGATCGTTGCCTGCACCAACGCCGTCAATCTAATCGACGGCGTTGACGGGCTCGCCACTGGCGTCGGCCTCTTCGCCACAGTCACCATGCTTATCGCCGCACTCCTCGACAACAATATCAATCTGGCGCTGGCGACGGCTCCTCTTGCAGGGGCGTTGCTGGGCTTTCTCTGCTTTAACTTCAATCCCGCTTCCATCTTTCTCGGAGATTGTGGCAGCCTCACAATCGGCTTTCTGCTCGGCTGCTACGGCGTTGTATGGAGTGAAAAGTCTACAACCCTTCTCGGCATGACCGCGCCTTTGCTCGCCCTTTCCGTTCCGCTCTTAGATACCGGACTTACCATTATCCGGCGTTTCCTGCGTCAGCAGCCGATCTTCCGTGCAGATCATGGCCATATCCATCATCAGTTGCTTTCCCGCGGGCTGACACCCCGGCGCGTGGTACTTGTTCTTTATGCCACTTGTGGCCTGGCTGCGGCAGCGTCGCTCATACTGACCGTAACTCACGGACAATTCCGCGGCTTCATCATTATTCTCTTCTGTCTCGCTGCGTGGCTTGGAATCCAACATCTTGGCTACAACGAGTTCAGCGTTGGAAGCCGCTTGGTTTTCGGCGGCGCGTTTCGGGGCCTGCTCAGCGCGCAGATTGCGCTTGGTGCATTCGAGAAGGAATTCTCCTCTGCTGGTAGCATCGACAAAGCTTGGGAGGTACTCTGTCGCGCGCACGCCCAGTTCGGTTTTTCCGGAGTTGTGATGTCTATCGAAGGAATCAAACGCGAGAGCGGTATAACCGCCGGTTGGCAAGTGCGAATTGACTTCCCCGCAGGCGGCTATATCAACCTGGTACGAGACGGCGTTATCACGAGTCGATGCGTCGCAGCTCTGCCTTTCGTCGATTGCGTCTCGCGCATTCTTCCGCGCAAGCTGGAAAGACAGGATCTGCAAGCGTTCGGCATAACCGTGTCCGCTCCTGGAGATTGTATCGATCCAGGAAATGCTAGAGGGCGAAGCAACGTGACCGAACCGGCGCGACCAACAGAGAGCGGCGCCCTTGCACTCCCACGATTACCCGACACGATTTCCTGAAACGCCCAAGGACTGGCTTGATTTAATGGAGCTGCAATGAAGATCTGAGCCCGGAGCGCAAGTTCACCATAGAGCAAAAGGCCACGTTACGCATTGGAAGAGGCGGAACGTGGCCTTTTTGCTTTGGTTCAAGGAGCGGCTGGGCGTGAAGTTACGTCGGCCGTGCTAAAAGGTTCTTTGCGTCGGATCACACTTGCGCTATCTGCAAGCTCCAGGTGCTGTACGCGCCGCGAAGCGGAGCTTTCGGCTCGATCACGGGCTTCTTCAGAACTTCGACATCGACGAGGTCCACTTCCAGCGAGAAGCACTGGCGCACCGCCGCCAGGGCAAGGATCACCTTGCACTGCTGGCGGAATTCCGTGACAATTCCCTCGACGCCTTCAAATATCCCTGCACGGATCCGCACTCGCGTTCCGATTGATACGCAGGGGTGAGGGCGCAGGAGAAGCCCACTGGCCAGTGCCGCGCGGATTTTGTCCAGCTCGGTGCAGCTGACGAGATTTCCTTCATCATCGCCCAGCGAGCGCACCACGCCCGGAATGCTGATCACGCTAATTCGCGCTTCAGCTAAATAACGAGCGAAGACGTACCCAGAAAAGAGGGGCCGTTCGGTCACGACGGATCTGTCTGTCCACTTCACGCGCTCCTGGTAAAGCGGCAAGTAGTGCTCGACGGCGCGAACCGTGAGGTGCTGCGCGATGCGTTTCTCGAAATTCGAGCGGACATGCAAAACATGCCAAGGCATCTCCTGCTTTGGTTGATCAAAGGACGCGCCTAATGACGGAACGCTGCTTTGCTCTGCAGAGAACACAGACACAGAACGCCTCTCTCGTTGCGGGAACGACCAAGACTGATATGGGTGGACCTTAACAGGCAGATTGGCGGATCGAGCGAGCCAATAAGCGCCACATGGTGCCAAACGATGTCAATTCACGACATGCGCTCGACGGTGACACCGCACTCAACACGGAATTCGAAGCGAACGACGCTGAGGAGGGAGGGTTAGACGACCAGCATGCTGCGCAAGTGTGGAAAAGCTGGAAAATTCAGAGAAGCAACCAAATTTCCACATTGAGGTCGTCTGTTGAAGGCCCATTGATTATGGTACAACCAATACGCGCGATTCCCTCCGCGGCCGCTTCCCGGCTCAATGTTCAGCGCACGAATTTCTGATACTGAGGCCATTCTTTAGGGGTGACTTACCTTCCGGGCCCGTACAATGCGCCAAATGGAGACTAAAGGTGAAGGTCCAGGACAGGACCAGCGGATCCTCTACCCAGGTGCGGATCGACACCTGGAAGTCGATCGCCCGCTATCTCGGGCGAAGCTCGAGGACTGTCCAGCGGTGGCATCGCGAGTACGGCCTTCCTGTTCACCGTCTAGGCGTGGACACCGGGTCGATCTTTGCCTATGGCGGTGAGCTGGATAGTTGGCTGCGGAACCGTGATAGACCCTCCAGCAGCACTCTTGTTGAAATGCCCAGACAAGCGCGCGCAGCTGGGCTTCACGCACAATTCGAGCCTGATCCGTACGCGCGGATTCCCGCCGTGTCACCTCTTGTGGCGTCGCGCAAGGCACAGTCCGCCGCGCTGATTGCCTTTGCGCTTAAGTTGTGGGAGACCCTTTCAAGCGAGAATCTCACGCTGATCGCAAAATGTTTTCGAGAGGCCGGCGACCTCGATCCCAACAATGCCGAGGCATATGCAGGGTTGTCGCATGCGCTGATTGCCCAAGGCCTGCTGGGCAACCTTCGCGTGCCCGGAGCCTACATCTCTGCGAAGGCCGCCCTGGGGCGGGCCATGGAGATTGACGCTGAACTGCCGGAAGTCAAGTGCGCAACCGCCTCGCTGATGATGCTGCTCGAACACGATTGGCAAGGCGCGCGCAGACATTATGACGACTGTCTAAGCCGGTGTCCTGTCAATTCGCGCGCCATGGTCGGGCGCGCTCTGCTTTACATTGCGGAGGGATCTCCGAGAAAGGCCGCCGAGCTTCTTGGAGAGGCGATGCAACATTGCGCATTCAACAATCTTGCGACGGCGTTGCATTGCTGGAGCCTGTACCTGGCCGAAGATTTTGGCGATGGGCTCACTCTGGTTGAGGAAGCGCGCGCCAGCGGGCAATCCGGACTTGCCCTGGATGCCGTTGAGGCTCTTCTCTGCGTTCATTGTGAGAAGACGGATGCCGGCATTTCGCGCATCGGGAACCTTATCGCCGATTCTCCACGCCATGAGTTGTTGCGCGGCGCGCTGGGATATTTGCTCGCATTGAATGGCCGGTCTGAAGAGGCGCTTGAGATTTTGAAGGCGCTGACGCAACCGGTTGCAGGCGAGAAACTCGCTTCTCCGTATGCCATCGCGCTGGTCCTCACGGGGCTGAATGAGCCGCACGATGCCGTTCAGTGGCTGGAGCTGTCTTATCGGAATGGGTCGCTTTGGAGCTTGGGGATCCCATGCGACCCGATGCTGAAATCGCTGCGGGACACGCCCGGTTATCGATCGTTTCTGGCCAGGGCGAGCTATCCGGCTCCCGCTCGCCACGGGCAGATGAACGAGGGTCCATCCGTGATCTCCGCGCAGCGGCTGCGGGTCACGAGGGCCTGATTCAAAGCCGCAATCGGGCGCAAGAGCACCTGATCCTGCATCCCGCTTATCGGCGGCTGGCGGCTTGCTGGGCTTTCACCTCGGCAAGCATCTGCTCGACCTTATCTTTAGCCTCGTAATCGGGATGGGCGGCGAGCAGTTTCTGCCATTCGGCAACGGCCCCGGCCGGATCGTTCTTTCCCTTCCACTTGACAATGCCCAGGTTGAACAGCGTGTTGGGATTGTCGGGAACGTACTGTAACGCGTGATTGAATTCCGTCAGAGCGCGGTCGGCATCGCCCATATACCAATAAGCAGTGCCCATGTCAGTGCGGACATTCACGTCGGCGGGTTTGACCTGAAGAGCGCGCTCGTAATATTGCACGGCGATGGGATACTGCTGCGCGTCGTAGTAGTAGTTCCCAACTCGGGTAAGCAATTCAGGATTTTGCGGATCGACCTGCAGTTGGGCGAGCAGCGGTGCGGCGTTTGCGTCGGCTACTTGTTTCAACTGGGTGGCACTCGGAAGTTGCGACGGCGCGGGGAGCTCCGTGGATTGCGCCGGAGCCGCCTGAGCTGCCGATCCTGGCGGAGAAGCCGGGCTCTGCGATCCCCGAACGTACCATCCTCCGGCAATTCCCAGGGAGAAGCAGACAACCGATATCAGAGCGGCTCGGCTCAGTGTCCATGGTTTTACGGGCGTCCGATTATTGCGTGGCATTGCTGCGCGCTCCCTTCGCGGCACGTTGATCGCCCATGTCGGTCATCACCTGTGCCATCAATTTCAAAACTTCATCCTTGCGGTCGGCGCTCAGTTGCGGATTCGACTTCAACAACCGCTGCCATGCCGCCAACGCGCCTCGGCTGTCGTGCTTTCCCTCCAGCTTGATCAGGCCAAGGTCGAAGAGCGCATCGGGGTTCTTGGGGTCGTGGGTCAAGCCCCGATTCAGTTCCGCGATGGCGCCGTCGCTATCGCCGCTGCTATAGAGGCTCCCTGCCAGCCTGGTGTAAAGAGCAACATTCTTCGGATCGAGATCGAGTGCCTGCTGGTAGTACATGGCCGCCTGCCGGAACTGGC
>JASHQH010000180.1 GCA_030037635.1 Acidobacteriaceae bacterium
CGCGCCGCTTTCGGCAGCGGCCGGCTGGGTTCGAGCCGGGTCGGACCCGGATGCGCCGCGGCGGCGCCGGCGCAGGCGAACTTCGCGGAGGGCCACCAGGAACAGGGCCGAAAATGTGACCGCCAGCAATGCGACGGCGCGAACGCCGTGCAACTGCTCGAGAGGTTCGCCTACGTCGTCGCCCACGTCGCGCACCAGCAGAGCCAGGCCGAAGAAGACGAAGAAAATGTGGGTGCAGAAAACCTGCAGCGAGGCCTTGCCGAGGGTGAGAAAGGGTTCGATGGCCACCACGCGCAACAGGTACTTGCGCAGCCAGTACAGGACGATGGAAAAGGTGACCAGGTTGATCACGCGCAGCCAGCCGATTTGCCACTTGTCGAGCTGAATGCCGAGCGCCTGCTGGGTGAGGTGCGGTCCCAGCCAGCCCCAGCGCACGCCGACGAAAAACACGCATGCGGCGCAGGAAACAGCCACCGCCCAGCGCGGCAGCTTGCCCAGGATGGTGGTTTCCGTGGCCGAGCGCGCTCCAATCCAGAGTCCGACCGTCCAGACGGCCTGCCATGCGAACAGGTTGAAGGCTCCCGTCTCCTGCAGCGGAATTTGCAGGTGCGTGAGGTGGACGATCCAGTTATGCACCAGGTCGCGCAGGCCGAACTGGGCGAGCAGCCAGACAAAGCCGCTGAGAAAGAGGATTTTCTTCCAGCCGAAGCGCACCGCCGCGGAGAGCAGAAGCGGAGTAAAGAAAAGAAACGTGACGTACATGGGCAGGATGTCGAGCAGGGGCGGGCAATAGAGCAGCAGGACCGAGCCCACGATGGCGACAAAGGGGTGCGCGAGGTAGAAGTCGAGCAGATTGCTGATGGCCGCCTTGTGGGTGTGCACGGCGAACGCGGCGGCAATGGTGAACGCGAAGCCCAGCATGAGCAGATGAAATCCGTAGATTTTGAGCGAGCGCTTCCACAGGCGCGTGCGGACGCCGGCGGCGTCGACCAGGAGTTCGCGAATGTAAAGCCGGCCGACGAGCAGCGCGGAGACAAAGACAAAGCCCTCGGCCGAGGAGACGAAGCCGATGGGCGAATTGACAAAGTCACTGAAGCGCGTGGGAAGGTGAGTGAGCGTCATCCAGACGAGGAAGAGCCCACGCAGAGCGTCCAGCTCGGGGCGGCGTTCGAGGCGGGGGAGTTTCATTCAACAACGCAAACTGCCGGGAGCGTCGCGGCGTTAGAGAGTTAGACGCCGATCGCGGGCTCTGTGATGCAGGCTGGGGAATGATCAGCCGCCGTTGTTGAAGGGGCGCGGGTTTGCTGGTGACGTCAGCGCGATCGCATCAACGCGGCCTTCAGGCTGAGGGGAGTCTTCGGCGGGCGGGCAAGGCGGTTGATGCAACCAGCCCGCGGGCAGGAATCAGCGCTTCTTCGCGAACTTTTTCGCCGCCGGCTTGGCTGCGGGGCGCCTGGCAGATTTCGCGGCCGCGGGTTTGGCCTTGGCGCGCGGGCTCTTTGCGGGCGCGGGCTTGGCAGCTTTTTTCGGCGGCGCCTTCTTGGCGGCCTTGGGCGGCGTCTTGGCGGCGTGCTTGGGCTGAGCCTTTGCAGCAGCGGGCTTGACGGGCTTTGCGGGCGCCGCGACCGAGGGTTTTGCCTTGGCGGCAGCAGCGGGCAGAGCTTTTGCGGGCGCGGATTTCAACGGTGCGGACGGCGCCGGTTTCTGCGGCTTGCCGGGCAGGGGCTTTGCCCCTTTTTTGAGCGGCGCGGCGGCCCGCTTTTTCCCGGAGGGCACGGCCTCTTCACCTTCCTCGCCTTCTGACTCCTCTTCGTCGTCTTCGCCTTCATCGCCCTCTTCGAGACCCACCGTCAATGGGCCTTTGGGCAAAGTTTCAAGCTCATCGTCTTCGGCGCCAACCGGCTCCATCTCCTCTTCTGTCCCAAGCTCCTCCTCGCCTTCCTCTTCTTCGAAAGCCCGCTCCTTTATCCGGGCTTCAGTGCGCCGCGCGCGTGTCCGCTTCACCGTGACCTGCGGCGGCGGAGCCGGAGGCGAGAATGGCTCCAGGTAGGCCCGCATCTCCTCGGGGGTCGTCAGCCGGCCGTCGATCAGCGCCAGGAAAATCCCCTGCACAATCTCGCCATACTTCGGCAATTCCGGGGTAATGCGCAGTTCCTGCATCAATAGATGGGGAATGCGCTGGCGCGCTTCAGGCCACACGTCAAGGAAGAGGCGAAAGCGTTCATGGACGTTCTTGTCCTTGCTGGTAAATCCAAGCCACAGAATTGCTTCGGGATCATAGCTCATGAAAAGCTTGTAGGCCGCCGAAGGCTTGGCGTTCTGCTTCGACAGCAATACCTTGGCAAATCCCGAGGCCAGCGAGTCCAGGTGGTTCCATTCGTCGACAAAGCCAGGCCGCAGCATGGCCTTCTTGAGCGCCGAGAGATCCTTGGGCGGCAGCTTGGCCGTGAGCAGTTGCATTTGCGCCGCGGAGATGTCGGGATGAACTCCCTGCAGGAGCAGCTTCACGGCTAATTCGTGCAGGGCGGTGAGCTTGGTTTCGTCAGCCCTGGCCGAGGTCCAAGCCGGAAAGAGAAACTTCATCCATCCTTCAGCCTCGAGAGCGCGCAGCACTTTCAGCCCGTCTTCCTCGTGGCCGATCTGCTCGAGTTCCTGGCTGCGCTCGTGGGGCGAGAGCGATTCGATCACATTCTCGGTTTTGGCGTTTTCGTAACGTGCCTGGGTTCGGGGATCCAGCTCCCAGCCCAGCCGGGCGCGATAGCGTGTGGCTCGAATCAGCAGCGCGGGCTCTTCGAGGAATCCGTAATTCGAGACCAGGCGCAGAATCCGCGCCTCCACATCGGCAGCGCCATTGAGGGGGTCCATCAACAGGCCGTAAGAACCCTCGTTCAGCGAGATGGCCATGGAATTGACGGTGAAGTCGCGGCGGCGCAGATCCTCCTGAATCGAGGCCCAGTGGTAGACGGGCTTGCCCGGCTTGGGATACTCCACGCGATGGGTGCTGACGACATTGACGCGCACGGTTCCCGGAAAACACAGGTAAAGGCTGCGGGAGGGCTCGTCTTCTCCCCACACCTTTCCGCCCAGCTTCTCCAATGGTTTCTTTAGTTTGAGGGCATTTCCATGGAGCGCGACCTCGAGCTCACGCACCGCATGGCCGCTGGTGAGATCGCGAACCGCGTCCCCGGTGAGAAAGAGGATGGTTCCGGCATCGCGTGCGGCAGCCCGCAACTGATTGAGGGCGTTGCGCTGTTCAGGCGAGAGACGGTTTTCGAGGAGGTAGACGAAATCAGGCATGCGCTGTCAGTACCCGCCCCTCCAAATATCTGATGCTGTTGCCCTTATGAGCGATTCGCGGACTCCGGCAAAGAAGAACATTAACACAACTTGCGGTGGAACACTAGCATTCCTGCACCAGAATTGCAACTTTCTGCGGCATCCGAGCCGAGATGGCTCGCTTGCGACCGGCCCAACAGGCAAAGAGCGCCAAATCGCCCCGCGCGTGCGACAATCCAGAGCGATGGCCTCGGCACGCAAAGCTGTCATTGTGCGCAAGTTCTCCCGCGACTGGTTTGCGGGCTATGCGGGCGCCGACTTCGGGCAGCAGAAGGCGGAGCTGGAGATTCTGGACCTGACCGGCAAGGTGGTGCGCGTGGGCTGGGAGCAGGTGAAGTGGGTTTGCTACGTGCGTGACTTCCCTTCCGGCTCGGCAGACCAGGCCAACCCTGAGCGGCTGGTGCGCAAGCGGTTCTCGCTGCGGCCGCGCACGGCTGGACTATGGCTGCGGCTGACGCTGGCCGACGGCGACGAGTTGGAAGGTCTGGCGGCTAACGATCGCACGCTGGTGGATGGCGCCGGATTGCTGCTGACACCGCCCGACACACGCGCCAATACGCAGCGGATCTATGTGCCCCGGCAGTCGATCCAGACGCTGGAAGTGGTGAGCCTGATCGGCGCCGCCAGCCGGAAAAAAGCCGCGGCCGAGCAGCGCGACGAGCAGCGGGATCTGTTTGCACAAAACCGGGAGTAGCCAATAGCCATTAGGGAGAAGGAAGACAGGGAGCGAGGGAGCCGGCGCTGGACAACAATTACTACACCAAGGGCATCTCGAGCAGCACGCCGGGGGATAACGGAGAGCTGCTCGTAGCCTATGGAAACTCAACCAACAGCGACCTCGCCCAGTTCCAGTTCACGTCGGGCGTGATGAGCACGACGGCTGAATATACCGACGATAATGGCGGAACCTCAGGCACGAATAGCGGGATCTTCGCCGCCAACCTCACGTTCTCGCCGCTCACGGAGTTCTATGGAAATGACCAGGCATGGGGGATCAGTTCCGTTACGCAGAGCGGGAACACGGTTACCGTGACGACAAACGAGCCGATCTATTTCGTCTCCAACCAGGTGGTGGTGATTTCC
>JASHQH010000021.1 GCA_030037635.1 Acidobacteriaceae bacterium
CGGAGATGATCTCGATCCAGGGCAAGGATGGTTTGTGGCGGCCGGGTCTGCTCGATGCCGATGCGTATCCGCTGCCGGAGATTTCAGGCAGCGCGTTTATTACCTATGCGCTGGCGTACGGAGTGAATGAGGGCATTCTGGATCGCGCGACGTATTGGCCGGCGGTGGAAAAGGCGTGGGCGGGCATGCTGACGCACATTTACGCCGATGGGCGACTGGGCTGCATTCAGCCGGTGGGCGCGGCGCCCGGAGCGTACAACGAGACATCGAGCTATGTGTACGGCGTGGGCGCGTTTTTGCTGGCGGGGTCGGAGATTTATCGTACTGCGAAATAAGGCTCGCCGCGTCTTCGATGAGTTGGGCTTGTGCTATCCCTATTTCCTGCTTTATGGCACCACGGGCGAGGCGCCATTCAAAAACGCCGGATCCATCTGGGCGATGTCAGCGCGATAGACGACGGTGTTGGCGGTGGGAAACATCGCCGGGACTTTCTGCGAGACGCGGCCGGTAGCTACCCACTCCGTGCCGCGCTGGAACGTGGTGATGAAGCCGACGCAACTGAGCGCGAAGACATCGTGGCCGAGCGTGGTGTGAAAAATGCGTCCCTTGCCATAGCGCAGAGCCATGAGGATGGGCTCATCGTGGCCGGTGCCTTTGTTTTTGAGATCGGAGTGCGCGGTGGCGAGTACGATCATGTTTTTGCCGGGGCCGCGCAGAGCGCCGTAGAGCTCGTCACTGGCGTGCATCCACACCGGAGGCAGACCTTTGAGGATGGGGTGGTCGGGGTCGCGCGCCGTGATCTGGAACGGCAGGCGCGCACCGTGCTGGCCCGCGGGTCCGGGTGACACGTCGGAGACGACTCTGCCATCCTGCCAGATCCAGTGCGGGCCGGCCTGTTCGTTGCGGTTTCTCCAGCCGCCGATACCGATCATCTCGTTATAAGCGGGCCAGGAGGGAAACGCGTTGTCGGCGGCGTGGACGATAACCAGGCCGCCGCCGCTACTGACGAATTGCTCGAACTCGGCGCGCAGATCGGCGGGCCAGTCGGGAGCGTCGTAGTTCATCACGATGGCCTGGAAGCGGCCGAAATCCGGCTTGAAGCTGCTGAAATCCCCATTCGATTCCGGCGCGGTGATGACTGTGACGTCGAAGAGCCCGGTTTCTTCGAGCTCCTTTTTTAAGACCGGGGTGGTGAGCCGCCAGTTGTGATACGCGCCGCCGCTTTGGCCATCGATGATGGCCACACGAATCAACGGCGCAGCGCCAGCGGCCTGAGCCGCGACGAAAATGCCAGCCATCAGAATCCAACCTGTTCGAGTCATGGTTTGGTGTCCGCCGGAGAGAAGGTGGTTCCGCAAGGGAAGAATACTCCTGCCGGACCGCCCGGCCTGATTCACGGCCATCCCGGGGGCATGGGGATTACCGGTCATGAGCACCCCAAAAGTCACAGCACCAATGGGTTATTGAGCCGAAGTCCACTCCCGATTGGTGGGATTTTCGAAATTTTTCTCGATGCTAGCCTGTGGGCTGAGCAGCGTGCTCGAAGTGTATGAAGATCGTTGGAATCAGCGGGCTGGAAAACGCGATGCCGTTCAAGCGGGCGCAATGGCCGGGGCTGGACGAGCGCGAATACCGGATCGTCCAGGGCATGGACGCGGCAGCGGCGCTGGTGATCGACGGCAAGCTGGTAGCGGCGGCGGAACAAGAGCGTTTCAGCGGCAAGAAGCACAGCGGCGACTTTCCCATCGACGCCATTCGCTACTGCCTGCGCGAGGCGGACATCTCGATCGACGAGATCGACGAGATTGCACACGGCTTTGACTATGCGCCGCATGAAAGCCTTTTTGCCGGTGACGAGATTTCATGGAAACAGTACGAAGAGGTTTTTTCGCGCCAGGCGCTGCTGAAGCAGGTGCAGCGCGATCTGCCGTGCTTTGCGTCCGGCAAAGTGCACCATGTGAGCCATCATGGGGCGCACGCCGCCAGCGCGGCGTTTACTTCGGGCTGGGATGAGTGCCTGGTTGTGGTCAATGACGCCATGGGCGAGGTGGAAAGCCTGAGCGTCTACGGGTTTCACGACGGGGCGCTGGAGAAAATTCACGAGGTTGACGCCGGCGATTCCATCGGGGTTCTCTATTCGCTGGTGACCCTGCATCTGGGGTTCGACTTTAACAGCGACGAATACAAGATCATGGGGCTGGCGCCTTACGGCGATCCGGCGCGCTTCAGGAAATTTTTTCAGGAAGCGGTGCAGCTCGGTCCGAACGGCACGTTCAGCATTCCCGTGCTCAAGCTGAACGGCACGCGCAAGGAGCGCGAAAACTATACCGCGACGCGCGCCTATCTGGACCAGCATCTGATTGGGCGGCGCTTTCCCGATCAGTCAGTCAACGCCAACCACGAGGACGTGGCCGCGGCGTTGCAGGAGTGCCTGGAGCGCGTGGTGATGCACGTGTTCGAGCACTTCGGACGGGAAACCGGCTTGCGGCGGCTGGCGCTGGCCGGCGGCGTGGGGCTGAATTGCACCGTCAACGGTAAGCTGAACCGCTCGCATCTTTTCGACGAGGTGTATGTGCAGCCGGTAGCCGGCGACGACGGCACCGCGCTGGGCGCCGCGCTGTATCGCGCTGCGCTTGCAAAAGAAATCAGGAATGAGCGCTTTCCCGCGCCGTTGTTCGGGCCGCGGTATTCGGCTGCGGAGATTGAATCGGCGTTGCTGCGTTTTGACGGCAGGATTCAGTGGAAGCGCTTCGACTCGCTGGAAACGACCTGCGCGGCGGCGGCGCGGCTGATTGCCGATGGCCGCGTGATTGCGTGGCTGCGCGGGCGCATGGAGTATGGCCCGCGCGCGCTGGGTAATCGCAGTATTCTGGCCGATCCCGGGCATCCGGAGATGCGCGACCGCATCAACGCCATGGTGAAAAAGCGCGAGGCTTTTCGGCCCTTTGCGCCCGCGTGTTCGGTGGAGGAAGCAGCCCGCTGGTTCGAAGTGGCGGAGGGCGCGGAGTTTCCTTACATGATCAGCGTGGTGGAGGTGCGGCCGGGCGTGCGGCAACAGCTTCCGGCCATCACGCACGTGAACGGTTCAGCGCGGCTGCAGACGGTGAGCGCCAAAGACAATGGCGACTTTCACGCCTTGCTGATGGCCGTGGGCAAAACTACCGGCCGGCAGATGGTGCTGAACACCAGCTTCAATGTGAACGGTCAGCCCATGGTCAACACGCCTGAAGAAGCGATTATGACCTTTCTAGGCACGGGCATCGAGAATCTTTTCCTGGAGAATTTTCATGTCACGCGGGCAGCCAGCTAGTTGTTTGACCGCATGCATTGCGCATCTGCAGATTTTCGCGGTTTCCCGCCCTTTCAGCACAAGGCGCGGAAAGGATGGGGGCGCGGCGTGCGGAGTAAAGGGAAAGCGGTGAGTTTGGGCCGGTGCATTCCCACCCCGGCTCAAGGCTTATCTGGTCCTGCCGATGGGGAAGCGGGCACGGACTAACTGCAACGCCTCTTCCGGCGTGGCGATGCTGCCTTCGAGCTGGGCATCTTCAGCGGCGCGCAGCATTTCGCGGAACTTTTCCCCCGGCGTGTAGCCGGCTGCGATGAGCTCCCGGCCGGTGATCAAAGGTTTGGGCCGCACCGCTGCTTCGGGCGTCGAGAAAAAGCGCTCGCGCACAAACTCCCAGTGCTCCAGGTGACCGCTGCCGGCCAGGCAATCCATGCGATGCAGCGCCAGATGGTCCTCAAACCGTTCCAGCCGGAAAAAGCGCTTGAGCGTGGAGGCCTTCATGCGTTGCGCGTCCATAAAGCGCATGTGATTTTCGATGAGCGCGAGGATTTGCCGCGTCTCGTCATTGGAGAATCGGAAGCGCCGGCAGACTTCTGCGCCGATGGCGACGCCGATTTCAACGTGACCGTCGAAGCGGATGCGATCGGGAGCGCGGCGGAAGGTGGGCGGCTTGCCTACGTCGTGCAGGAGCGCGCCCCATGCCAGCGTGGGGGAGCATCCCGGCGGCAACTGCTCGAGCAGCATGAGTGTGTGCACCCACACGTCGCCCTCGGGGTGGAACTGCGGAGGCTGCTCCACGCCTTTCATGACCGCGATCTCGGGCAGCACGTGATAAAGCAGACCGGTTTGGTCAAGCAACTCAAAGGCGCGGCGGGTGTGGCCCTCGGTAAGCATTTTTGTGAGCTCATCGCGGATGCGCTCGCGGCTGACCGCGGCGATACGCGCGGCGAGTGAACGAATGGCTTGTTGGGTTGCGGGCTCGATTTCGAAGCCGAAGCGTGCTGCGAAGCGCACCGCGCGCAGCATGCGCAGATGGTCCTCTTCGAAGCGTTGCTCGGGCCGGCCGATGGCGCGGACGATGCCGGCGTCGAGATCGGCGAGGCCGCCGACGTAATCGAGGATTGCGGAGCGGAAGAGGCTTGGGCTGCGACGAATCTCGTCCAAAACCCCATCCCCGCGCAGCGGGTCGAGCAGCAGGCCGTTGATGGTGAAGTCGCGGCGGCGGACGTCTTCTTCGGCGGTCTGGGTGTAGCGCACCGCATCGGGATGGCGGCCGTCGGAGTAAGACAAATCGGAGCGGAAGGTGGCGACTTCGGTGACGAAGCCGGCGTCTTCGGTATCCGGGGCGACAAGGACCACGCCGAAATGCGCGCCTACGGCGAAGGTGCGCGGGAACATGTCGAGCACGAGGTCGGGCGAGGCGTTGGTGGCCACGTCGTAGTCAGCGGGATCGCGGCCCAGCAGGAGATCGCGCACGCATCCGCCGGCGAGATAGGCCTCGTAGCCTTTGGAGCGTAGCGTCTCAATAATGTGCAGAGCTGCTTCGAGCTGTTGCGTCGCCGCCATAGCCGATGCTTCTATTGTCGCGCCAACGCCCGCAAAACCGCCGACGTTCGCGATGCATGGATGCCTCTCTGACACCGCTGACCCCGCTAACTCCGCCAACACCGCTTTCTCGCCGACTACACTGAATCCATGCCCGGAGCCGGCCTGATCCTCGGCATCGAGACATCGTGCGACGAGACGGCCGCGGCGGTGGTGGAGCGGGGTGCGCACACGCTTTCGTCGGTGGTGGCCTCGCAGATTGCCACCCACGCCCGCTACGGCGGCGTGGTGCCGGAGCTGGCCAGCCGCGAGCATCTGCGCGCCATCGTGCCTGTCGTGCGGGCGGCAATGGCCGGGGCGCAGGTGACGTTTGCCGATCTCGATGCCATTGCCGTGACGTCGGGTCCGGGACTGGCGGGAGCGTTGCTGGTAGGCATCACCTACGCCAAGGCGCTGGCGTATGCGGAGGGTCTCCCGCTCGTCGGCGTGAATCATCTGGAAGGGCACATTCACGCGGTGCTGCTGCGGGAGCGGGAGGAGGCGATGGCGGGTGCGGCGACAGCGACAAAAGGGGCCGTTGTGCCGGACGCGAAGAATGCGGGCCCGTTCACTTCGAAAAAAAGCAACCGCGGATCCTTCGCTTCGTCCGCCCCTGGCGGACTTGCTCAGGATGTCAGGCCTTTGGCAGGAGGCGAAGGAGCGGAGGCGGCGGCGCTGGCGCTGGTCGTCTCCGGCGGGCACACGCATCTGTATCTGGCGCAGCCTGCGCACGGCACGTGGGCGTACAAGCTGATTGGCCGCACCGTGGACGATGCCGTCGGCGAAGCGTTTGACAAAGTGGCCAAGCTGCTGGGGTTGGGCTACCCGGGCGGGCCGTGGATCGACGCCCTGGCCAAGTTCGGCAACCCGCGGGCGGTTCCGTTTTCGTTTGCGCAAGTGAAGACGAAAGTGCACCTGGGCGGCAAGCCTGCGCGCACCAAAGCGGCGAAGACCGCGCCAATTGCGCGGCTCGACCCGCGGTTTCTGTTTTCGTTTTCGGGAATCAAGACCGCGGTGCTGCGTTACGTGGAGCTGCACGGGATGCGCGCCGAAGCACGGACGCGGGTGAGCCGTGTGCTGGCCAACTTTCGTCCGCCACAATCGCGCGAAGAGGCGTTGGCACTTTGCCCGCAGGCGACGCTCGACCTGATTGCGAGCTTTCAGCACGCGGTAGTCGGCGACCTAATGAAGAAGACCTTCGCCGCGGCCGAGTGGCTGGGTGCGACGCGAATTCTTGTCACCGGAGGCGTGGCTGCCAACCGCGAACTGCGCGAGCGCTTTATGGCCGAGGCGGCTCGGCGTGGGGTGCGCTTGGCGTTTCCGACCCTGGCGTTGTCGACGGACAATGCGGCGATGATCGCCGCGGCGGCGTGGCCGCGGCTGGTAGCAAAGGAGTTTGCGCCGCCGGAGTTGAGCGCCGACCCGTCGCTGACGCTGAGCTGAGAGGCGACGAGGGCAGGTGGGCTAGGGGCATCGTGCTGTCCCCCCATTCGCCCAGAGAACGGGCGAATGGATGGGGCACAGAGATTCTTTTTCAAGCGGTGAGAGAGCTGGCTACTCGCTATTGCCTGTTTTATTCGTTCCAGCGGCGCATGATCAGACAGGCATTGATGCCGCCGAATCCGAAGGAGTTGGAAAGGGCGACGTCGAACGAGTGGGCGATGGCCTGGTTGGGCACGTAGTCGAGGCGGCACTCGGGGTCGGGGTTTTCGAGATTGATGGTGGGAGGCAGTTGCTGGTGGACCAGGGCCAGTGTGGTGATGCCGGCTTCGAGTCCTCCGGCGCCGCCCAGCAAATGGCCGGTCATGGATTTTGTGCCGCTTATCTTGAGGCGGTGGCTGAGAGCATGCTCGCCGAAAACGGCTTCGATGGCTAGAGACTCGTTGCCGTCGCCGGCAGGCGTGGAGGTGGCGTGGGCGTTGACGTAGCCCACCTCTTCGGGGCGGATTTCGGCGTCTTTGAGCGCGGCCCGCATGGCGCGCTGTGCGCCGGCGCCTTCGGGTGCGATGCCGGTCATGTGATAGGCGTCGGCGCTCATGCCGTAGCCGATGACTTCGGCCAGAATCTTTGCGCCGCGCGCGCGCGCGAATTCAAGCTCTTCGAGAATCAAAATGCCGGCGCCCTCGCCGATGACAAAACCGTCGCGGTCCTTGTCGAAGGGACGGCTGGCCCGGGTGGGCTCGGCGTTGCGCGTGGAAAGCGCGCGCATGGCGGAGAATCCGCCGACAGACATGGGCGTGACCGCGGCTTCGGCGCCGCCGGCGATCATCACGTCGGCGTCGCCGTGCAGGATCATGCGTACCGAGTCGCCAATGGAGTTGGCGCTGGTGGCGCAAGCCGTGGCGGTGGCAGAGATGGGCCCGCGCGCGCCGTAACGGATGCTGATTTGCCCGGCAGCCATGTTGACGATGGCCGCAGGAATGAAGAAGGGCGACATCTTGCGCGGCCCGCCGTGAATGAGGTTGGAGTGCTCGCGCTCGATGATTTCGAATCCGCCGATGCCGGAGCCGATAAAGACGCCGATGCGGTCGGCGTTGCCTTCGTCGATTTTGAGGCCCGACTGCGCCATCGCCTCAGCGACGGCGGCAAAGGCGTAGTGGATGAAGCGCCCCATCTTGCGCGCTTCCTTCTTGTCGACGAATTGCAGGGGGTCGAAGTGCTTGACTTCGGCGGCAAAAGTGACGGGAAAGCCGGTGGCGTCGAAGCTCTGGATCGGCGCCATGCCGCTGACACCGGCCAATAGCTGCTTCCAAACCTCGGGAGCGGTGTTGCCTACACCGCAGATCAGCCCCAGGCCAGTGATGACGACTCTGCGGTTCGATTCCTGGACCAACGCTTACTTGCCGCCTTTCGCATTCTTCTCGATGTAGTCGATGGCGTCTTTGACGGTCTTGATCTTCTCGGCGTCTTCGTCGGGGATTTCCATGTCGAAGGCCTCCTCGAACTGCATCACCAGCTCGACCACGTCGAGCGAATCGGCGCCCAGGTCTTCCTGGAAGCTGGCGCCGGGCGTCACTTCGGCTTCATCCACCTGCAACTGCTCGACGATGATCTGCTTCACTTTTTCATCAACAGCCATGCGTGCATCTCCTCATGTGATTAGGAACTTAAGAAAACACGTTCGGGGAACAGGGACTCATCAATCCACCCCGCCCACCTACCATAACGGCCCGCGGCAGGGAAGCACAACCACCGCGCAGACAAAAATGCGCATGGCCCCGAACCTTCACGGTAACCGGGCAGGCTGGGGGCTGTAAAGGCGTGGAGAAGCAGGGAATAGCCACCCCAGCGGACACAAATCGCCCGCCGGGGGCCCCGGCAGGGAACAGGCAGCGGGGAACAGAAAAGGGGCCAGGGGCGAAGGAATGTGGACATCGCGAATCGGGGCGGGAAATGCACAGCCAGAAGGCGTATATTTGGCGAAGAGGCAGGCAGAGCCATGGAGACAGTTCTTGGGATTTGCATTGGAATCGCGGCGATTCTGGCGCTTCTACTTGGAATACGGCTCGGCAAGGGATCGACGGCCGCGCAGCTCAAGGCCCAAGCAGACCGGATCGACGGTCAGGATGCGGAGATTGCACGGCTGAACGGATTAGTGGCGTCGGCCGGCGAGCAGAACCTGCAGCTGAGGGAAAAAGCTGCGCGCGCCGAGGAGCGCGAGGCTGCCCAGGAACAGAAATACGCGGAGATGAAAGCGGACGTCGACAAGGCTTTCGCGGTTCTCGCGTCCAAGGCTCTTAGCGACAACAACAAGACCTTTCTGGATCTCGCGAAGCGGGAGCTTGGCGCGCAGAGCCACGAGGCCACGCAAGTCCTCGAGGCCAGGGAAGTGGCCATCAAGAATCTGGTGGACCCGCTGAAGGAGGCGCTGGGCAAGCTGGACGTGCAGACGCGCGAAATGGAAAAGGTGCGCTCGGGCGCATACGGCGAAATCAGGACCCTGGTCGAGACGATGCAGAAATCGATTCCCCCATCGCTGGATGCACTGAAGACAGAGACGTCGCAGCTGATTGCGGCACTGCGCGCGCCCAAAACACGCGGCAACTGGGGCGAGCTGCAGCTAAAGCGCTGCGTGGAGTACGCGGGGATGGTGGAGCATTGTTCGTTCACCGAGCAGGCTTCAGCACGCACGGAGGACGATCGGTTGCTGCGTCCCGATATGACGATTCAGTTGCCCAACGGACGGACGATCATTGTGGATGCGAAGACGCCGCTGGATGCGTTTCTCGACGCCAGCGAGAGCGGCGACCCGGCGGCGCAGGCATTGCGGTTTACGTCGCACGCAGAGCGGGTGAAGGCGCATCTGCGCGAGCTTTCGAGCAAGCTTTATTGGAGGCAGTTTGAACACTCGCCCGAATTCGTGGTCTGCTTTCTGCCCAGCGAGGCGTTGTTCAGCGCGGCGCTGGAGGCCGACCCCTCGCTGATCGAGTTTGGCGCGCAGGCGAATGTGGTGATGGCGACGCCCACCACACTGATCGCGTTGCTGAAGGCAGTTGCCTTTGGTTGGCAGCAATCGCAGGTGACGCAAAACGCCCGGGCGATTCAGGATGCGGGCCGCGACCTGTACGACAAGCTTGTGAATGCACACGAGTACTTCAGCAAGCTGGGCGCTGCTTTGGAAAATGCCGTGGGAAGCTATAACAAATTTGTCGGGGCGGTGGAGGGCCGTGGCGGCGCTTTCTACCACGCGCGAAAGCTGGGCGGCCTGGTGCATGACGGCTGCGAGCTGGAACAACTTGAGGCTTTGCCGGCGGAGCCACGGTTGCTGACGGCCGAGGATTGGGTAGCGCCGGAACTCGCCTTTGCTGCACAAGCCGAGGAGCCCGCCAAGTCAGAGCCGTAGCGCCTGTCGAGCGTGACTCGCTAACTCGACTCGCTGTGTTACTGCGGCGGCTGGCTCGGTGGCGCGGGCGGCGCCGGAGTGGCTGGGACACGCTTCAACGTCAGCTCCATGCCGGGGAAATCGCCCGAATCGGATTTGGTGGTCATCTTGATTTCGTCGTTGCTGACCACGGTGCACTGATGGCTGATGGTCATGCCATTGAATGAGACGTCGAAGGAGAACTTGTCGCCGTCAATTTTGCCGTTGCTGATGGCGATGGGATCGCCTTGCGGCCCCTGCACCGAACCGGTGAGGGTGTTGCCGTCCTGTTTGAAGGTGAAAGTGAGCTGGAAACTGTTGCCGTCGGGGGAATTCATCTGCCCTGACCAGGTTCCGGTAACGTCGGCAGCCAGCGCGGCGGCGGCGCTGAGGGTCATGGCGATGGCAGCGCAAGCAGAGAGCAGGATTTTCATCGGGGTTCCTTGCGCCCATGATACAGAAAACCAGGGAACAGGCAACAGGGAACAGTGAACGGGGAACAGGGCGGTGATCGGCTCTAGCTGCTTGCTCCCTTGCTCCCTGCCCGGGGGGCCCAGCCAGTGGCTTTTGATCGCTGGCGCGGCTGGCTCCCTGTTTTCTTGTTCCGTCGTCCCCTTGTTCCCTGGGTCACTGTATTTGAGCGTAGGCCTCGCGCAGGCGGCGCCAGGTGGTTTCCAGGTCTTCGGGCAGGACGCGAGTTTCAGCCACGGTGGTCATGAAGTTGGTGTCGCCGATCCAGCGGGGCATGGCGTGCAGATGCAGATGTCCGGCCACGCCTGCGCCTGCGGCACGCCCGATGTTCAAGCCAAAATTGAAGCCGTGCGGTTTGTAGACGCTCTCGAGGGCGCGTTCGGTGCGCTGGGCGAGATCGATCAGCTCGTGAGCGGTTTCGACGGGCAGAGCGGCCAGGCGGTCAAGGTGCGCGTAGGGCATCACCATCACGTGCCCCGAGGTGTAGGGGAAGGCATTGAGGCAGATGAAGCAAGACTGTGCGCGCAGCACCAGACCGCCCGCGGCCTCGGCCTTATCGCGATCCATGCCGTGCGCGATGGCGTAATCGATAGAGGCCAGGAGATTGCAGAAGACGCAGCCGAGGTCGCCGGGCCAGGCATCGAGAGCCTTGGGCACGCCCGGCCGCACGGCATCGTCGGCCTGCGTGATGTAGGCATAGCGCCAGGGGGTCCAGAGATGGTCCATTGGCAGGATGATAGAACAGGGACCGAGAAGACGGCGGCTGGGACGGGGGCGAGGGAGCAGCGCTCGACGATGGGGCCGGTGAAAACCGCGTGAATACGAGGGAAATGCGTGAAGATTGAGCGCATTGACCTTGCAATGCGGAGATTGCTACACTCAAAGGCGTAGCTTCCTGCGCGGATTCCAGCAGTGAGTTGCGGCCGCCCTCCCAGCAAGCCGTTGCCTGCCGGCGTTTCCCAAGGAAACAAGCCGAATTTCGACCCTAAGTGCAACCGGGCGGGGACGGCTTTTCCTGCGGTAGACGAAAACCGGCGCGTCCCATGGCAGGGCAAGGCAAAAAGGCCTGAGGGCGACCGGAACGTGGAATTGCGGCGCGGGAGCCACCCAGCGGCATGCGCAATCCACCGCTGGAGCACGCAGTCCCGGAGCTGGCAGTAATGGCAAACGTCCTCAATCCCGAAACCGAGAGCTTAACCCTGAATACCGAAGTAGAAAACCCAACCCTTGACCCTGCGACGGAAGTTGAACAGACGTCGTTTGAAGCTACACCCACCACCGAAAACCCCGCAGGTATGGAAGCGCGGGCGCATGAGACCGAGACCGTTCCAGAGCCTGTAGCGGAGCCTGTTCCAGCAGAAGAAAAACCGCTTGCGCCACCGGGAGAGCCCGCAGCGGCCGCATCAGAGCCGCCGGCTCAGCTTGCGGCAGCGCCGGCGCCTGCCGTGGCCACGGCCAGACTGGCTGCATCGCCGGCACCGGGCGGCACGCCCGAGCAAGGCGAAGATTTTTCCTCGGCCCTGGCCGCCTTTGAGCGCGAGCAGGCTGCTGAAGCGGCCGCCGTAGAAGCGTACGGAGACAAGATTGTCTCCGGCAAGGTGGAGAAGCAGACCGAGAAGTACCTGGTGATCGACGTCGGCCTGAAGTCCGAGGGCCTGGTGCCTTTGGAGCAGGTGGTCGACCACACCGGCGCGGTGAAATTCCAGCCCGGCGACGTGATCGACGTGGTGATCGAGCGCGAGGAGCCCGAAGGCGGCTACCTGGTGAGCTACGAGCGCGCGCAACGGCTGCGCGTTTGGGATTCGATTGAGAAGGCCGCCAGCGAGAAATCGCCCGTGACGGGCACGGTGGTGGGCCGCGTGAAGGGCGGGCTCACGGTTGATATCGGGATGAAGGCGTTTTTGCCCGGATCACAGCTTGAGATCAGACCGGTGCGCAACCTGGACGCCTATCTTGGCCAGCAAATTGAAGTGCGGGTCATCAAGCTGAACAAGAAGCGCGGCAACGTGGTGGTGAGCCGCAAGGAACTGCTTGAAGAGGACCTGAACACCAAGCGCTCGGCTACCATGGAGCACCTGGCCGAAGGCGCGGTGCTGACGGGCACGGTGAAGAACCTGACCGACTACGGCGCGTTTGTCGACCTGGGCGGCATTGACGGCCTGCTTCATATTACTGACATGAGCTGGGGCCGACTCACGCATCCGCGCGACCTGGTGAATGTGGGCGATGAGATCCAGGTGAAGGTGCTGAAGTTCGACAAGGACAAGCAGCGCGTTTCGCTGGGATTCAAGCAGCTGACGCCGGATCCGTGGCTGGACGCCTCGGAGCGGTACCCGGTGGGCGCAAAGGTGCATGGGCGCGTGCTTTCGGTTACGGATTATGGCGCGTTTGTCGAGCTTGAGCAGGGCATTGAGGGACTGGTTCACCTGTCGGAGATGACCTGGTCAAAGCGCCTGAAGCATCCTTCGAAGCTGGTGAAGCCGGGCGACGAGGTGGACACGGTGGTACTGAGCGTGAATCCGGCAGACCGCCGGATTTCGCTGGGCATGAAACAGCTGATGGAGAATCCGTGGGAGAACCTGTCGGACCGCTACCCGATCGGCGCGATCGTTGAAGGGCGGGTGCGCAACCTGACCGACTTTGGCGCCTTCGTGGAGATCGAGGATGGCATCGACGGGCTGGTGCACGTTTCGAACCTGAGCTGGACCAAGCGGGTGAAGCATCCTTCGGAGATCGTGAAGAAGGGCGAGAAGGTGAAGGCTGTGGTGCTGGGCGTTGAGCCGCAAAACCGGCGGCTGAGCCTGGGCATCAAGCAGCTGCAGCCGGATGTGTGGGAGAGCTTCTTCGCCACCCATCGCGTGGGCGACATTGTGCATGGCAAGGTGATGCGCACGGCGCAGTTCGGCGCTTTTGTCGAGATCGCAGAGGGTGTCGAGGGACTGTGCCACATTTCAGAAGCGGGCGAGCCGGTGGATGGGCACTCGCGGCTGGAGCAGGGCGCGGAGCACGATTTCAAGATCATCAAGATCAACGTGGAAGAGAAGAAGGTGGGCCTGAGCCTGCGTGCCGTGGGCCAGGAAACGCCGCGGCCCAGCGCCGAGGTCCAGAAACAGGAGCCGCACAAACATCCCGTTTCCAGCTCGACCACGACCCTGGGCGACCTGGTGAATTGGCGCAAGGGAGAACGATAAGACAGGGACCAGGGAAACGGGGATTAGAAAACGCGGCCACCCGAAGGGGTGGCCGTGCTGCGTCACGGCACACCCGTCTTCTGCTAGACGGGCAGTGCAGCCTCTCCACTGATCGCAGCGATTCGGACGTCGGTTTTCAGGCGTACTCTCCGCGGACTCGGTCCGGCTTCGTCCCTGCCGATAATGCGGATCACTGCGTCATCACCAAATACCTGGTCGATTCGCCCAAACCGCTCCGCACCAGTGTATGCATCGAAAAAAACGACCGTGGTTCCGATCATCTCAGACGTTTCCATAGAATAGTGCCGCCTTCCTTTCTATATAGGAGATACAAATTGACCTGCCCCGGGAGCCTAACCGCGAAAAAGCGGGACACCAGCTTAGGACGACTTCGGGATCATAGCACGAATCTCAAACAGGCTTCCTGTTGTTGACCAGGCCGTGTCGGTATATGCGAAGTGGGCGATTGGGGCAATCGCGCAAGACAGTGCGATCTCGGGAGGAATGCAGGTCCTTCGACTCCGTTTGGCGCGCGATGGCACCAAACTTCGCTCAGGATGACCGGTCGCATTGATTGAAGGGTCAACAACTTAGCAGGCCGCCAAATGTCGATACGACCTAGAAGGTTCACTCTTCGTTCAAAGGAATCGAGGAGTTCCTTCGGTTTTTCAGGCTAACTTCCGGTGGGAATGATGCCGGCGTTCTCGACCATCAGGATAGTGGTGCGGCGCGGAGCGCGGGTGCGATGAACGACGGTTTTGGGCACAACGAATGCCTGGCCGGGCTTGAGCGCAATGGTGCTGCCTTCGAGATCGATCAGCAGCTCGCCCTCGACCACGTAGAAAAACTCATCGTCGTTGTCGTGTTTGTGCCAGTGGTACTCGCCCTCGATGGCGGCCATGCGCACCACGGAATCGTTCACCTTGCAGAGCGTCTGATTGAACCACTTGAAGTCATGGGCGCCGGGAACGGCGTGCACGTCGATGAGTTCCAGCGGGCCGTGGAGGATGTTGAGGCGGGTTTCGTAGGGAAAGGATGCGGCTTCGGCCATGGCGGTGACCTCGACGTGAGGATAGCAGGGAAGCGGGGAGCGAGAGAGCAAGGGAGCGAGGAAGCAAAGATCAGAGGGCTGATCAGTGAACGGCGCTTTCACCTGGCGCTGTGGACGCGGAGGAATCTGCAGGAATGATGGGCAGGATGATCCGCGAAGGGTGATCGCTATCGAGGTAGATGGTGTTGTGGGCGATCTGGGTGCGGCGGTTGTCGTTGAGCGGCTCGCCGGTGTTGGGGTTCACGTCGAAGCGCGGGAAATTGCTGCTGGAGATGTCGACGCGGATGCGGTGACCGCGCTTGAAGACCAGCGATGTGGGATACATCTGGATGGTGAACTCGTAGGGCTGGCCGGGCTTGAGAAGTTCGGGCTTCTCCAGGCTGTTGCGATAGCGTGCGCGCACGATGCTGTCGGCGATGTTGAGGTCGACGCCGCTGGGGAAATCACTGTTAGGCGGGTAGACGTCGACGAGCTTGGCGGTGAAGTCGGTGTCGCGCGCGTCGGAAGAGGCCCAGAGCTTGACCACGAGGGGCCCGGTGACCTCGACGTCCTCGGTGAGCGGCGGAGTTTGGAAGACAACGACGTCGTTGCGCGCCGAGAGCGGGCGGGTATCAGTGCAGAGCCAGAAATCGGCACGGCAGCGCTGGTCGGCAGCACCCTGGAACATGAGAGCGCCCTGCGAGGAGATGTTGCCGCCCAGAGTAGGGACGGGATTTTTGCGATCGAACTGATAGGTGATGGGCGCGTCGGAAGCGGGCTTGCCGGGAGAGAGCAGTCCGGCGCCGTGCAGGTAGTAGGATGTGTAGACGGTGCGCGCCAGAGGCCACTCATGTTCATCGCGCCAGTGGTCGCCGACGAAGATGCGGCCCTCAAGGGTCTTGTGCGCGTCGCCGCCGCCCATGACGTAGATGCGCACGGGCGGCTCGCGATCGACGCCGTTGTCGATGCCCTTCAGGAAGTGATCGAACCAGCGGAGCTGAAGGGCATTGATGTCGAGTGAGGCATCGTCAGTAAACTGCGCCTCGCCGGCATGAGTGAGGGATTCGGAGCTGTGGATCCAGGGACCGATGATAATGCGCTGCAAGCTGTGCTTGGTTTTTGTGAGTTCTTCAAAGTTGAGGTTGGCCACCTGCAGGCCCCAACTGTCGTACCAGCCGGTGGTGTGGTATTCGGGGATGTCTTTGTACTCGGCAAGGTGATCGACGACGCTGGGTCCGCTGTTTTTCCAGAAGGCATCGTCATCGCCGTGGCTCATGGCATCAATCAGCCACTTTTCGTAGTCGGGCGCGAACTTGAGCGGCGTGGTGCCGGGACGCAGGGGAAGATTGCGGACATATTGACGAACGTCGTTGCCCATCTCAGTGAGCGCTTTGGCCGCTGCAGGATCGCTGGCGGCGCGGCGGGCGGCGGCCATTTCGTCGGGCGTGCCGATGGCGACGCCGAGGGTGAGAACCCAGTTGAAGAAGCGCAGCTCGAAGGCGCCGTTGTGACGAACGCCGTACTCGCCAATGTCGGACATGGCATTGCGCGGAACCATGGCTTTAACGTAGGGGGCGCCGGCGATGGCGAGTGCGTGCTGGGTTGCGCCCTCATAGGATGTGCCGATGGTGCCGATGCTGCCGTCGCACCAGGGTTGGGAGCCGATCCATTTCGCAGTGTCATAGCCGTCTTCAGGATCGGTGCGGAGGGCGAGCCAATGGCCCTCGGACTTGTAGCGGCCGCGCACGTCCTGCAGGACGGCGACATAGCCGTGGGAGACGAGGTAACCAGCATCGCCGGCGCGATGCTCCTTGTTGTAGGGAGTGCGGAGCAGGATCACGGGGAGCTTGTCTTCGACGATCTGGCCGTTGAGCGTGGGGCGATAGATGTCGGTGGCGAGATGGACTCCGTCACGCATGGGCACCATCACGTCCCTGGTTTCGCTGATGCCGCATGAGGCGGCCGATTGGGCGTGGAGCGCTGAAAGCGCGAAGGCGGCGAACAGCGTGAAACCGAGTTGACGGCGCGACGGCGGCGCGGAATCATGCGTGGTCAAGCAGTCCTCTTTCTGCGGATCGGGGACGAAATGCATCGCGGCGACGGGTGTTTGAAATTGTAGCCGAGGGGCGCGCGGGAGCGAAACGCCTTCGCTGCGAGCGGCTATGAAGCGCGCGAAAGGTTGCGGCCACTCATTCTCTGCTTGACTCTGACCCTGCGTCAGGGCCGACCATGGTCTTTGAGCAATGAGCGTCAATTACCGGATTGGCGAATTCGCGAAATTGGCTGGGGTAACGGTTCGAGCGTTGCACCATTACGATCGCATTGGTTTGCTCAAGCCGCAGCGCAGCGGCTCAGGGTTTCGCCTCTACCGCATGCAGGACCTGGAGTGGCTGGAGCAGATTGCCGCGCTGAAGTTCCTGGGAATCCCGCTTCAGGAGATCAAACTGCTCCTGAAGCACGGACCGCTGTCGCTCGTCGACTCGCTCAGGATGCAACGCGAGGCTCTAGCCGAAAAGCGAAGGCTGATCGATCGCGCCGCCGTGGCCATTGAAGCAGCGGAAAAGGCGATTCGATCGGGGCAGACCAGCGACTCATCCATTCTGCGAAAGATCATCGAGGTGATCGACATGCAGCCACAAGAGAATTTCATGCGGAGGTATTACAGTGATCAGGCCTGGCTCGATAAGCAACGCATTGCACGCGAAACGCCTCTTGAAAACAAGCAGAAGAATATGAAGGCCTTTCGGCAGCTTTTTGGCGAGATCGAAGCGGACATCGATCTGGACCCGGCAAGCGAACGTGCCCAGGCGCTCACCAAGCGGTGGCTGCAGCTGGCTGAGTTTGCCCATGGCGGCAACGAGGCCGTGCGGGCCGGCAATATTGAGGCGTGGAATGATCGCCCCAACTGGCCGCCCGAGGCGCAGAATGAGCTTCTGACCGCTTTTGGCCTCGATCTCAACGACAGAACCGTTTCCATGCAGCGCTTTGAAGCCGTATCGAAATTCATAGGACGGGCAGCCGGCCACAAGATCCGATCGAATATGCCAGGCGTTCGCGCCCTTTACGGACTCGACTCGGCCCAGCCGGAATAGGCTTCCCCGGCGCCGATTCCGCTGGTTTTTCGTGAACTGGAAAGAGGCTCTATGCCGAAATCGCAACGCTCCATCCTTGCGGCAGTCACGCTGTTCTTCGTCGCGCCCCTGGTCGCCGAATACCTGCTGGGCGATCTTCCTGTCACGTTTCTTTCGCCTCTCATCCTCATGACGCCGATGTACGGCGGCGGGGCGCTGCTCATCCGCGAGCTGGCGCGGCGCACCGGCCGCGGATGGCCCACGATGCTTCTGCTCGGCTGCGCCTATTGCCTCATCGAGGAGGGATACACCACGCAGACGCTTTTCAACCCCAATGCCTTCGGGTTGCATTTGCACCTGCTCGCTCCTGCCTGGATTCCGGCCCTGGGCATCGGCGGCTGGTGGACCATCTTCATGCTTAACGTCCATCCCTTCTGGAGCATGGGCGTCTCGATCGCGCTGGCCGAGGGCTTGTTCCCGGCGCGGGCGCAAACACCGTGGCTGGGAAAGATCGGCGACAGCGTGGCGGCGGTTCTGTTCGCGATCGGCGTGTATGGAAACACCGCTTACATGTTCCATCGCGACCCATTCCGCGCCACGCACACGCAGTTCGCGGTCACCGCTGCCATCATCATCCTGTTTGCGGTCGCTGCATTCCTGGTTCCCGCACGAGCTGCGCGGACAAGCGACGGCGCGGCGCCTTCGCCCTGGCTCACTGGCCTGGGCGCGTTTGTTTGCGGTTTGGCCGTCTTTCTTGCGCCGGTGAATTTTAACTGGGCCGCCGTGGTATGGATCCTCGCCGACGACCTTATCTTTCTGCTTTTGCTGTGGATGTTTTCACGCAGCAGTTCATGGACCGCCCTGCACACGTTCTCGATCGGCGCCGGCGGCGCTCTCGTGTATGGCGTGCACGCGTTTCTTCAGCCGCCGGTCTTTCCCGCGCCGAAGGCGATTGTCCTGGCCAGCCATGTGATTTGTCTGGTGCTCGCGCTGGCTGTGGTCGCGTTGGGCGCTCGCCGGACAAGAGCGGCAGTGGACGCGAGTTCTTCAATTACGCCGGTTGCGTCTGTTTGAGCACGACGACGATGGCCAGAGCGATGAGCACGCTGATGAGCGCAAAGAGGAAGATGCTGGCGTAGCCGAAGAAGCCGATGATGGCGCCGGCGATGGGGCCGACCAGGAAGAACGACACGTCAGCAAACGCGGTGTAAACGCCCAGGGCGGTGCCGCGATTGAACTCGGGCACGCGCTTGACGGCTTCAACGCCGATCGCAGGGAAGACGAGCGAAAGGCCCAGCCCGCCCACGGCTGCGCCGGCCAATGCCATCCAGGGCGAGACGGCCCGCCACAGCAGAATCATGCCTACGCTTTCGACCAGGAGGGAAACGATGGCCACGGGGAATCCGCCATAGCGGCTGATGGTGCGGATGAAGAGCATGCGCGCGGCAACGAATGCCAGACCGAAGGCGGTGAGACAAAGGGCGGCGCCGCTCCAGTGGCGGTGGGCGTAAAAGAGGGTGACGAAAGTAGCCAGAACGCTGTAGCTGACGCCGCCCAGCGCCAGGCCCATGCCATGCGGGGCCACGCGTCCCAGCACATGAGCAAAGGGAAGATGCTCGCCCGGCTGGACGGGAACCGGGTTCTTGCGCCAAGCCATGGCGAAGCTGGCAGCGCCGATCAGGATGGTAACCACGCCGATGGAGGCGAGACCCCACTGGTGGTCGAGCACCACGCCGAGCGGCGCAGCCAGGGCCATGCCGCCGTAAGTGCTGATGCCGTTGAGGCCGATCACCTTGGCCGTGTGCTCCTGCCCGGCGCTGGTGATGCCCCACAGTGTGGCTCCGGTGGAACCGAGGCT
>JASHQH010000181.1 GCA_030037635.1 Acidobacteriaceae bacterium
TCGCCACCTTCTCGTATCCTGACTGCTTGAGAAACTCCGCAACGCGCTGGCTGCGCCCGCCCGACTTGCAGTGCACAATGATCTCGCGGTCGCGATCGATCTCCGCGAGGCGGTTGGGAACGTCGTTGATCGGGATCAGCTTTCCGCCGATGTTCGCAATCTGGTATTCGAACGGCTCGCGCACATCCAGGATAAACAGGTCCTCGCCGGCATCCATGCGCTGCTTCAATTCCGTCACACTGATCTGCGGGATCCCATTCTTCATCGGCAATTCCTCTTTGGCTGCGGGCGCAATGCCGCAGAACTGATCATAGTCGATCAGTTTTGTGACGGTCGGGTGCGTCCCGCACACCGGGCAATCGGGATTCTTGCGCAGCTTCAGCTCCCTGAACCGCATGTTCAGTGCATCCACCAGCAGCAAGCGCCCAATCAGCGGCTCGCCCTTGCCGAGAATCAGCTTGATGGTCTCCGTGGCCTGAATCACGCCGATCAGGCCCGGCAGAATCCCCAGCACTCCGCCTTCCGCGCAACTGGGCACAAGTCCCGGCGGCGGCGGCTCGGGATAGAGGCAGCGGTAGCACGGGCCTTCTTTGGTGCCAAACACGCTGGCCTGTCCCTCAAAGCGGAAGATCGACCCGTACGCGTTCGGCTTGCCCAGCAGCACGCAGGCATCGTTCACCAGGTAGCGCGTGGGGAAATTGTCGGTGCCGTCGGCAATCACATCGTAGTCTTTTAGAATGTCGAGTGCGTTGGCGCTCGACAGCATCGTGTCGTGCTTCACCACGTTGAGCGTGGGGTTGAGCGCCTTCAGCTTCTCCTCGGCCGAGTCGAGTTTCTTGCGGCCGATGTCCTTGGTTGAGTGGATAATCTGGCGTTGCAGGTTGCTCGCGTCCACCACGTCGAAATCCACCAGCCCCAGCGTTCCCACGCCCGCCGCCGCCAGATAAAGCGCCAGCGGCGAGCCCAGCCCTCCGGTTCCCACGCACAGCACGCGCGCGGCTTTCAGCTTGCGCTGGCCCTCCTCGCCCACTTCGGGCAGCAGAATATGCCGCGAATAGCGCGAAAGATCGTCCCGGGTCAGTTCAGGAAGCGTATCAACTTTTTGGGGTGCGGTTGCAGTTGCCATCATCATTCCTCAATGTGGATCAAGCATTTCGGCCGGATTTTGACCGCCGCGCCGAAGGCGCCTTCGCCTGGACGGCCAGTCCCGCCTGGACGGCCAGTCCCGCCCGCGATCGACGGAATAATCGAAAGCGTATCAGCCGCCGACACGGCCGTGGCTTCTTTCTGCGGCAGGTAGCGCACGTCTTCGTCGTTCAGATACACGTTCACAAAAGCCCGCAGCTTTCCCTCGCCCGTGAAAAGGTGCTTGCGCAGGTCAGGAAAGGTGCGAGTCAGCTCGTCCAGCGCGCCCGACACCGTGGCCGCGTTGACCTCCAGCGTATCTTTGCCCGCCGCATAGACCCGCAACGGCGTGGGGATAAAAATCTTCATTCCGCTTCGTTCCCTCAGGCTTCTTTAGATTCTAGCCGGGCTCCCGACGACGCACGGGTCGGCTCATCCGTCTCCACCACTTCAATCTTCTGCGGCTCGAATCGCTTGTCTTCCTCCGTCGTCCCTGCCAGCAGAAAGGAATTCGTCACCGTGGCCTTGCCCAGATCCACAGCCGTAATCACATAGGAGCACCCCAGCCAGTGTGCTTCGGCAAAATCCGTTTGCGACCATTGCGCGGGATGATCGGGATGCGAGTGATAAAAGCCGGCAATGCTCAGCCCGTCGCGCCGTGCCTCGCGCTCGATCTTCACCAGCTCCGCGGGCGAAATCTGATAGCGATTGTGCGCCGAGTCAGTGCGCGTATTGCCTGCTCGCACCGCCGCCACAATCCTCCAGGAGCTCCCCTGAACGGAGTTCCCCAGCAGCGCGCCGCAGCACTCGTGCGGATACGTCTCTTCGCCGTGCGCGCGAATAGCTTCGTAAACAGCTCTGGTCAACCTCAGATCGCTCACGGCTCTCTGCAGCGCGCTCACGCTTCCTCCCAGAATCGCTCGCTCAAATACTTGTCCGCCGAATCCGGCAGCACCGTCACGATCACCGCACTGCGTCCCGCCGCAACTTCATCGCGCGCCACCTGCAGGCTCGCTACCACCGCTGCCCCGGCCGAGATCCCCACCAGCAGCCCCTCCTCGCGCGCCAGTTGCTTCACCATCGCGTAGGCGGCCTCGGTTTCCACTTCCACATTGCGATCGGCAAGGAACGGATCGTAGATCGCGGGCACCATCGACGTGGCCATGTGCTTCAGCCCCTCGAGGCCGTGAAACGGCGAATCCGGCTGCACGCTCACAGCCACCACATCAGGATTCAGCTCCTTCAGCCGCCGCGTGGTGCCCATGAACGTGCCGCCCGTGCCAAGTCCCGCCGCAAAGTGCGTCACGCGGCCCTCGGTCTGCCGCCAGATCTCCGCTCCCGTCGTCTCGTAGTGCGAGCGCCAGTTGGCCTTGTTCGAGTATTGGTCCAGATAACAAAACCGCTGGGGATCGTTGCCCGCCAGCTCGCGTGCGCGGCGAATCGCGCCATCGGAGCTCTCCTCGGGATGAGTCCACTCCACCTGTGCCCCATACGCCTTCAAAATCCGCTTCCGCTCCTCTGACACGTTCGAGGGCATGGCCAGCAGCACGGAATATCCCTGGGCCGCGCCCAGCATCGCCAGCGCAATCCCGGTGTTGCCGCTGGTCGCGTCCAGCAGCGTCTTGCCCGGCGCCAGACTGCCCTGCTCCAGCGCATCCCGAACCATCGATGCCACCGCGCGATCCTTCACGCTCCCGCCCGGATTGTTCCACTCAGCCTTGCCGAGCAACGTGATTCCAGGGAGCCCTCGCACGGCCCGCTCCAGCCGAACCAGCGGCGTGTTGCCGATCCGGCTTCCGAGCGCCGCGCCGAGTTCGATTTCCCTGAGTTCAGTTCGCATTGAAGGGTGCCACCATTCCTCTTTCTCATGAAGTGCCGTGCGATCTTGCTTCAGAGCCTGAAACATCCCAACAGGCAAAGCCGCGCCCAGCACAGGCTCCAGGGCTTGTCATTACCGGTGCGGGATGAGCGGGAAACTTAAAAGCGGAATTCGATTCGCGCCCCAGCACTCAACCCGGCAGGACAAGCCCCCGAGGAGCAGCGACAACAACAACATGGGCGCGCTAAGTACATGGAAACATTATAGGAAAAGCTTCGCGAATGGTCAATCCCAGCGCACCACCTACCCTCGGGCCTCGGCCGCGCCCAGGGGCCCATTCCCACGCCTGGCAGATGCGCAAAATAGAAACGCAATGGCTGCAATCCCCTTCGCGCCCCGCGCCCGCGGCGGCTGGAACGTAACCGCCGCCCGGTTACCAACCTGCCCGAAAACGCCCCAGGTCGTTCGCCTCCTTGCCCTCTTTGTGCCAGATCGAAGCCTCCGGAGTCGTGACACAATCGGGATCGGAGGATTTCTCCATGTCTATGATGTTTAACGCATTGCGGGCTTTGGAGATGGAGCAGCGCGAGACCCGGGCCGACGCATTCCTCTCCAATGTGCATCTCTCCGCCTCAACGGTGAGCGCCGACGATTTTTCCGCCGGCCGTGCCGGTCAGCGAGCGCTGAAGGGGGTGCCAACTTCCGGCAACGCACCCAAAGGCAGATCCAAGATGTATCGGGAGCAATTGGAAGCATTGCGGAGTCAGGTGGAAGAAGACTACCAACTCGATATCGCAGCCATCGAACGGTTTCTCCAACGCTATGCCGAAACCGCGAGTCTCAGTCGCAGCAGTGCTCCCGGCAGGAGCACTTCGCCCGCTACCTGTTCGCAACCGGGCGAGTGGGCTGACCCTCAACCGCGCACTGGGCCTTCCGATTTGCCCTTGCCTCTGACCGAGTCTGCGGAGCAGCGCGTCGATGAACCAGGAAGGTCTGTCCAGGCCAATGTTCAGCGGCGTCCGCAAGCTTCAAGGCGCCAGGCAGCGCGCTAAAGCAGCTGTTCGTCAAACGTCTGCGGCTTGCGGCCAGAGCTGCCCGAACTGCGGTCCGCCCCTGCGCATTCAATTGCCATGCCCGCGGAAAATCGCATGACCACCTATTCCACCACACGCTGATCGGCCGCTCTGCCTTCCGGCGCAGAAGGTTAGGTTCCCTCCTGGAATCGGCTAAACCTCAATATTTATAGTGGTTTGCAAAGACCGACCGAAGACGTCTTTATCTCGCCGGAAACTCGCTGGAGACTTAGCCTCGGATGGAACGATCTCAAGGCCCAGACACAATGCATGACCGTCCCTGCCAGCCGACCTGGACGATCTTGCCATCTTCCACTAAAACGGGAACGGCAGCGTAGCCTCCCGTCAATCTCTGCAGACGCGCCAGCGCGCTGGAATCGCGATCAACGTCGTACTCGCAGAAATCGCGCCGTGTCCATTCCAGCCAATCGCGAAGTTCTCGCGTGTAAGGGCACTGGATCGAGCCGTAAAGTTCAAGCGCCGGCATGGCCCACCCCCTCAATAACCTCGAGCAGAACGTGATAGGCGGAGGCCTGCACTTCCTGAATGCGCGGAATGTAATCGCTGCGCACAATGATGGGAAAATCGGCGATTCCGCGACGTGCAATTTCGCCGCCGTCGTTTCCGAGCAGTGCGACTGTCATGAGGCCACGCTTGCGCGCCTCTTCGAGCGCCATGATGATGTTCCGCGAGCCGCCGCTGGTCGAAATACCGATCGCGATGTCGTCAGGCCGGGCGTGCGCGATGAGTTGGCGAAGAAAAATTACTTCAGTGCCCACATCGTTGGCGAGAGCCGTCAGGATTGCAGGCTCCATGGAAAGCGAAATCGCGCGAACGGTGCGAAAGCCGGGCGGGGGCATCACGCAGTCCAGAGCCCAATCGTTGGCATCGGTCGCCGAACCCCCGTTTCCAAACAGAATCAGCTTTCCGCCCCGCTCCAAGCGCGCACCTATTTCCAGCGCAGCGGCGCAAATCCGGTCGGACTCTTCCGCAGCAAGACGCGAGCGCAACTGCGCATCATCCCGCGCTTTCATCTGAATGGATGCGGCGACGTCGTCAACGATCGTCGACGTTTCCTGCCGCGATCGGCCGAGGAATGGGTAGAGGAATTCGCTTTGGCCGACATCCTGGCCAAATTCGCGATGCTCAAGGAATACGTGCACCGTCTCCCACATGGTGTGGTAAAGGACCTCAACCAGCTCCTGGTGGATGAAGGGATGCCGAATAGCGGATTGCATGGAGAACGATCCGCTTGGACCAGGCAAGGCGAAGGTCAATGCTCCGCGCCAATGCGCCCATTCAAGCATGGCCCAGATTTCGTCGTCTCCCTCGGGCGGGCCAAATCCCATAACGATGTCGTCAGGGGTCAGAATTGCCTCGAGCCACGGGCGTGGAAGCATCGACAAGTCAAGCGCGGGAAGCGCGCGCTTCCCAACGATTACCGGGTGCACGAACTCGACGGAGACATGCTGTGCATCGCTTGCCGAAGGGCCGCGGCCGATCGCAAGCAGCCTTCCGCCGCTCAAAAAGCGCTGCGCCATCTCCTGGCAGGCCAGCGCCAGCTCGTGGGCTCGCTGCGTGAAGAACTCCTCGAATACCGAATTGCGCTCGACAAGCTTGCCTGCAATCTGCTTGGCCAGGCTGATATCGGTGATCATCGCAATCTCCTAGCAGATTCTGGGCAACGGATCGCCTACAAGCATGTCGACAATCCGCGACCCTCGATAGCGCGTATGGACGACAACGGTACTTGCCGGCTGCTCGCAAATCTCGCCAATCATGCGCGCGTCCTTCCCGCCTTCGGCAAGCTGCAGCGCATTGAGAGCGATCTGCGCATATTCCGGAGATACGACGGCCAGAAACTGGCCTTCATTCGCAATATGCAGAGGGTCGAGGCCCAGCAACTCGCAAGCCCCGCGCACCTCGTCGCGAATCATGATCTCCTCCTCTGAAATCTCCGCGCACAATCCGCAATCGCGAGCGAGCTCGTTCAGCGCGGTTGCCACGCCGCCTCGCGTCGGATCACGCATCCACACCAGGCCCGGCGCGGCTTCGGCCGCCAAGGCCTCCACCAGAGGCAGGACTGGCCGCGTGTCTGAGGTGAGGTCTGCTTCCAGATCGAGTTCCTCCCGCGCCAGCAGGATGGTGATGCCGTGATCGCCGACCGGACCGGAGAGCAGGACCTTATCGCCCGGGCGGACATTTCGGGCATCGATTTGAACTCCAGGGATGGGAGTTCCGATGCCTGCGGTTGTGATGTACATTCCATCAGCTTTTCCGCGCTCGACCACTTTGGTGTCGCCCGCAACGATGGGCACTCCAGCGCGCGCCAGCGCTTTGCGCATGGCGCGGACTTCGGCCTCGAGCACACTGCTCGAAAGCCCTTCTTCCAGGACGAAAGTGACGGCCAGCGCTGCTGGCCGCGCGCCTGAAACCGCGAGATCATTCACCGTTCCGTTAATAGCCAGCTCTCCGATTGAGCCACCGGGGAACTGGAGAGGACGCACCACAAAGCTGTCGGTTGTAAACGCGATCGGAGTTCCATTCACTTCGACACGTGCCGCATCGGCAAGCTGTCCCTCCGCCCCGCTCAGGAGAAACGGCGCGAACAAACCCTCCACGAGCCTGCGGCTGGCTTTGCCGCCGGCTCCGTGCGACAGCTCAATCTGCGGATCACGAAACCGCGAACTGACCTGATGGTCGCCGTTTGTTTCGTTCCCAATCAGGCCACTGACGCTATTTCCGTTACCAGTGACTTCCGGTGTTCGTAGTTGTAATACGCTGCGCATGAGCCCTCCGCGGACACCATGAGTGCCCCGATCGGATGTTCCGGAGTGCATTCCTTGCCGAATAACTTGCATTGGTGCGGCTTCAGCACACCCTTCAATACTTCTCCGCATTGCGCCGACTTCGGGTCGGTAACACGTGTCTCCGGCACGGGATATCGGCGTTCAGCATCCCAGTGCGAATATTTTTCGCGGATGCGAAGCGCCGACTGCGAGATGAATCCGAGCCCGCGCCATTCGAAATACGGCCTCAGTTCCATGGTCTCTGCCATGGCCTGCAGCGCGGCCCGGTTTCCCTCCCACGGCACAACGCGCTTGTATTGGTTCTCCACCTTTGCCTGGCCCGACTCAAGCTGCCGCAAAAGCATCACGATGGATTGCAGGAGATCGAGCGGTTCGAATCCGGATGTGACCACCGGTTTACCTTCGGTCTTTGCGATCCACTCGTAAGGCCGGCAACCAATTACGGTCGACACATGTCCCGGTCCGATAAAACCGTCGAGCCGCATGTCAGGAGAGTCGAGAATCGCTCGAATCGCGGGGATGATCGTCACGTGATTGCAAAACACCGAGAAGTTACGGATGTCTTCGGCCTTTGCCGCCATCAGTGTCAGTGCGGTCGAGGGCGCTGTGGTCTCAAATCCGATGGCGAAGAAGATGACTTCCTTGTCGGGGTTCTTTCTTGCCATTTGAAGTGCGTCCGCCGGTGAGTAAACAATGCGCACGTCAACGCCACGCGCCTTATGTTCGAGAGGGCTGCCATGGGCGCCCGGCACACGCATCATGTCGCCAAACGCCGCGAAGATCCGATTCGACTCCTTGGCAATGCTCAATCCATCGTCGATCCTGCCCATGGGAAGGACACACACGGGACAACCGGGCCCGTGAATCAGATCAATGTTTTCGGGCAGGATATCCTTGAGTCCGAACCGGTAGATCGCGTGCGTGTGCCCGCCGCAGACCTCCATGATCCGGTAGTGCCGCGCGGGGTCCGCAAGTCGCCGAATTTCCTCGGCAGCTTTCGTAATTAACTCAGGATCGCGAAACTCATCGACATACCGCATTGTCAGTTCTCCGTTGCGCGCTTCGAGATTCCGGCGCTGTTCACGGCGGGCGTCACTGTCGCGGCCGTGGGCGTGGCATGTTCGTCCTGCCCGTATCCGCGCACCTCTTCCATTGCCAGCTCTCTTTCCCCGAGCATTGAAAGCAAGTGCATTTGCTCGGTCGCCTGCGCCTCACTGATCTTCGACATCGCGAATCCCACGTGGATCAGCACCCAATCCCCTGTCTCAGGCATGTCGTCGGCCAGGAGCCCCAGTTGTACCTTGCGGCGCACCCCCGCCACGTCGACCACACCCACCTGGTTCTGGCCTGCGGCCAGCTCAACAACTCTTCCCGGTATGGCTAAACACATGCACAACCTCCTCCACGGGCATTGCGCGGCCGCGCAAACACGTCATTCTTCCGGCTCGTGGCGATTCGCGATCATCTCAAACGAGAACTTGAGCTCATCCTTCACCTTTAAGATGCCTCCGGCTACCGAAACGGGTTTAATTTGAAAATCCGATTGTTTCAACGTGAATTCGCCCGATCCTCGCAACATTGTGCCCAGCATCGCAATGCGCACAGTGAGCGGCTGCTTGCGCGTCACTCCATGGAAGCGTAGATCGCCGTTCACTGCCGCCTTGTAAAGTGCACTGTCGACACGGGCAATGGCTATTTGAGAAGCCTCATAATTGATTTCCGGATACTTTTCAACCTCCAGAACTTCGCTCTTCATCACGCGCTCTATTTCGCGGCGGTCTTTATCACTCACATCGTCGAGCACGCTCAACGACGCAGAGTCAATGGTCAGGGTCAATCTGCCGGCGCGAAGGCCATCGGCATCGAACCCCACCTCGCCCGCGAATGTGCGAATGCCGATTGTGGGATCATGCCCCATCGCCGCCAGCACACCCGTCGCAAACGCCTGAACGGTAAATCTGCTCCTTCTCGCATCGATCACGAAACGTGGGCCATGACCGTTCGTCATGGGGGCCGCCTCGGCAACTTGGGCGCCGGGTTTCTCCATTTTCACTTATCTCCTGTCTCTTGGTATGTTCAGCGTTACATCGCTCGCAGTTTGAAGTAGCGTTCCATATCCGGCAGCACGGTCTGCGCAAGGTTGCCCGCTCCCAATTGCGATAGGTAGCGCCGCACCACGGGGTTGGAAAGAATAAGCCCGGTGCCGAAAACGATCATCGCCACACCGGTCAGCATGAACAGCGTATCTTTGCTGTTTTCCTCGTTACTCAGGATCGATCCCATCACATTCGTCGCCATACTCGCTCTCCTTTTCTTCACCGATGTGGTTCAAAAGTTCTCAGCCTTGAGAATTCGTTGCAGAAGCGCTTCCACTTGCTCAACTGCCGTGCCGATTGCAGCATCGACTACGTCGCTTAACCCCATGCGGCCGTCGTCGCCGCCCAGGTCGAGCGGCTCGCAGCCGACAAGCAGTACCCGCTTCAGCGATCCGCTCATCGACTTTGCCATCATCAGTACATTCATGGGATTCATGGCATGAGGTTGCACAAATCCCCCTGGCGATCCGGTCAGATTCTCCAGATCGGGCTCGATCACAGAGATCGTCCCCGGCGGCTTCCCATGCGGGTAAGCATCGACAAGGATCGTCGTGTCATAGCCGTCCTGCAGCGCGTAGGCCAGATCAAAACCGCGAATGCCGAAATCGGCGATGCGCACGCCGGTTTGCTGCGGCCGCGCGAGCAACCGGCGCACCACCTCGACGCCAAACCCGTCGTCGCCGAGGAAGATATTGCCGATGCCGGCAACCAGGATGGAGGGGTTCTTCGCGGAGCCGGTTCCGCAGTCTCTCTGCTTATCAACTTGTTCGACCGGCTCAATCTCCGCCGGCGTAAAAAAGAATCTATGCCCCGGCTGGCGCATCAGCCCGAGGTCCTTCCCCGGATCGTCGTTAAGCACCACGCAAATGTGCCGCGCCCCTTCGTAGTCCTCTTCAATGCTTTCTACGGTCGCGATTTGACCGCGCAGCGCGAGATCAAGGATGTCCCCACCCTCTTTGGGATGCAGACGGACATGATCGCCCGGCCTGACGCGCACGCCGGCGATTTCAATGTGGTCTACCGCTGCTTTATCTTCCAGGAGGTTCCATTCCCATTCGTTCATCGGCTTCCCTCCTGAAATGGCGTGAGGCCGCGCAAGGCGCCATGAAGCTTGAGGAATTGCTCTTCGGGAATGTTCTCGGTGCGCTCCAGGATTTCACGGGCCCGATCGTCTGACTGCCGAATCTCCGCCTTTTCCTGATCGGTCAGAGTGAGGATACGCAGCGAAAGAATTTCATCGATCTCGGTCCCGTCAAACAGGTTGCCGGCGCTTTCGGGCGCGATTTGCGGATAGTCGTAAAGAATGATTGGCGACGCTAGCACGGTTGCCGCATCATCGCTGGCCAGCACCGGCCAAACTCCGATGTTTTCGCATCTCGCGGCCGCATCCTTGAAGTCGGCGGGCGGATCGAGCGAAGAAAGAAACTCTCCGTTTTCGACTCCCAGGACCATGTGCGCGGAAATCAGCGAGTATGGCATCGCCGCTTCGCGCGCGATTGCCTGATTGGTATCGAGGCGCGTGAAAGCCGTGCGATTCTCGACGCGAACGCTGAGTTTAACGACGTTGTTCCTGCATGGTTCCACTGCAACATTGAGCGAACCTTCAAGATTTTGCCATTCGCGCAGAAACATACCGGCAAGTGCGCCATTGCTGTCGCGCAGGTCTTCTCGCAAACAGCCGGCCGGAAATGTGAAATCAATCGCGTGGTTCCTCAGCGATGCGGCTTCAAGATCCTCGCAGATCGCTGTCCGCTCCGATGCCTCTTGCCAGCGCCGGAAGACGCGCCCCTGGATTTCAAGGCAGTCAACACCTTCGAATTGGCTGTCCATCTTGCCCCCAGTGAACCGCCCCGGGGCTTCTCCAACCCGGCGGTCGATGATCTGCAGAAAGCGCAACTTGACCGTCACTCGCGAGGCGGGCGTCGTCCTGAGCAGACATTGTGTTTGCATCCAGCTCGCTTCAGAGCCCGGTTGCAATGCGCAATAGGCCGGCGGGCAAAGGACCCCAAAGTTCCAGCGCTGCTGATTTTTGACGGCTGAGGGACGGTAAGGGTACAGCATGTATCCCTCATAGAGGACAGCCGTCGCAATCTCTTCCACTCGCGCGAGGTTCATGGCCGCACCATCGCCTCGTTTTGCAGTAGCTGCTCGAGGGCCTTTTCCCAGGTTGGAATTCCGCAATCGATCTTGTATTGATGGAGCCGGTCGAACAGATCGCGATGCAGGTTGATCCACACGCTGTTCGGATAGTAGACCGACATCATCTCCGTCCATGTGGCGGCGGGCAGGATGCATCGCGCTTCAAGCTCCCAGGAGATAGGCGCAACCTGCAAGGCGTTTCCGGGCGTGGCATAAAAGACGGTGCCGCTGAAGAGCATGAGCAGCGGGATTTCACCGTCCCTGACGGCGTCAAAATACTTCGTGGCCGCAACATTGAAATCGAATGTGCAGGAAACATGCATGTCGCTCAGCGTGGAGGTCCCTGTAAAGCTCGGCACCACTACGCTCGTTTGACTCCAAAGCAAATTGCGCAAGGTCTGGCCCCATCGATCGGGCGTTCCGAACAGATCGCGCAGACGCTCCTGCTCTGCCGGCGCGTAGCTGCGCCGCGCCACTTCAATTTGCGTTTGGCAGCGGAGAGTAATGCTGTGAATCTCCTCGCCGGCGGCAACGTTCTTGATGTGCAAGGGAAAGGCCAGTGTGGGGACTGCCGCGAATGGAACGGCCTTGGGTGCATCGATCTGGATCTGGAGTTCAGGCATCGCGCCTCCCGCCCCTGCCCGAAGAACTGGCGCGAAGTTGATTGAAGAAGCCGCTCACCTTGGTCCACACTTCCGTCCCACCCGAAAGACCTTTCCAGTTCGTCCGAATCAAGCCGACAAGCTTGTAGCATTCGTCGATCGGAGCGATGAAATACTCCGCTGAGTCCGGCCTTTCAGCGCAGTCCACGCGGTTGACTAGCAGGGCCTCGACATCCGATTGCAATTCCCGAAGGCGCGGGTTGCACTCCACGATCGCATTCCACGCGTCAAGACTGAGCATCGATTCCACTGCACCCGCCGGGCTCGGATAAAGAGCGATGGTTCGTCCCTCGATGCTGGAGCGAACAAAGAATGCCAGGTTGATCGGAATGTAGAGGCTTTCCCATTGCGCATCGCTCAGCTGAAACTCGGGAAGGAATTCAACCCGCCTTGTGACCCGCTTGTATCTCGAGCGCTCCATGCCGTCAAAGAGCATCGCGCACGGATCGCACGCGCAGACAAGCTGGCGCGATGCCAACTCAACCAGGTGCGGATGGCCGCTGTGCAGTTCCACCGAGCAAAGCTCGCAGTGTTCGACCACAGCCGAAGAGATGCGCCGCAGTCCGCGGAACTGGCGCAAGACCCCGACTGCCTGCTCAAAGGTCTGAGCCTGTTCGCGCGCTGCTGTATTGCTCTTCGGCATGCGGTTTCTCGAAATCGTTGTCGCGTCACTGTTACGTTGCGCTTCGCCCTTGCGCGTTCGCGCCTGCCAGCAAACTCTCGAGCGCAACGAAGCCGCCCGAGGACGGCTCTTCCAATCCCGCAATCTCCAGCGCGGTCAGGTCAGGTGCGAGTTCATAGATTCCGTTCTCAACGATCGCCCGCTGCTCCCTCGCCGAAGATCCACAACCGTGGCCGCTCCGGATCAGCGACACGCGCACGGAACCTTCGTCAATGCCCGCTAATTCGATGGTGCAGGCAAGCTTACGTAGCCGCGGCCGCATTCGCTCCAATGCGGTTTGCACACGAGTCTCGAGGGCATCGGGGTGCAGGGAATACAAAAGCAGCAGTCCACCGGCGGCTTCGTCCTTGGCCAGACGGTCAATCAACGCACTCCCGCACTCGCCGCTTTCAAAGATGATTTCCATCATTCGCTCGAGTCCCTGACCGTGTACCTCCATCAAAAGCTGGACGAGCTCCCTGCTTGCGTCTCTCTGCGGGCCTGCGGACATCTGCTCAAGCTGCGTCACCAATTCACTCAGGCGCCTGACGTCTGTTTGAAAACCGCCGCTCTCTGCCACGTTCCTCCCTTCGTTAACCGATTTCTGCCGGCCGCAACTCC
>JASHQH010000182.1 GCA_030037635.1 Acidobacteriaceae bacterium
ATCCGGCCACAGGGCGACGATCGCGCCACGGCCGAGTACATCGCGCGCCACGTGCAGCCCAGCGAGGGCGCGGCCTATCTGACGCGGCTGGATTGAGAGAGCAGCGGAGTTGGCGGAGTTAGGTTCGTGCGATCCCACCCTTCGCGCGAAAAGACTGCGCGAAGGATGGGGCAACGGCAGATCAAATTACCGCAGCAGCGCTGACGCTGCCCACAGCACCGGTTCCTGGCCGTGGAAGTCGCCAGTGCGGCGTTTGCGCTCGAGATAGTATTCCAGATCGTTTTTCTTGTTGGTCCCCTCGCAAATGCTGGTCATATCGTTGTTCTGGTCGATGAAACCAGTGAGGGCGATCCATGCCTTGCGCGCGGCCGGGCCGTAAGTAGCCGCATCGAGCCAGCCGTTTTTCACGCCGGTGATGAGCGCGAAAGTAAACATCCCGGAGCTTGAGGTCTCTTCCCATGCTTCGTCGTGATCAATGAGCTGTCGCCACACGCCGTCGCTGGTCTGGTATTTGAGCAGCGCAGCCATCATCAGCTTGTAGCCGGCCATGATGCGCGCGCGCTGCGGGTGATCGGCGGGCAGGTCGCGCAGCATCTCTGTCATGCCTGCTGCTACCCAGCCGTCGCCGCGGCCCCAGAAAAACGGCACGTCTGGCGCGTGATAGAACAGGCCGTTGGGTTGTTGCAGCTTGTCAAGGTAAGCCACCATCTCGTTGGCGTCGCGGTCGAGATACTTTTTATCGCCGGTGGCGCGGTAAGCCTGCAACTGCAGGATCGTCAGCATGTACATGTCGTCGATCCAGAAGCGCGTTTCCTGCGAAAGACCGTTGGCATCGGGATGATCCCATTGCCGGTCGGCGTACCAAAGGCCGTAGTCGAGATACTTCTTGTCTTTGGTCTCCATATAGATCTGCAGCGGAACGATGCCGAAGATCGAATCGTCGACGTGATCGCGCTTGGGAACCAGTGCCGCCTCGGAGCCGCCCGGCATGAGCGGATCGAATTTCTTGATCAGTTCATCGCGTAGAACGACGTCGTGCGTCAGGTCAGCGAAGGTGAGCGCGCCGTACCATGTGCCGACTTCGCCGTAGAAGATCGTGCCCGGACTGTGCTGATGCGGGCTGGTGACAAAATGCTCAGCCACGGCCTTGCCCACTTCCTGCGGAGATCGGCCTCCGGGCCAGATGCTGAAGTAGTCCTGTTGCGGGAAAGCGGTGATGGCCGCGAAGGGCAGAATCAATCCTAAAGCTGCAGTCCTCGAAATGACTTTCATTGGCATCCTCCCGCGCGCTCAAATCCGCCAAGCCATTCTACGGCGATTGGTGAGTAACTGCATCTCTTCGGGGGCAGTGCAACGCCCACGTCTCCCTGTTGGTCGCGCCGGCCAGGAATTCAGGCTTCGGGGCAGATCAACTCAGAAATCGCATCAACTCAAGCTGCGGCCCGCCATCAAGGCTGGGCGGGAAGGTAAGCCGGGTCGATGGCCTGTTGCGCCGCAGCGGCGAAGCCCTCCCAACTGCACGACAGATCCGCACGGCCGCAACCGGGAACGAAGATGGGCGCCTCGGCGGGCGGGTTGGCAGGCGTAAGCGGTTCGGCTTTGCGCATTTGTTCCAGCGTCTGAGCAGTGTAAGTAACCCGCACGAAGGGTTTCCCATCGGCGCGCGAGCGCCAGAGCTCGAAAATCAGCGCGCCGCCCGGCGACGTGTCGTCGATGCGGCCATCCATGGCCCAATCGATATGAAGCATGCCGGCGAGGGTGGCGATGTTCGAGTCATGGGCCGCGAGGACGAGAAGACGGTCGCCGGGTTTGCCCAGCGCGCCTGGCACCGCCTTGCCGGTCACACTCTGCTGCATGCTTTTTTCGATGTGGTCAAGGAGATTGGACGAGAACATGCGGGCAATGGCGGGAGTGCGGTAGCTGAACTCCCAAGCGGCGATGTTGAGCTGCATGAGGTAGCGCAGGGTTGCACCGTCAAGGCAACCCCAGCCAGTGTCGGCGTCGCTGAAACCCTGCGCGTATTCGAGGAGCAGGTCCTCAACCAGGGTGGCAGCGGTGGTGAACGGTCCGCGCGTGGCGATGGGAAGGTCGCCGGGGCCCGGCTTGAGGCTGACAGGAATGTCGAAGATCGAGGTGCGATTTGGATTTACAGGCAGACGGCCGCAGCCCGATAGCACGCGGTCGAGCGCGGTCAACTGCGGACGGTAGGCCTCAACGAGATTGTTGGGATCGCCGCCAATGCGCCCTTCCACCGCGGCGAATGCAAGGTCAGGATCGGCATGAACCGAGCCGGAGGATATGGCGCGAAAGAGCGGATCGGGAGTGCCTTGAGGCCGCGCCTCCACGGGGACGTCGCAACCGGGAAACATGCCATCGGAAAGCGCGCGGCCGGTTTCGCGTGTACGCTCGTCGCTGTCGGCGATGATGGTGACGCGCGCCGCATCGTCGCAGCCGGTAGCAGCGAACAGGCCCTGGCTTGAGAATTTCATGCGGTCCCATGCGCCGAAAAGCTTGATCAACTCAAAGCCGTGCGGCGTAAGATAGCCGGGCGCCGAGTCCCATTTAGGCCAGGGCGCGGCGGAAAACCTGTCGACTTCGCCCGGCTTGGTGAGCGGCGGCCGCACGCCGTGACGGCTAAGGATGACGACGAATTCGAGGTCTGCATCTTTGTCCGGCGAACTGAGTGCGGCGGCCTGAGCGAAAAGCGGCCCGCAAAAAGGAAAGAAAGAGAGCAAGCCTGAAAGAAGGAGCCATAGAGCGGCGTGCCGGGTCATCATGAATCTCAAAAAAACCTCCGAACCGTATCATATCTGGCGAGGATCACGCGGCGGTGAAGGCCGCTCCAAGATGGCCTCGCGTTATCCTGATGCAGACCCATGTGGTGGCAGAAGCCGATCGACGTTTTTCGATGGATCTTTGATTCGCGCCGCGCTCCGCGGGGGCGTTTGATTCCGCGGTGGATTTTTCTGCGTGCGCTGGCCGCCATCTATTTCTCGGCGTTCTTTTCGCTCCTGTTTCAGATCAAAGGCCTCATCGGTCCGGAGGGAATTCTGCCGGCAGATCGATATCTGGCCGCAGTCGCTGATCAGCTGGGCATTGCCCGTTACTGGTATGCCCCGTCCCTCTACTGGTTTGCTGCCAGTTCCACTGCGTTAGTGACGATTACGTGGATCGGATTGATCGCCTCGGTCGTCGCATTCTTCAACCTGTGGCCGCGGCTCAGCTTTTTCGTATGCTTTGTTTGCTTCCTGTCGTTCATCGCCGCGTCCAGCGTTTTCTCCAGTTACCAATCGGACGGCATGCTGCTGGAGGCAGGATTTCTGGCTCTTTTCTTCGCGCCGCGGGGTCTTCTTCCCGGGTGGGGCGCGCTGAATCCGCCTTCGCGCGCCAGCCAGTTCCTGCTGCAGTGGGAGTGGTTCCGCATTTACTTCGAGTCGGGGATGGTGAAGCTGGCGAGCGGCGATCCGCAATGGCGAAACTTCACAGCCATGGACGAGTACTACCAGAACGGCCCGCTGCCCACTTGGATCGGTTGGTACGCCGAGCACTTGCCGCACTGGTTCCACGCTGCCACGGTGGCCGGCACGCTGGCGCTGGAACTGGGACTCGTCTACATGATGTTTCTGCCGCGGCGCTTTCGCATTGTTTGCTTCTGCATCGTCACCCCGTGGGAAATCGGCGTGATTCTGACCGCCAATTACACGTTTCTGAATTACCTGGTGCTGGCCTTGGGTTTTCTGCTGCTCGACGACAGGTTTTTGCTGCGCTTCGTTCCTGCGCGCTTTCGGCCCAGAGAGCCGGAACCAGCCCCTGAGACGCAAGTCGGCCCGCATGAAGAGCAGCCGCTGTCGATTCTTGCCACGGGCGAAGTCAGCGTGTTGACGGAGGTTGATCCGTCCGCGCCCGCCGCCTCGCGACGATCGTTGGGCCGCCTGGGATTTTATGCGTGGGTTGCGCGGTTATCTGTGGCTGCATTTTTGCTCACCTGGATCGCTTACGACACCACCGTCGAGATGCTCGGCATCATGACCCGGCACATCGATCACACCCTCACGCTGCCCCTCATGGCGCTCGATCCGTTCCGTATTGCCAACCAATACGGCCTCTTTGCTGTGATGACGCGCGGGCGTTACGAGATCGAGTTTCAAGGCTCCAGCGACGGCGTCAACTGGATCGCGTACCGCTTCCGCAACAAGCCGCAGGCGCTCGACGAAGCGCCGCGCATCTACGCGCCCTATCAACCGCGTTTCGACTGGAACCTGTGGTTTGCCTCGCTCGGCGACTGGCGCGACAACGAGATTGTTCCTGTTACCGAGGAACACCTGCTGCTGGGCGATGCCGATGTGATTGCGCTGTTTCGTGGCAATCCATTTCCGCAGCTTCCTCCGCGTTTTGTGCGTGCCGTGCTTTGGCAGTACTGGTTCACCTCGATGGAGGAAAAACGCCGCACCGGCAACTGGTGGAGGCGGGAGTACATGGGGCTCTACGCGCCGGAGCTGACCATGACTCAGGATGGCCGCTTTGCCGTCGTGGAATATCCAGGTGAGCTGCCGCCGCACGACTGAGAAATGCAGGGAACAAGGGACCAAGAACAGGGAACAGGGAAGAGCGAACAGGGAAGAGCGAACAGCGAACAACCTCTTGCTTGCTGGAGGATTTCACGATGAGCCGCGCTTGTGTAATTGGATCGGGGCCGAACGGCCTGGCAGCGGCCATTGTGCTGGCGCAGGCGGGGCTGTCGGTCGAGGTCCTCGAGGCTGAAGATGAGCCGGGTGGTGCAGCGCGCACCCTGCCCCTCACGCTGCCCGGATTTTTGCACGACTTCGGGTCGGCTGTGTATCCCTTTGGGGCCGGTTCGCCCTTCTTCAGCTCACTGCCGCTCGCACATTACGGATTGGAGTGGATCCACGCTGAGGCACCGCTGGCGCATCCGCTCGACGATGGCACCGCGGTCCTGCTTGAGCGCGATCTGGCCGCGACCGAGCGAGCGCTCGGCGCGGATGGCAAGGAGTGGCGGCGCTTGATCGAGCCGGAAGCCGAACGCTGGAGCGAATTCGCTACTGAGGTTCTCGCGCCTCCCCTGCACCTTCCACGGCACCCGCTGCTTATGGGCCGCTTTGGGCTCACAGCCCCGCGGTCTGCACGCAGTTTCGCCAACAGCCATTTTTCTTCCCCGCGGACGCGCGCCATCTTTGCAGGCTTGGTCGGCCACTCGTTCCTGAGCTTCGAGCAGCCGTTAAGCGCAACCATCGGATTGATGTTTGCGATCAGCATTCACGCGGTGGGCTGGCCGATTCCGCATGGCGGCGCGCAGGCGCTTTCGCAGGCGCTCATTGGCTACCTGAATTCGTTGCGCGGCACGGTGCAAACCTCGCGCCGCATCGACCGGGCGGCGTTCCGCGAACTGGAGGAGCACTGCCAGCTGCTTCTCTTCGCTACCTCGCCGCGGCAACTGCTTGCCATCGCAGGCAGCGAGATTCCGCCCGGCTACCGCCGCAAGTTCGAGCGGTTCCGGCATGGTCCGGGCGCGTTCAAGGTCGATTACGCTCTGTCGAGTCCGGTTCCGTGGCGCGCAGCGGAGTGCCGGCGCGCGATTACCGTGCACCTGGGCGGGTCGTTCGACGACATTGCAGCGGCCGAGGAAGAGGTCGTACAGGGACGCTGCGCCGAACGGCCTTTTGTATTGACCGCGCAGCCGACGCTCTTTGACCAGAGCCGCGCGCCGCAGGGCAAGCATGTGTTGTGGGCTTATTGCCACGTGCCCAACGGATCGGCTTTCGACATGACGGAGCGCATCGAAAAGCAAATCGAACGCTTCGCGCCGGGCTTCCGCGACTGCGTACTGGCGCGGCACGTTTCGCCGCCGGCTGCTCTGGCGGCACGGGACGCAAATCTTGTGGGCGGCGATATCAGCGGAGGGGCGATGATCCTGCGGCAGATATTCTTCAGGCCGACTTTGCGCGGTTACGCGACCGGGACGCCGAATCTGTATCTCTGTTCCGCTTCGACCCCGCCCGGCGGCGGCGTGCACGGGATGTGCGGCTATCACGCCGCCCGGCTTGCCTTGCGGCGGATGGGAAAACCGCAGCGATGAATCCGGAAAATAATTTGCCGTTTGTCCGGGAAGCGCAATGCCTTCCACATTGCACAGCCCAGGCAAACGGCCAACGTACTTGCAGTGCTGCAGCGCCTCGTTACCCGCGCGCGTAGCTCTCCAGAGCCATGCGGCTGGGAATGGTGATGGTGCATCCGTGCTGGGCGACCAGGTGCCGGTTCTTGAAGATGCTCAACGTGCGCGTGACGGTCTCACGCGAAGCGCCGATGAATTCGCCAATCTCTTCATGGGTGAGCGAGAGGCGGCAACGTGCCCCGCGCTCGGCATTCTGGCCTGACTCGTCGCTCCACACCAGAAGCAGGTTCGCCAGGCGCTCGGGGACCGAGGTCGACAGGCCCACCATGCGCAACTGCACGCAAGCCAGGTTAAAGCTGCGGCTCACTTCGCGAATCACGATGGGATAAACGTCAGGGTGCCGTGCGAGAAACTGCAGAAAGACCTGCCGCGAAATGTGCGCGACCTTCGCCGGGTAGAGCGCGTCCGCGGTCATTTCATATTCGCCCCCGGTAAGGGTGGACGACATTCCCAGCACCTCGCCGGCGCGGGCGATATGAAAGCTCAGCCGGCGCCCGTCGCGTGAGTTGATCGACAGCTTCACTTCACCTTCCAGCACCACGTAAATGCCCGACGCGGCCTGCGTCTCACTGAAGAGAACCATGCCCGCGGGATAAGCCGACGGCGCCAGCAGTGGCTCAAGGTCAGCCAGCGCGGCGGCCGGCAACGCCTTGAAGAATTCGCCCTTACGGTATGAGGGAAGACTCGCCTGTTTCGCAACTGCGTATTCGGTGTGCATTTCAGTTCTCCACGATCATTCTTTTTTCGTTCCTGCCTGCTACTTCGTCGGCAAGATACCGTGTCCAAGGTGTCCCGGCCAGAATTGCGGCCCCGGTTTGTGTGTAGATGGCCCTTAATACCTTCATCCCGCCGGCATCGGCAAAAGTGGTTTCCCGCAGATCGAGGGAAAGCTTCTTGCCTGCTGCCGAGGGAGCTTTCTCATCCCACAGGCGGCCAAGTTCGGCCGCCCATGGTCCCGCGATGCGTCCTTCCAGCTTGATCACCATCGCTTCCGGGTTTTCTTCAATCGTGATTCTCAGCACTTGCCTGGCTCATCCTGCGCCACGCTAGAGATAAGGCACGAAGCGTGCCAAACTCGCACGACGGCGCATGCAGGCCGGCGTTGCGCTGAAATCAAAGCAGTTAAATTCTTTTGAGTGGAATTACCGGCACCGGCGAAGGTTGGTGCGTGACGACGTGACGATGACGACATTTCGTCACGGAGACGATGGGGAGTCGTCAAGGGCCACTTACCGCCGGATGCACGTGAATTGCGGCGCCTAATTTCCGGCAGATTCTCGATGGGAGCGTAGAGGGGCTACATATATTCGTTGCGCTCGATACCGAGCTTCTTCATCTTCGAGTTGAGTGTGGTGCGCTTGAGGCCGAGACGGTCGGCCGCGCCTCCGGGACCGCCGATCACACCTTTGGCTTCGCGAAGCGCGCGCAGAATATGGTCGCGCTCGGCGGCCTGCAGCGTAGGATTCGCGGCAGCGGCACCCGCTTCTGCTTCCTCTTCCTCCATGATCTCCAGCTCGGCCAGCGGCACATGGAGAACCGGGCCGCGCGACAGGATCACGGCGCGTTCCAGAAAATTCTCGAGTTCGCGTATGTTTCCCGGCCATTGCCACGCCACCAGCGCGGCCATGGCCTCAGGCGGAATGGTTTCGATGGTTTTGCCCATGCGGCGCGCATGGCGGGCGACAAAATGGCGCACCAGGATGGGGATGTCGGCAGAGCGCTCGCGCAACGGCGGCGCAAAGACCGGAAAGACCTTGAGCCGGTAAAAAAGATCGCTGCGGAACTGCTTTTCGGCCACCATTTTGGCCAAATCGCGATTGGTGGCGGCAATCAGGCGCACGTTGACTGGGATGGGCCGCGATCCGCCCAACCGTTCGATTTCGCGTTCCTGCAGCGCCCGCAGCAGCTTGGGCTGCAGGTCGAGCGGCAGCTCGCCGATCTCGTCGAGGAACAGCGTGCCATCGTGAGCCAACTCCAGGCGACCGATCTTGCGCAAAAGGGCCCCCGTGAAGGCCCCTTTCTCGTGGCCGAACAGTTCGCTTTCGATAAGCCCGGCGGGAATGGCGGCACAATTTAATTTGATGAAGGTGCGCTCGCTGCGCGGGCTCAGGCGGTGGATGGCGCGCGCCAGCAGCTCTTTCCCGGTTCCGGTTTCGCCCTGGATCAGCACGGTGGCGTCGGTTGGCGCGACGGTTTCGATTTGGCGCAGGACGTTGCGCAGACCGGTGCTTTCGCCCACGATGTCATCAAACCGGTGCTCGAGGTTGATCTCCTCTTCCAGGTACTGTTTTTCCTGGCTCAGGCGCTCGCGCAGCTCGGCGATTTGCTTGAACGCCAATGCATTGTTCACCGCCATAGCCACCTGGCCGGCCACTTGGGCCAGCGTCTCAGCGTCCTGCTGCGTATAGGCGTTTTCTTTCCGGCTGGCCACCGTCAGGGTGCCCAGCGTGCGTTCGCGATGTACCAGAGGCACCCAGATTCCCGACTGCATGCCCCTTTCAGTCAGGTGCTTGACCGACTCGGGAGCAAACGGCCAGCGGTCGATGCGGTTGAGCACCACCGGCCGGCGCGTGCGAAAAGCCTGGCCCGCCGGGGATGCATCGGGATCGAGAAGCACTTCACCTTGTTTGGTATCGGATTCGTTGCCGGCGGAAAGGAACTGAACGCGCAGCTTGCCCGTGGCCTCATCAAAAAGGGCCAGGGTGGCCGCTTCATGGAGAACCATCTGGCGCATGCTGGCCGAGATGGCGCCGAGGAGCTTGCGAATATCCACATTGGCAAGCAAGGCGCCGCTGAGTTCGGCGATCACCGATTCCTGCACCTGCTTCTGCCCGGTCACGTCGCGGGTGATTTTGGAGAATCCCGTGACCGCGCCGGTGCTGTCGTGGATGGCTGTCAGCACGCAATTGGCCCAGAAGCGGGAGCCGTCCTTGCGCACGCGCCAGCCCTCGTCTTCAACACGCTCCTTGGCTACGGCACGGCGCAACAGTTCCGCGGGCCGGCCACGTGCTACATCCTCTTCGGCAAAAAAGCGCGAATAGTGCAGGCCGATCACTTCATCAGCCTTGTATCCCTTGATGCGCTCTGCGCCTGGATTCCAGGTGAGCACGTGCCCGTCGCGATCGAGCAGATAGATGGCGTATTCGCCGATACTTTCCACAATTGAGCGCAGGCGCAGATCGTTCTGGTGCAGGGCCTCCTGGGCCGCGCGCTGCTCAGTGGCATCGCGGATGAAGCTCACCACGGCTGGGCCAGCCTCGGTTCGGATGGGCTTGAGCATGATGTCGACGGGAAACTCCGTACCGTCTTTGCGCAGCGCAAAAAGATTCAAGGCCGCGCCCATCTGCCGTGTGCGGGGATGCGCGCTGTAATTTTCGCGATGGCCTGGATGCGCCGCGCGAAAGCGCTCGGGGAGCAGCATCTCCACCGGCTGGCCCATTAGCTCATGGCTGCTGTAGCCGAAGAGTTCTTCGGCGCGGGGATTGGCGCCCCGTATGACCCCGGCTCCGTCCGTTACCAGGATCGCGTCCGGCGAAAACTCAAATAGGCGTTCGATTGTGTTCCGGGCAAAATCCGGCTCCATGCGTTCTTCCGCAGCCGTGTCCCGCTCTGGGGAATTCGAGGGGCCCATGTTGTGCTACCGACCTAAGCTGAAAAATACCGCTCAGGACCACGGCTTGGCAACGGCAAAGCGCGCCGGCTCAAGGGTTTTTCGGATTCAGAACGCCCAAAATTTTTCGGCTTGAGGACGGTCGCCCCTCAGGATGGCCGTGCCTGTTCGGCGAGGTAAGCGAGCCAGGCCTCCATCCCCTCGCCCGTCCTGGCCGAGGTTTCAAACACGCGCATGCCGGGCCGGATTTCGTTGAGGTTTTTGAGCGCCAGCTCGCGGTCAAATCCGCAGGGGCCGGCGATATCCATCTTGGTGATCACGGCCGCGTCGGCTGAGTTGAACAGCCCGGGATACTTGAGCGGCTTGTCTTCGCCTTCAGTCACGCTCAGCAGCGCCACGCGGATGCGTTCGCCGAGGTCGTAGCTGGAAGGACACACCAGGTTGCCTACGTTTTCGATGAAAAGATAGTTGAGCCCGGCCAACGATACGCCCTGCCAGCCGTCGAGGTGCTTGCCGATCATCTCCGCATCAAGGTGGCAGATGCCGTGGGTATTAATCTGGCGCACCGGAGCTCCGCTGGCGGCCAGGCGGCGCGCATCGTTGTCGGTTTCCAGGTCGCCCACGAGCGCGGCCACGTGAGCTCCGCGCCCGCGCAGTTCGCGGAGGGTCCGCTCAAGAAAGGCCGTCTTGCCCGTGCCGGGGCTCGAAACCAGGTTCAGCACCAGAACGCCGGCCGAAGTGAAGCGGCTACGCAGCCCCGCGGCCAGCTCGTCGTTTTTCTTCAGGATTCCCCGCCGCAGTTCCACAATCCGGGTCGTCATTTGCGCTCCTCAACCGGTTTGGCCTCGCCGCCCATGCCGGGCTCGTTGGGCTCCGGCTCGTCCAATTCAATGGACTCGATCTCCAGCTCGCGTCCCTGGCGCAGGTCGGCTGCCAATGCGCCGCAACGCGGACAACGCAAACTCTGCACGCCGTCGACTTCAGCATCCACTCCGCAGCCGTCGCAGTGCACCACCACCGGCAGTTTGCGAATGACGAGCAGGGCGCCGGTAAGAGGCGTGTCTTGCGTGGCCAGCTCCCAACAGAACTGCAGCGAGTCCTCGACCACCGAAGCCAGCGCGCCCACGCGCAAGCGCACCTCTTTGACGCGCGACCCGGGATACGCGGATGCCGATTCGCTGACCGCTTCAACAATGCTGGCGGCGATGGAGAGCTCGTGCATCGATACTTTCTCTGAAGATACTACGCCCGCGACGTGTTTGGCAGTGAGGGCGCGCACGCGACCTGCAGGCGACTGGAAATGTAAGATAGAGCAACAGGATCTTCCCCGTGCCCAGCCAACCAACGCAGATTGAAAGCCGCCTCGCCCTCAGCTCTTTGGCGCCCGAAACGTATCAGTCTGAAATCCGCGCCATGACCACGGAGTGCGACCGCATGGGCGGAATCAACCTGGCGCAGGGTGTGTGCGATACGCCGGTGCCGCCGTTGGTCGAGGCCGCGGCCATGCAGGCCATCCGCGAAGGGCAGAACATTTACACGCGCTGCGACGGCATTGCCCGGTTGCGCGAGGCCATTGCGGTCAAGCAGCTTCGCGAGCACGGCGTCCGCTACCAACCCGAGAACGAGGTGATGGTCGCCTCGGGAGCGACGGCCGGATTTCACGCCGCCGCCATGGCGCTGCTCAATCCCGGCGATGAGGTGCTGGTGTTTGAGCCGTTCTACGGCTACCACGTGCACACGCTGAAGTCGCTGCGCGTCGATCCGGTGCTCGTGGCGCTTGCCGAGCCCGACTGGGAACTCGACGTGGACGCCATGCGCGCGGCCGTCACGCCGCGCACCCGCGCCATCCTGCTCAACACGCCCGCCAACCCTACGGGAAAAGTCTTCACGCAAGCCGAAATCGAAGCCGTTGCCCAGCTCTGCCTGGAACACGACCTGTTCCTCATCACCGACGAAATTTACGAATACTTTGTGTACGACGGCGCGCGGCACATCTGCCCTGCTTCGCTGCCCGGCATGCGCGAGCGCACGATCGTGATCTCGGGATTCAGCAAGACGTATTCCATCACCGGCTGGCGTGTGGGCTTCGCCACAGCCGATGCGCGCTGGATGCCGGCCATGGGCCATTTCCACGACCTCACCTACGTTTGCGCGCCCGCACCCTTTCAGGTGGCCTGCGCGGTGGGATTGGAAGAGTTGCCGGCCGGCTTTTACACCCAGGTGGCCGTGGATCATCAATCGAAGCGCGGCCGGCTGCTGGCCGCTCTTAAAGATGCAGGCATGGAGGCCTCGGCGCCGCCGGGTGCCTATTACATCATGGCGGGCGCCGACCGTCTGCCTGGCCAAACGGCGGCTGAAAAAGCCCGGCACCTGTTGCGCGCCACCGGCGTTGCCGCTGTGGCGGGTTCAGCCTTCTTCAGGCCCGGCCGCGGCGAAAACCTGCTTCGTTACTGCTTCGCCAAAAAGGACTCGGAACTGGACGATGCCTGCGCGCGCCTGCGCAAGCTGTAGAGGCGCCGTAACGCCGGTCTCCAGACCGGGCCTCCCAAGAAGCGGTTTTTGGTTCTTGGGGTGGGAGTCCGGCTGTTGTGCCGGCGTCCTCGCCCGCACCTCCCAGCGACGTTCTACAACCCGCCTTGCCCCGCCAGCCACTTCTGCAAATTCGGTTCCTGTAATCTCCGCAGCTCGATGCATTCATCGATGTGTTCGAGCGCATGCTTCAGAGCCACGTCGGCGGCGCTGACGGGATGCTCCGTGAAGAAGTGCTGCACGTCGCCGTGTGCCGCAGCCGAGCAAAAACTGCCCGCGCTATCGACAAGGTAAGAGCCTGAATCGGTGGTCAGCTGGTGTTGGACCTCATCCCAATGCGCTTTGATGAAACTCCACGCCGCATCGCGGTTTTCGGGAATCTGCAGCACAATGGCGAACAGGATGGCTGTGTCCTGGTTGCGGACCTTTGGCGAGACAGCATACTCCAGTGCGCGCTCCAGCAACGCAGGATCGTCGAATTCGACCAGCAAATACAACGCGCCTTCCTTTTTCTCCGGATCGGTCGCGGTTTCGTATACCTTCTGCAGTTGGTCGAAGAGCGCTGCATCGCCGTGCTCGGCCGCAATGCCCAGGGCTGCACGGGCAAGCGTGGGATCAACCGAAGACGGATCCGCAAGGTATTTGCCGGTCATCTCCCGCGCCTGCTTCAGAACTTCGGGATCGTTGCCCAAATAGCCGAGCAGCGAGAAAAGGTGAGCACGCAACTCCGTTGTGTTGGGCGGCTCGCCGGCCGCGGGCGGCCCCAGCTTGGCGTACTCCGGCGCAAAGGTGCGGCGCACCCAATCGCCCAGCTGGTCGCGCTCTTGTTTGGTTGAGGCTACTTCATCGGCGATGGGCTCCGCCTGGTTGACCGCGCTGGCCAGTACTTCCGCGCTGGGGTCGGCTTTGAGCGCAGCCACCAGGCTCAGATAGTCGCCAACCGTGGCCTTGTCGGCGCGCACTTGCGCCCACTCATCGCCGGTTAGGCTGATGCGCTCGGCGGGCGTCAGGCCGCTTTCAACCTGGGCCATCAGCGCCGCATATTGTGCGGGCGCGTACGCGCTGCGATAGTATCCCTTGCCGCCGGCATCGGCGAAGAACAGGCTCGCGCGGGGAATCTCGAGCGATTGGCTCGTGGGTGTGACGAGCTCGCAGTCTGGCGCGGCGTCGCCCGTTTTGAAGCAGACCGGAAGAGTCCACTTCTGTTGGGGGTCGGGCGTTATGCTGGGGCTCAGGAAAAATCGCTGCTGCGCAACCGCTACCTTGCCCCCGGCGGGCTCGCCGATGGTGAGAATGGGAACCCCGGGCTGCGCCACCAGCGACTCCATGATCTTGTCCACCGGCTTTCCGCTGGCCGCGGTTTGCGCGTTCCAAAAATCCTCAGCGGTGGCGTTGGCGTACTCGTGCGCGGAAAGATACGCCTGCACGCCCTTGCGAAAGCTCTCCTCGCCCAGGTAGTTTTCCACCGTAAGCAGAACGTCACTCGCCTTGCCGTAGGCAATGCCGTCGAAGAGCTGGTTGATCTCCGCAGGCGTTTCGGCTTTGGCGCGGATGGCGCGCGTGGTCGGCTGCGCGTCGAGATTGAGAGTGTCTTGCTCACCACTGGCCACCAGCAGGGGAACATTCCACTCCGGATGCGTTGCCGCGACCGGCTTGTTCTCCATCCAGGTGGCAAAGCCCTCGTTGAGCCAGATATTGTCCCACCACTGCATGGTCACCAGGTCGCCAAACCACTGGTGCGCCATCTCGTGCGCGATAACCACAGCCACTTCTTCCTGCGACGAGATTGACGCCGTCTTGGGATCGATCAGCAGAGCGTCTTCGCGGAACGTGATGGCCCCGAAATTTTCCATGGCGCCGGCTTCAAAGTCGGGAATGCCGATGAGGTCAAGCTTCTTGAGCGGAAAATGGATGCCGAAGTAGTTGTCGTAGTAATGCAGGACGTATTTTTCGACGTCCAGCGCATAGGGCTCGAGAGCGGCTTGATCGGGCGTAGCGCAGACGCGCAGGTCCACGCCATCCTGGCTTCCGCCCGTGCATTTGAAGTCGCCCACCAGCAACGCGACCAGGTACGTCGACATTTTGGGCGTGGTCTCGAACTTCACCGTATGCTTGCCGGCGCCGGGACCCGGCGTATCGGTTGCGATCGGCCCATTGGAGATGGCGGTATCGCCGGCATCAATGGTGAGCGAAACGCTGAACGTCGCCTTGAATGCGGGTTCGTCGAAGCAGGGAAATGCGCGGCGCGCGTCGGTAGCCTCGAATTGCGTGACCGCGTAGTTGCGTTTCGCGGTCTTTGAAAGATAAAAGCCGCGCAGTTCGTTGTTGAGAATTCCTGTGTAGGCGATCTTCAGCGTGGCGTTGCCGGCAGCCACCTCCGCTGGAAAGGTAAAGGTAGCTTGCTGCTTTCCGGAGTCGAGGCTTACGGTGCCATTCTGCCGCGCCCCGCCCGAGTCGATCGAAACCGACTGGAAAGCGATCTCAATCGCATTCAGGGTGATGGTGCGCGTGGGCTGTCTGATGTTCACGTCGATCGACTCCGCGCCTGAAAAAGTGGCGGCTTTCAAGTCGGGCGTGAGCGCGAGCGTGTAATGCGTGGGCACCACGCTGCCGGGCAGCCGCTGCGCCGCCGCGGGGCCGCCGCAACAAGAAACAAGAACCGCAAATGCACCGGCAGCGCAAGCGGCAAGGCGCCTGACAGCCAGGATGGGAAGAATTTTCATAAGCTCCTCGTTCCGATAAATTGGTAAAGTTCTTGAGAACAGCTTTCAGTTTTGCGGTGCGCAATCGAAGACATTTTTCCACGCCGCGCCCGCGGGTTTGGTTGGGGCTTGCTACTCAATTTGCGCCGGCG
>JASHQH010000183.1 GCA_030037635.1 Acidobacteriaceae bacterium
ACGCTGATGTTGAAGAAGGCCTGCAGCAAAATGGTGATGGTGATGCCGAAAGCCACGAGCCGCGCAAAAGGATCGCCGCAGCGGAAGGCCGCGCGCAGCCCGCGCACGGCAAGCATGCAAAACAGCAGCACAATGAACATGGCGCCGATGAAGCCCAGCTCCTCAGCAATATTGGCGAAGATAAAGTCGGTGGAGGACTCGGGCAGGTAAAACAGCTTCTGCATCCCTTCCATGTAGCCTCGGCCGGTGAACCCGCCGGTGCCCACCGCGATGAGCGACTGATAAATGTGGTAGCCGGCGCCCAGCGGATCGGAATCGGGATTGAGAAACACCAGCATGCGCGCGCGCCGCCAGGGAACCCAGAGCAGCAGCGCGGCCAAAGCCGGAGCAGCCGCGCAAACGCCCACCAGCAGGTACTTCCACTCCATCCCCGCCAGCACCAGCATCATGGCCGCGACGCCGGCCAGAACCAGCGCTGTTCCCAGGTCCGGCTGGGCCGCTACCAACACGAAAAACAGCACCGGCACAAGCGCCGCAGGCAGCAGTGTGTGCTTCCAGTCCTGAATCGCGGCCAGCCGCGTGTGCAGAAACCAGGCCAGAAACAGCACCAGCACCGGCTTGGCGATCTCCGACGGCTGAAAGGTGAAGAAATCCCCGAAGCGAATCCAGCGGTGAGTATGATGCGAGCCCGGCATGAGAAACACCAGCACCAGCAGAACCGTGGTGACGCACAGTGCCGAGTAAATGAACCGCGGCGAATTGTAGTGGCTGACGTCCAGATTCATCAGCACCAGCATGGCGAGCACGCCCATGGCCGCCCAGATGGCTTGCGTGAGCACAAACGTGTAGGCCGAGTGATAGCGCTCCTGGTCGACCACGGCCGAAGCGGAAAACACCATTGCCAGCCCGGTGACCACCAGCACCAGCGTGGTGAAGAACAGCCACTTGTCAACGCCAACTACTTTCGCCATAAATTTCTACGCGTTCTGCTTAACCTTCCAATCCTTGTGCTCGTTCACCAGCTGCTTGAAGACGCGGCCGCGATGTTCGTAGTTCTCAAACTGATCGAAGCTGGAGCAGGCCGGCGCCAGCAGCACCACGTCGCCGGGGTGCGCTGCACTGGCGGCAGCTTCCACAGCGTTGGCCAACGTCTCGCATGTGCGAATGGGCACCACCCCGCGCAACTGCGACTCGATTTTTGCCGCCGCCGAGCCGATGGTGTACACGGCGCGCACGCGCTCGCGAAGCAGCGGCGACAGCACGGTGTAGGGCGAGCCTTTATCCTTGCCGCCCAGAATCAAATGAATGCAGCCCGGAAACGCGGCCACCGCTTTTTCTGTCGCGTCCACGTTGGTCGCCTTCGAGTCGTTGTAGTACTCCACGCCGTTGATGGTGGCCACGTACTCCAGGCGATGCTCCACGGCCTGGAATTTTTCGATGGCCGGGCCGATGGCCTCGGCCTTCACGCCCGCCAGGCGCGCTGCGCACACCGCGGCCAGCACGTTCTCCACGTTGTGCCCGCCTTTGAGCGGAATCTTGCTCACCGGCACGATGATCTCCGGCGGCGCGTCGCACACCGATCGATAGACGACGTTGCCTTTCTCAACCCACGCGCCCTGGTCCACTGCGTGCCTGGCCGAGAACCAGGAAACCGGCCCAGGCGAGCGCCGGGCAGCCTCGGCAGTGCGCGCATTGTCAGCATTCAGCACCAGGCTGTCGCTCGCGTCCTGTTTGGCGAAAATGCGCTCCTTGGCCAGCGCGTAGTTCTCAAACGTGCCGTGCCGGTCAAGGTGGTCGGGCGTGATATTCAGGATCACCGCGATCCGGGGATGGAACTGCTCCGTGCTTTCCAACTGGAAGCTCGAAACCTCCAGCACTGACCAGGTGGCGTCGGTGCTCTCCTCGACCAGCCCGATGACCGGCACGCCAATGTTACCGGCAACCAGCGTAGGCATGCCCGCTGCTTTCAGAATCTCGCCCGCCAGCGCGGTGGTAGTGGTTTTGCCATTCGACCCCGTGATGGCCAGAACTTCGCCTTTGAGGAAGCGCGCCGCCAGCTCCAGCTCGCCAATCACGGGACGGCCGAAATTGCGGGCCTGCACCAGCTCCGGCGTATCCAGCGGCACGCCAGGGCTCACCACAATCAGGTCCTGGCGGCGAAAAGTCAGCAGGCCGTGGCCGCCGGCCTCGACCATGATGCCTTCATCGAGCAGCGCGGGGATTTCTTTGGCCAGAGACTCGGCCGAGCGGATATCGGAAACCGTCACCTGGGCTCCGCGGTGGCGCAGAAACAGCGCCGCCGCCAGCCCCGACTTCCCCAGGCCCACCACCAGAACCTTTTTTCCCTTCAAATCCATCATCCGACTCAGCCTCAGGCTGGCGGGTGCCCTATCCTGGCCGCGTCTGTTTGTGCGGCCAGGGTGGGTTCACGCAACAACCTTCTATTGTGCACTGCGCAGCCCTCAGCGCGCGCAGTACCTAGCGCAATTTCAGGGTTGTGAGTGCAAACAATGCAAACACCAAGGCCCCAATCCAGAAGCGCGCGATGACCTTCGACTCGCTCCACCCCACCTGCTCGAAGTGGTGGTGCAGCGGCGCCATCTTGAAGATGCGCTTTCCGTGGCGCAGCTTGTAACTGCCCACCTGCAGAATGACCGAAAGCGCCTCAAGAATGAAAATGCCGCCGATGAATGGCAGCAGAAGTTCCTGCCGGATGATGATGGCCACCGTGCCGATGGCGCCGCCCAGCGCCAGCGAGCCCACGTCGCCCATGAAGATCTCGGCCGGATGGGCGTTGTACCAGAGAAAACCAATCGACGCGCCCACCATCGATCCGCAAAATACCGTCAGCTCGCTCACCAGGGGCATGCGTTGCAGCTCCAGGTAATCGGCGAACACCACATGCCCGCTGACATAGGTGAGCACCGTGAGCGCGCCGGCCGAAATGAAGCTGCAGCCAATGGCCAGCCCGTCGAGCCCGTCGGTCAGGTTCACCGCGTTCGAGCTTCCCACCAGCACCAATACTACCCAGAGGGCAAAAGGCGCAAAGGCAAAAAGCGCCATGTGCGGAAGCGTGGCGGGCCAGCCGTGCCACTGCAAATCGGGGCGAAGGCTTTTGACAAAAGGCACCGACAGCCGCGTCGAAAACATTCCAAATTGGGTGAGCACCACCAGCGCCGCAGCCACCATCAAGGCGGCCAATGCCTGCCACAGCAGCTTGGCCCGCGCCGTCAATCCCAGGCTGCGCCGCTGTACCACCTTGATGTAATCGTCGGCAAAGCCGATGGCGCCGAAGGCCAGGGTTGCAAATACTGTGATCCACACAAACGGATTGGCGGGGTCGGCCCACAGCACCGTGGGCAACAAAATGGCAATGCAGATCAGCACCCCGCCCATAGTGGGCGTGCCGGTCTTTTTCAGGTGCGTCCGCGGACCGTCTTCGCGCACGTACTGGCCGATCTGAAACTCCCTGAGCTTCTGAATCACGTAAGGCCCGATGAAAAGCATGATCAGCAGCGCCGTGAGCGACGCAAAGGCAGTGCGAAACGTCAGGTAGCGGAAGATCCGGAACGGGTGAAAGAACGGAAACAGCTTTTCGTAGAGCAGCCAGTAAAGCAAGGTGCCTCCCGGGCCGGGCCGACGCGGAGATTTAAATTGATTCTACAAGCACCCACGCGCAGGTCGTTGCCGGCTCCGCGGCGCGCGTATGATGTTTGCGAATCCAATCCGGGAGATCATTTTGCTGTGAAAAGAAACACCAAATCGCCGGCCCTCAAATTCGTACCTCGCCTCCCCTCACTCCAGCTCGCATTCTTTCTCGGCTTCCTCCTGATTTCCGCTCCGGTTTCGCGCGCGCAAACCCCCGCGTCGGCCAATCCCGCCGCCAGCGTGAATCCCCTGATCGGAACCGCCGACGGGCCCGGCGGCGGCATCAATCTCTTTCCCGGCGCCACGCTGCCTTTCGGCATGGTGCAGCTCAGCCCTGACACCGAAGCCCACGGCTACGGCTATCACTACGGCCAGTACGACATCCAGGGCTTCAGCATGACCCACATGAGCGGACCCGGCTGCGCCAACGACGGCGACGTCTCCTTTACGGCGACCACGGGACCGATCGTGACCGAAGTTCACGACTTCGAATCGCCTTACTCGCACAGCGACGAAAAAGCTGCCCCCGGCTACTACCAGGTGCGTCTGTTGCAATGGAACATCAACGCCGAGCTCAGCGCCACGGAACGCACCGGTATTGCGCGCTTCACCTTTCCGGCCGGCCAGCAGGCCAACATCCTCCTGCCTCTGAGCAAGACCGAGAATTACGCCACCGCCGCGTCCGTGCACGTTGCAGGCGACCGCCAGATCGAGGGCTACGTCGACAATCGCGCCTTTTGCGGCAACAGCCAGTCGTACCGAATCTATTTCGTGATGACCTTCGACCGGCCTTTCGCGCAATTCGGCACCTGGACTGGCCCTCATTACAACGCTGCCGGCACCATCTCCGATGGCAGCCGCGATGCGTCCCAGCCCACGCATGACGGCTGGATCGGCGCCTACGCCTCGTGGTCCGCGCAGGATCATGCGCAGACCGTCATCGCCAAGATCGCTATTTCGTTTGTCGATGCCGCGGGCGCCGAGAACAATCTGAAAGCCGAGTCTGCCGGGAGAGGCTTTGACCAGATTGAAGCCGCGGCCAAGTCGGCGTGGAACAAGGAACTAAGCGTAATCGATGTTTCCGGCGGCAGCTCCGCCGACCGCACTGTCTTCTACACTGCGCTCTATCACAGCCTGCTGATGCCCATCATCTTCAACGACGCGGACGGCCGCTATATTGGATTCGACGGCAAGATCCACCAACTGACTGCGGGCCACGACCTCTACGCCAGCTATTCCGGCTGGGACATTTATCGCAGCGAGCTTCCGCTTCTGGCGCTCATCGAGCCGCGCCGCATGCAAGACATTGCGCAATCGATCGTGCTCATGTACCAGCAAGGCGGCTGGATCGACCGCTGGCCGCAATACAACCTCTACACCAACGTCATGGCAGGCAGCCCGCTCACGGTCGGGCTGGCCACCGCATGGCTCGACGGCCTGCACGGATTCGACATGAACGCGGCGTGGGAGGGGATGTTGAAGGACGCCACGGAAGCGCCGCCTCCCGGCCGTCCCTACGATGGCGAGGCCGGCATCAATTGGATCAACCAGCTCCACTATGTGCCTAACGACAAGGTGACGTATGGCTCGGTTTCGCAGATCCAGGAAGACGCGATCGCCTACGCTTCGCTCTACCGGCTGGCTCAAGCACTGGGCAAGACTGACGACGCGAAGATACTTTTAGACCGCGCCCAGGACGAGCGCAACGTCTTCGATCCCGATGACCGCTTCTTCCGCCCGCGCAATGCCGATGGCGCCTGGGTTCCGGATTTCAATCCCGCTGTCGATGAGCACGGGTTCATCGAAGGAACCGGCTGGCATTACCAGTGGCTTGCGCCCGCTGACATGGCGTGGCTGGTCAAAGCCGTGGGCCCGGAACTCTTCAACCAGCGGCTGGCTGATTTTTTCAAGTACAAATTCGTCGCTTGGTACGCGCAATACTACAACCCTTACAACGAAACCGATCTCGAAGCGCCCTTCGAGTTCAATTTCTCGGGCCGCCCGTGGGAAACGCAGCGCGTGGTGCGCCGGGTTCTGAAGGAGAACTACACCGCGACGCCCGACGGCATTCCCGGCAACGACGACTGCGGCGAGATGTCATCATGGGCGGTGCTGAGCATGATGGGCATTTACTCGATCGATCCGGCGAGCCTGGCGTACGAGCTTACAGGCCCCGTTTTTCCGAAGGTCGTTGTACATCTGCACGACCCTTATCCGGGCAAGACGTTTACCATCACCGCGACCAGCGCTGCCGCGGATGCACCGTACATCCAAAGCGTGCAATGGAATGGAAAAGCGCATAGCCGAAACTGGATTTCATTCCCTGACATTGCAGCGGGCGGCAATCTGCATTTTGTGCTGGGCTCAACGCCAAATCACGCATGGGGCGCGGCGTCCAGCGACGCACCGCCGTCGTTGCCCTGATTCCTTAGAATCGCGCACCCAGCTCTTACCATGGACAAATCTGGAGGCCCAATGTTGAACCCGAAGAAGATCTGGTTTTGCTCGCTGGCGGTCGCGCTCGGCGCCGGCGCACTCGCCTTCTCTCAACCTTCCGCCACTGTCCCTGCCAAAAAAGCGCCTTTCACCGCGCAGGATTGGGCCGCGCTGCGCAGCGCCGGCGCCATTGCCGTCTCACCGCAGGGCGTCATCCTCTACCTGGTCACATACGGTGCGGACCACGGACCCACACACCGCGAGTGGTGGACCATCGCTGCGGACGGAAGCCACGCCGTCAAGCTCGACCTGCCTGACGGCTTCTCGCCGATGGGTTTCACGCTTGACGGCCAGAGCCTCTACGGTTCCTGGAAGGCGAATCAACTGACGCAGTTCGGCATCTTCCCCCTCCACGACAACAAGGCAGCCGCGGTTCCATCGACCGTGGTGTTTCTACCGCGCGGCATCCTGTCGGCATCTCCCTCGCCCGATGGCAAGCGCTTCGCCATGGTCGCCGACCCGCGGCCGCCCGATCCGCTCGATGACGTTCGCCACGTTCAGGAGCCCGATGAGTCCAGCATCTATGTTGTGAACGCCGACGGCACCGGCGGGCAATGGTGGTGCTCCGACCTTAAGTACGTTTCCGGCTCGGCCACCGTGGGCGGAGGTCCCGACGCTATCGCCTGGAATGCCGCAGGCGATGCACTTGCCGCGCTCTCGCAGCTGCCGCGCATCGGGAATCACGATGTCGGTTCATTCATCGATGTGTGCGACGCCAAGGGCACGCACCACGTGACCGACGTGGCGAATTCCGTAAGCGGCATCGCCTGGAGCGGCGACGGCCATCAACTTCTCTTTCTATCCACCAGTTCGCAGGTGCTCACGCCCGAGCATGTGTTCACGGTTGAAGCCGGCGGAGGCACGGCGCACGATCGCACTCCCGACCTCGATGGCACCGCGGTGGCGCTGAAGTCCGACGTGCATGGGCACATCTGGGTGCTGACCAACAAAGGCGTCCGCAATGAGGTCGACGAATTTGAGAACGGCGCGCTAAAACCGGTGTACAACTGGCCCGATGGCGTCATTGCGGGATTGCCGGTCTCGTCTCAGTACGCCGGCGCCGGCGATCAATTGGCAATCACTGTAGCGGATCCTACGCATAGCCGCAACGTAGCTGTTCCGGGTCCCTCCGGCCTGCTCCGCATCACGCACGAAGGCGATGCTCAAGTCGCAAACTTCGATCTGGGCGCTGTCCGCGTGGTGCAATGGAAAAGCAAAGAAGGCACCGCGCTCGAGGGCATTGCCACCTTTCCGGCCGGCTATGAGGAAGGCAAGAAATATCGTTTTCTCGTCCTGCCTCACGGCGGACCCGAAGCCAATGACGAGTTGGCCTTCGATCCGCTCTCCCGCATCATCGCCGGCCTTGGCTATGTGGTGATCCAGCCGGAGTACCGCGGCTCCACGGGCTACGGCGCCGCTTTCCTGGCATCGATTTATCAGCATTTCGGCGACCGCGCCTACGACGATGTCGACAGTGCCACCGACTTTGCTATCGCGCAGGGCTGGGCCGATCCCGCTCGTCTCGCCATCTTCGGCTGGAGCGCCGGCGGCTTTATGACCTCATGGACCGTGACCCAGACAGGCCGCTACAAAGCCGCCGTTGAAGGCGCAGGCATCACCGACTGGGCGCCGTTCCTCTGGACCAGCGACATTTCGCAGATCGATTACGACGCTCGCTGGACCGACGAAGATCCCGACGCATTCAGCAAATTCTCCGCCGTCGATTTTGCCTCCCGCGTCACCACTCCGCTGCTGATTCTGCACGGAGAAGCCGATCAGCGCGTACCCACATTCCAGGGCACGGAGTTTTTCCAGATCCTGGCCGCGCGCAAGAAGACGGTGCGCATGGTCACCTACCCCGGCTCTCCGCATTTTCCGGTGCTCTGGGAGCAACGCCTGAACGTGATGAAGGAGATTGCGGATTGGCTCGACCGCTATAACCAATAGCCGGCGAACCGGTGCAGCCTTGCGCGGATCCAGCCGCTATCGTGTTTTTGCAACCTCTTCCACCGTCACCGGATCGAGGAACGGCATCTGCGCGCGCAGTTGTTTGCCGACAATTTCGATCGGGTGCCTGGCTTCGGCCTCGCGGAAGGCCAGAAACTCCTTCTTGCCCGAATTCTGGTCGGCAAGAAATCGCTTGGCAAACGATCCATCCTGAATCTCGGCCAGAAGCTGTTTCATCGCCTTCTTGCTCTCCGGCCCGATTACGCGCGGCCCGCTCACGTAGTCGCCATATTCGGCGGTGTCGCTGATGGAATAGCGCATGTAGGCCAGCCCGCCCCGATAAATCAGGTCGACAATCAGCTTAAGCTCGTGCAGGCACTCGAAGTAGGCGCTCTCTGGCTGGTAGCCCGCTTCTACAAGCGTTTCGTACCCAGCCTTGATGAGCGCGCTCACGCCGCCGCACAGCACCGCCTGCTCGCCAAAGAGATCGGTCTCGGTCTCCTCCTTGAACGTCGTCTCCAGCACGCCGGCGCGCGTGCCTCCAATGCCCTTCAGATAGCTGAGCACCAGCGCGTGCGCCTTGCCGGTCGCGTTCTGATGGACAGCGATGAGACACGGCACGCCACCGCCTTCCATAAACACTTCGCGCACGCGATGGCCCGGCGCCTTGGGCGCGGCCAGCCCCACGTCAACTCCCTTATCCGGCACGATGGTCTTGAAGTGAATGTTGAAGCCATGCGCGAACATCAGCAGCTTGCCCGCGGCCAGGTTCGGCCCAATCTCTTCGGCGTACAGTTTCGCCTGCGTCTGGTCGGGGGTCAGGATCATCACCACGTCGGCCCATTTGGTAGCCTCGGCCGGCGTCACCACTTCCAGTCCCGCCTTCCGCGCCTTGCCAATCGATTTGGAATTCGCCGCCAGGCCCACCTTTACCTGCACGCCCGAGTCTTTCAGGTTCAGCGCGTGCGCATGCCCCTGCGAGCCGTACCCGATAATGGCTACTTTCTTGGCCTGGATCAGCGTCAAATCGGCATCTTGATCGTAATAAGTCTTTGCCATGCTTCCTGGTTTCCTTTTTCTGTAGGTTGGTTTTTTCCGATGCATTGCAGCGGGAAAGATTTCTAACCGAGCTACGCCTTGACGAAAGTAGTTAGACCTCGCCGGGTGCGCTCGCGCAGTTGGCATTCGCGCAGTGTGTTGGCCAGGCTCTCAAGCCCGGGAATCCCGTAAATCGAAAATCTTTCGAGCTCGGCATCGGAAGTGAAGATACGCAACGCACACTGTCCCATCAGCCGCATGCCCAGCGGCTTGTCGATCTCGAAATGGTCGATGCGAAACAGCTCCAGCGACTCCTGCACCTTCGACAGTACGCCCCGCTCGATGATGACGCGCTGCGTAGTGATGTTGTAGCGAGTCCCCGCCCGCCTGGTGTAGAACGAGAGCCACACGATGCCGCTGAGAATCAGAAATGCCGCAATCGTGATCAGAATTCCGTACTCGGTATCTCGCGAAAAGTAGCCCGCGGCGACGGCCAGGACCAGCAAGACGAGGAACGGCACCACCTGCCTTGCCGTGTACAAGACCGCGGGATGGCCCGCGAACAGCGTCTTCTCAACCTCTTGGTCCTTTTGCGCGGCATAGGCCTGCAGGTCGGTGTTGCAAAAGCGGCACTTGATTGCCGCCGCCTTAATGGTCTCCCCGCATACGGGACAGGCTTTTTCGTCAGCTTCCATGGGTCGATCCCTCCACGTCAGGATAGCAATCTAAGCGCGGCCCTGCGCCGCCGCCGGAGCGGCTACTCGATCGGCGTGGTCACGTCGTCTTCAGGAACTTCTTCTGCCGCTTCCGCCTCGCCGGAGCTCACACCCATCGCTCTCTCCACGCTGCTCACGTGATGCCCGCGCCTCATGGTCATTTTTCCGCTGCGGCAGATTTCCAGAATGCGCCCCTCGTCCTCGCGCAGCACCTCGATGAGCCCCTCGATCTTGCTCTCCACGCCGGTCATCTCAATCATCAGCGATTCCGAGGTCAGATCGACGATGCGCGCGCGAAAAACCTCAACAAGATCGAAGATCCGCCCGCGAGTCTGCGGCGTGGCCGCCACTTTGATCAACGCCAGCTCGCGCGTCACGCTGGGCGCCTGCGCAATGTCGTCCACGTCGACGACATTTTCCAATTTAAACAGGCTGGCGCGAATGCGATGCCCGGCCTCGGCCGATGCCTCGCACACAATGGTCATGCGCGAAAGCCCCTCACGCTCGCTGCGCCCGACTGTAAGCGAGATGATGTTGATGTTCAGCCGCCGGAACAGCGACGCCACGCGCGTCAGCACGCCCGGCTTGTCTTCAACGTAAGCAACAAAGGTGTGCAGCATATGAACAGCTCCTAACTTCTAGCTCTCAGCTCTTTCTGGGCGGTTACGCCGAATCAACTTTTCACGGGCCCGGCCTGGCAACGATCGCGGCCCCACGAAACCAGCTAGGAGCTAAAAGCTGTCTCATTTGTCATCCGCGCGCTCTTCCAACGGATCCCGATCCGGCCGGCGAATCATCTCGTGCAGCGCGCTGCCTGCGGGAATCATGGGGTACACCGAGTCTTCTTTTTCCACCAGGAAGTTAAGCAGATACGCCCCTGGCGCCGACCGCGCCGCCTTCACGGCCGCTTCTACCTCGCTGCGCTCGCGTACCGCGCGCCCCGGAATGCCGTGCGCATCGGCCAGCTTCACAAAGTCCGGGCTCACCAGCGGCGTGGCTTCGTAGTTGCGCTCGTAGAAAAACTCCTGCCACTGCCGTACCATGCCCAGGTAGCCGTTGTTGATCACGGCGATGTTGATCTTCAGCTTTTCCTGCACAATGGTCGCCAGCTCCGCCGCCGTCATCTGGAATCCGCCATCGCCCGCGATCACCCACACTTCTCTTTCAGGACAGGCAAACTTGGCGCCGATGGCGGCGGGGAGCGCGTAGCCCATGGTCCCCAACCCTCCGCTTGTTATCAGCGTGCGCGGATGGTCGTGATGGTAGTACTGCGCCTCCCACATCTGGTGCTGGCCCACATCGGTCACAATAATGGCGTCGCCGCCGGTCATGCGCCACAGGTCGTGCATCACGTGCGCCGCGTATAGGTGGCCGCTGTCAGGCAGGTTCTTGATGTCACTCACGGCAACCGCGCCTTTGCTCGCTTCAATCGTCTTGATCCACGCCGCGCCGTCGCGCCCGGCAATGCGCGGCAGCAGCATCTCCAGCACCTCGCGCAGATCGCCCACCAGCGCCACGTCCACCTTCACGTTCTTGTTGATCTCCGCCGGATCGACTTCAATGTGAATCTTGTTGGCCTTCTGCGCGTATTCGGTCAGCCGGCCGGTCACGCGATCGTCGAAGCGCATGCCGCACGCGATCAGCAGGTCGGCTTCCTGGATGGCGTGATTCACCCACGCCTCGCCGTGCATGCCCATCATGCCCAGGCACAGCGGGTGCGATGCCGGAAATCCTCCGATTCCCAGCAGCGTCAGGCCCACCGGAATCTGCGCGCGCTCAGCCAGCGTGCGTACCTGCTCCATCGCGCCGGACTCCATCACGCCGTGCCCGGCCAGGATCACGGGCCGCTTCGCATCGCGAATCAGATCGGCCGCTGCGGCGAGCCCCGATTCCTCCACGCGCAACATGGGATGGGGACGATAAGGCTTCGGCTTGGCCGCTTCAAAATCAAACTCCGCCGTGGCCTGCTGCGCATCCTTGGTGATGTCGACCAGCACCGGCCCGGGCCGCCCGGAGCGCGCAATCTGGAAGGCATGCCGCAGTGCATGCGCCAAATCTTCCGTCTTGTTCACCAGAAAATTATGCTTCGTCACCGGGAGCGTGATGCCGGTAATGTCCACTTCCTGAAATGCGTCGGTGCCCAGCACCTTGCTCGATACGTTGCCGGTGATGCACACAATGGGAATCGAATCCAGCATCGCTGTGGCAATGCCGGTCACGAGGTTCGTCGCGCCCGGGCCGCTGGTCGCAATCGCCACACCCACGTCGCCGGAAGCGCGCGCGTAGCCGTCGGCCATGTGCGCCGCGCCCTGTTCGTGCCGCACCAGTACGTGGCGGATGGGAAACTTGCGTAGCGCATCATAGGCCGGCAGAATGGCGCCGCCAGGATAGCCGAAGACATCGGTCACACCCTCGCCGGCCAGTGTAGCCCACAGAATCTCCGCGCCCGTCAATCGCGCCGGTGGAGCCTGATGCTCCCTCGACTCCGCGCCTGCCTTCGGCGCCGCCGCGTCTCCGTTTTCTTTCGTCTTCGCGTTTCCCTTGTGTGCCATAACTGCTCTCCTTGAGCACAAATGCTGCCTGCCCCGACTGTTCCCTGTTTCCTGTCTTTACGTCGTCGCGCCTTCCGAGGCACTGTTCACTCGATCCACATACTTGCGAAACACGCCGCGCGGCCAGCGCAGCGCCGGCGGCTTGAAATTCTTCAGCCGCGTTGCCATCTCCGCCTCGCTGATTTCAACATTCAAAGTCCGCTTGGGAATATCGAAGGCGATGATGTCGCCCTCACGCACCGCCGCCAGCGGCCCGCCGACAAAAGCCTCGGGAGCCACGTGCCCCGCCGTAAACCCGCGCGTTGCGCCGCTGAAGCGGCCATCAGTGAGCAGCGCCACCTGCGCGCTTAACTCAGCGTTCGACGAAATCGCCGCTGTCACCTGCAGCATCTCGCGCATCCCCGGACCACCCTTCGGTCCTTCGTAGCGGATCACCACCACGTCACCGGGCTTGATGCCGCCCGCCTGCACCACCTTGAAACAATCTTCTTCGCAATTGAACACCCGCGCCGGCCCGCGGTGTTCATACTTCCCTGCCGCGGCGATCTTCATCACGCAACCCTCGGGCGCCAGGTTGCCTTTCAGAATCACCAGCCCGCCATTGGGCTTGATCGGTTTCTCGAAGGTGCGAATCACGTCCTGCCCCGGCGTCTCCTTGGCCAGCGCAGCTTCTTCGGCCAGCGTCTTGCCGCTGATGGTCAGCGCCGATCCGTCGGCATGTCCGGCGGCGATCATCCGCTGTGCGAGCAGCCGCGAACCGCCCGCCGCCTGGTAATGCCACGCCATGTACTTGCCTGCCGGCGTCAGGTCGCAAATGTACGGTGTGCGCGTCGAGATCCTGTCGAAGTCGTCAATCGAGAGCGGAATGCCCATCTCCTTCGCGATGGCCAGCAGGTGCAGCACCGCGTTGGTCGACCCGCCGCTCGCAGCCACGCTGGCAATGGTGTTTTCCAGCGCCTTCCGCGTGATGATCTGCGACGGCCTGCGGTTGGCGCGCACTGCGTCCATCAGAATGTGACCGGCTTTGCGCGTCGCTTCCAGCTTTTCCGGCGCAGTGGCCGGGACACCTGATAATTCAATGGGCGAAATGCCCAGAATCTCGCCGCTCATGGCCATGGTGTTGGCCGTGAACTGTCCGCCGCACGCGCCCGCACCGGGACACGCGTTCGCCTCCAGCGCTTCCAGTCCGGCATCGTCGATGCGTCCCGCGGCATGCGAGCCGATGCCCTCGAAGACATTCTGAATCGTGATGTCGACTCCGTTCAGCTTGCCCGGCGCAATCGATCCGCCGTAGTACATCATGCCGGGAATATCGAGCCGGCACAGCGCCATGATGATGCCCGGCATATTCTTGTCGCAGCCGGCAATCCCCACCAGGCCGTCGAAAAGATTGCCGCGCGCCATCAGCTCGATGGAGTCGGCGATCAAATCGCGCGAAACCAGCGACGCCTTCATACCCTGCGTACCCATGGTGATGCCGTCGGAAATGGTGACGGTGTTGAATTCCATGGGCGTGCCGCCCGCTTCGCGAATGCCCTGCTTCATCGCCTCGGCCAGCGCGCGCAGATGCACGTTGCAGGTGCCGATCTCGGTCCACGTGTTGGCCACGCCGATGATCGGCTTGTGCAGATCTTCCTTCTTGAATCCCGCTCCGCGCAGATACGACCGCGCCGCCGCCCGGCTCGGCCCCTCGGTCAACGGAATGCTTTGTCGCTTGCCGTCTACTGTCATTGGCTCTTTCGCTTCGCTCATCTGTGAGCTTTTAGCTATTAGCTGTTAGCTCTTAGCTTGTTTGTGCTTCGTTTAGGAACTCAATCACACCAAAATGCAGAAGGCTCGCCGCCTTCAGCGTTCGCTAATCTGCTTGCACCAGCAAGATGAGCTAAGAGCTAAAAGCTAAGAGCTAACGACTAGCTTCTCGCCTTCAGCCACCCCGCCGCATCGTGCTGCTTCTCAAACTTGTCCAGCTCGGCCGCGTGCCGCAGCGTCAATCCGATATCGTCGAGCCCTTCGAGCAAACAGTACTTACGAAAGGGATCGAACTCGAACTTGGCGCTGAATCCGCGCCCGTCCGTCACTGTCTGCGCCTCAAGCGAGACGGTGAGCTGATAATTCGGGATTTTTTGCGCATTCTGGAGCAGCGTCTGCACCTCGTCTTCGCTCAGCCGCACCAGCACAATGCCGTTTTTGCCGGCGTTCGAGAAAAAAATGTCGGCAAACGTCGGCGCAATTACCACGCGAAAGCCGTAATCGCTCAGCGCCCACGCCGCGTGCTCGCGGCTCGAGCCGCAGCCGAAGTTTTTGTCGGCGATGAGAATCTTCGCGCCTTTGTATCGCGGATCGTTGAGCACGAAATCGGCAACCGGTGTGCCGTCGGGCGTTTGCCGCCAATCAAAGAACAAGAAATCGCCGTATCCGGTGCGCTCGATGCGCTTCAAAAACTGCTTGGGAATGATCTGGTCGGTGTCGACGTTGGCCCGATCGAGCGGCAGGGCCAGCGCGGTGATTGTGCGGAACGGTTCCATCAGTTCTTTCCCTCCATGCGAACGGGCCACTTGCGAATGTCGACGAAATGCCCGGCGATTGCAGCCGCCGCGGCCATCTCCGGCGAGACCAGGTGCGTTCGCCCGCCGCGTCCCTGCCGGCCCTCAAAATTCCGATTCGATGTCGAGGCGCAGCGCTCGCCCGGCTGCAGAATGTCGGGATTCATGCCCAGGCACATGGAGCAGCCCGGCTCGCGCCAGTCGAAACCGGCCTCGCGGAAGATGCGATCCAGACCCTCCTTCTCTGCCTGCGCCTTTACCTGCTGCGATCCCGGCACCACCATGGCGTCCACGCGCGTCGCCACCTTGTGACCCGCAGCAATCTTCGCCGCCGCGCGCAAATCCTCGATGCGGCCGTTGGTGCAGGAACCGATGAAGACGCGATCAACTTCAATCTCCGCCAGCGGCGTTCCGGCCTTCAAGCCCATATATTCGAGCGCGCGCTCAAACGATTTGCGGTCGATGTCGCTCTTGGCGCTGGCCGGATCTGGCACTTTCTCCACCACCGGCGCCACCATGCCCGGGCTCGTTCCCCAGCTCACATACGGCGCCAGCGTGGCCGCGTCGATCGCCAGTTCGCGATCGAACTTGGCGCCCGGATCCGAAGGCAGCTTGCGCCATGCGGCGACAGCGCGTTCCCACGCTTCTCCTTTTGGGCTGAATCTGCGGCCGGTCAAATACGCAAATGTCGTTTCGTCCGGCGCGATCATGCCCGCCCGCGCGCCGGCCTCGATGCTCATGTTGCAGATCGTCATGCGGCCTTCCATCGACAAAGAGCGGATCGCCGATCCTGCGTACTCAATCACGCAGCCCGTCGCGCCGTCGGTGCCGATCCGGCCGATAATGGCCAGGATCACGTCTTTGGCCGTCACGCCCTGCGGCAGTTTGCCCTCCACGGCGATGCGAAACGTCTTGGGCTTCGACTGCGGCAGCGTCTGCGTGGCCAGCACGTGCTCCACCTCGCTGGTCCCGATGCCGAACGCCAGCGCGCCGAACGCTCCATGCGTCGAAGTGTGCGAGTCGCCGCACACAATGGTCATGCCCGGCTTGGTCAGTCCCAGCTCCGGCCCGATCACGTGCACAATGCCCTGCTCGCGCGAGTTCACATCGTAGAGATCGATGCCGAAATCCGCGCAGTTCTTGCGCAGCGTGGCAATCTGCGTGGCCGCGATCTGGTCCACGATTTTGAGCCGGCCTTCAATGGTGGTCGGTACGTTGTGGTCCACGGTGGCCACCGTGCGGTCGGGCCTGCGCACCTTGCGTCCGGTGAGCCGCAGCCCTTCGAACGCCTGCGGCGACGTCACTTCGTGCACCAACTGCAGATCGATGTAGAGCAGCGTGGGTTCGCCCTCGGGCTCGACGACCACGTGCCGCTCCCACACCTTCTCGAATAACGTTTTTGCCTCGCTCATAAGTACAGCTCCAAGCCATTAGCCTTCAGCTATTAGCTCTGTCTTGCTGATCGAAACTTCTACGGCCCCAATGAGGGCCAGACTCCATGTTTCCCACGGTTGACGTCGCCCACCCAGCACGATGAGCTAATGGCTAAGAGCTAACAGCTAAAAGCTGTCCTTGCCGAGCTAGGAGCTGGCAGTTAGAAGCTGCTTCTCCACCGTTTCCCGCACCTTCTCGCCCATCTCGCGCGTCCCCAGCACCGTTAACCCCTCCGCGTGGGTGCGCACCAGGTCCTGGGTGCGGAAACCCCGCTCCAGCACCTTGCGCACTGCCCTTACAATCGCATCGGCTTCGGCCTCAAGTTCGAACGAATGCCGCAGAAGCATGGCGCCGGTCAAAATCGTGGCCAGCGGATTGGCGATGTTCTTGCCCGCATGCTTGGGAGCGGAGCCGTGCGCCGGCTCGTACAAATTCACTTTCCCGCCGATGGTTCCCGAAGGCAGCATGCCCAGCGAGCCCGTGATTACTGAAGCCTCGTCGGTAAGAATGTCGCCGAACATGTTCTCCGTCACCACCACGTCGAAATCGCGCGGCCGCTTCATCAGGTGCATCGACATGGCGTCGATGAACTGGTGCTCCACGGTCACATCAGGAAAATCCCTGGCAACCTGGTTCACGGTGTCGCGCCACATCTGCGAAACCTCGAGCACATTGGCCTTGTCGACGCTGGTGACGTGCTTGCGCCTGTGTTGCGCCAGCTGAAAGGCAGTGCGGGCCACGCGCGCCACTTCGTCGCGGGTGTAGCGCATGGTGTTCCAGGCTTCGCCCTTGGCATGATCCCACTCACGCGGCTTGCCGAAGTAGAGCCCGCCCAGGAGCTCGCGGACAAACATGATGTCGGCGCCATCGATAATCTCAGGGCGCAGCGGGCTGTTGTCGGTCAGCTCGTGGAACGCGAAAACAGGGCGCAGGTTGGCGTACCCGCCCAGTGCCTCGCGCAGTTGCAGCAGCCCGATCTCAGGCCGCTTGCTGGGCGGAAGAGAATTAAATTTGTCGTCGCCCACAGCGCCTAAGAAGACCGCCTCGGAGTCCAGCGCAGCGGCCAGCGTGTCGGCAGGCAGAGGCGTTCCGTCGTGATCGATGGCCACCCCGCCAATGCGCTTGTAGTCGAGTTGCAAGGTGTGGCCGCCGGCCTGCACCGCCTCTTTCAGGACCGCAATGGCCTGCTCGGTGATTTCGGGCCCGATCCCGTCGCCGGGAGTAACTAGAATCTTCAGCTTCATTCCTGCTCTCTTCTCCTTTTTACAAACTTCTCAATCAACTTCAGTGCCACTATCATCAGAAACCAAATCCAAATCCAGGTCAGGACAAATTCCACGACGATGAGCGTTCCCAGACCCGGAAACCAGGTACTTCTGTCTGGAGGAAACGCGCGGTTGACCAGCCTTGTATAAAAACTCCCGGCCATAAAACCGGCGAGGCCAGCAGAGCCAGAAAACGCGCCAGGTGAGCTCGCATTAACAGCACAATGAACAAAGGGGCTGCGATCTCAGTGGTAACGATTTCCAGCGCAATGCGCAGTCCTTTCATGCCTCCTCACCCTAAGCAGATCGGAGCCAGGAAGTTGCTCCTCAGCTCCTCCTCCCTCAACCCCTCGTCCCTGGTTCTCTGTTCCCTGTTGCCTGTTGCCTGTCTTTTTCACTCCAGCTCCGCCACCGGCTCGCCGCGCCGCATGCGAATCGCATCCGGCAACAGTCCGATCAAATCCTGATCGTAAATATTCTTCTTGCGGTCGGCCAGGGCCACGAAGCGGTAGTACACGTGTTGTAACTCCTCACGGCTTACGCTGAACCCGAGCTGTTCCAATCTGTGCCGCAGGGCCGCGCGCCCTGAGTGCTTGCCGAGCACCAGGTTTGTCCTGGCCACGCCGACGAGTTGCGGCGTCATGATCTCGTAGCACAACGGGTTGGCCAGCATGCCGTGCTGGTGAATCCCCGACTCGTGCGCAAACGCGTTGGCGCCCACCACCGCCTTGTTGGGCGAGGGCCGGAAAGTGATCAGATTGCCCAGCACCTCGCTGGTGGGATACAGCTGGTCGAGCTTGATGGTGCTTTCCACTCCGTAGCGGTCGCCGCGCACGTAAAGCGCCGCGGCAATCTCCTCGAGCGCCGCGTTGCCCGCGCGCTCGCCAATGCCGTTGATAGTGCACTCCACCTGCCGCGCACCGGCTTGGATGGCCGCCAGCGAATTGGCCACCGCCAATCCCAGGTCGTCGTGGCAATGCGACGAAAGCACCACGCCTTTCTCGCCGATGGCCGGAATCCGCTCGCGCACCTCGCGAAACATCTGCCCATATTCCTCGGGCGCCGAATAGCCAACCGTATCGGGCATGTTGATGGTCGTCGCACCCGCTTCCACCGCGATGCGCACCATCTCCACCAGGTAGTCGCGGTCTGAGCGTGTCGCATCCTCAGGCGAAAACTCCACATCGTCGCACAGCTTGCGCGCCAGCCGCACTGACTCGCCGCACAGGTCCAGCGCCTCAGACCGGCCGATCTTCAGCTTGTACTCCAGGTGGAGGTCGCTCGAGGCCAGGAAGACGTGAATGCGCGCGCGCTCGGCAAACTGCAGCGCTCGCGACGCCATCTCGATGTCCTCCTTCTTGGCCCGCGCCAATGACGCGATGCGCGGCTTCCTGATGGCCTGGGTAATGGTGGCAATCGCTGCGAAATCGCCCTCCGAAGCCATGGCAAATCCGGCCTCGATCACGTCCACGCCCAAATCCTCAAGCGCGTGGGCCATGGTCAGCTTCTCCTGCGTGGTCATGCTGCAACCCGGCGACTGCTCGCCATCGCGCAGGGTGGTGTCGAAGAAAACTACATGCTCGCTGCTCATAGGCTTTTTTGACCTGCCGGGGAATCCGGCCTCGCCCTTCTATTGTGGATCATCCCTCCACCATAAGGCAAAGTTATAATTCTTTTAGATTGGATTAGAACTGCTTATAGAAGCAGCGATTAGCTTTTCGCTTTTCGCTTTTAGCTTTTAGCTCGAGGGTGGCGCTCGAAGCTGAATCGACGGCCAAATCAGGAGCGCGGCACCGGGATGAGGCGAATAGCTGAAGGCTAATAGCTGCGCCCGGAGAAGCGCCATGGAACTCAGCCAGCTCGAAGCCTTCCTCGCCGTAGCTGAGGAGCGCAGCTTTTCGCGCGCTGCGCAGCGTCTGCACCGTACCCAGCCCGCCGTCAGCCAGGTCATCCGCAAGCTGGAGAAGGCCGTCGGCGAAACCCTCTTTGACCGCTCGGCACGCGACGGCTCGCTCACCGCGGCCGGCGCCCTGCTGCACGATTACGCGCTGCGTCTGCTCGCCTTGCGCCGCGAGGCCTCCAGCGCCCTCGACGAGCTGAAGAACCTGGAGCGGGGCCACCTGCAACTGGCCGCCAACGAGTACACCATCATGTACCTGTTGCCGGCCATCGACGCGTTTCGCCGCGAATTTCCCACCATTCCCGTCACCGTGCAACGCATGCTGGCCTCGCGCATCCCTCAGGAGCTCAGCCTGCGCAGCTTCGAGCTGGGCGTCATCTCCTTCCGTCCCGATCCTGCGCAGATTCGCACCATCGCTGTCTATGGCGACAGCCTGGCCTTCATTGTCAGCCCGCACCACCCACTCGCCGGCGCCCAGCGCGTCTCTATTCGCGACCTGGGCAACGAAACCTTCATTGCCCACAACGTGGCTTCGCCGCTGCGGCGCAGAGTGATTGAAGCCTTTCAGCGCTACCGCACGCCGCTCAACATGCCCATCGAACTGCCCACTATCGAGGCCATCAAACGCTTTGTGGCCATGGGTAACGGCGTGGCCCTGGTGCCGCACATCACGGTGGTCCGCGAACTCGAAACCGGCGACCTGGTGCGCGTTCCCGTTGACGAGCTCGAGATGCGCCGCGTATTGCGCCTGGCGCACCGGCGCAATGCTGCGCTCTCCTATGCGGCCACGGCCTTTCTGCGCACCCTGAAAAACCTGGCCAAAGTTCACGGCCCGCCGTTCTTCTATCACCTGGAGCGTTAGAAACAGGCAGCGAGGATGCGGGCCTGCTCCTTGTTCCCTGTTCTCTGCCCCTTGCTGCCTTGCTCCCTTCCCCTGCGTCTAATGCCCAGAAGCTGCCGCGTGATGCCCATTGAACTGGATGGACCCTCCGGCCCGTTCCGGCCATTTACAATGCTGAGAGCGGAGCCCGGACGTCAGCCGGCGCACCGGAATCAGACCAGCTCTTTGCCAACCGCTTGGTTGCGCAGCCGCGAGGATCAGGATCGAATGAAGAAGATTGCCTTTTTAGCAGCTCTGCTGGCCGCCTTTGCGGCCGTGGGCCGCGCCCAGGAAAGCCGCCAGGACCTCAGCATCAGCGGACAGACGATTATTCCTCCTTTTATCGCCTCCTCCACCGACGTGCAGGTTCACTCCAACCGCGGCTTTGGCGCCATGGCCAGCTATCGCTATATGCTTACGCCCACCAGCGCGCTCGAAGCCAACTACGGCATCACCTACCAGAACAAGTTCGACTACTTCGGCCCGTCGTTTTACAACGGCATCACGGTCCCGGCGCGCATTCAGGAGATGTCGGGCGCCTTCGTCAAGTCGTTCGTGTTGAAGAACTGGAACCCATTCGTCGAAGCCGGCCCGGCGGGGTTCATCTTCCTTCCCATCGTCAACTCGGGCCTGGGTACGCTGAACGCCAAGCAGCAAACCGAGGTGGGCGGCGTATACGGTGCGGGCTTCGCTTACGAGGTCAGCCCCAGCTTCGACGTTCGGGTGGAGTACCGCGGCCAGGTTACCAAGGTGCCGACCTTCGATAATGGCACCCAATTCAATACCAACAAGTGGTTCAACATGAACGATCCGGTTATCGGAGTCGCCTACCACTTCTAAGAAGCAGGGGCCGAGGGAGCGAGGGAACAAGAAAGCTGCCGGCTACTGGCTGCTTGATCGCCCCACGCCTCGCGCCTCGCGATAGCGTCCCAGCTCCTTCACCATGCCGCAGTGCCCCCGCAGCGCGTCGATGATGCGAGAAACCTCGCTGCCGGCGCCGGCACGCGCGCCCTCGCCGCTCGATCCAATCTGGCAGTCCACATAAAAGATGTACTCCCATGGCTTGCCGTGCACCGGCCGCGACTCGATCTTGGTCAGGTTGGTTCCCATGGCGCTCAATGCGGTCAGCGCCGCCACCAGCGATCCTGGGCGATTCTCCACCGTGAAGGCGATGCTCATCTTATTCGCTTCAGGATCGGCGCCCGCCTCGCCGGCGCGCCGCACCAGGAAGAAGCGCGTGTAATTCTCCGCATCGTCCTCGATGCCCAGGGCCAGAATCTTCGCGCCGTAGTACGCGGCAGCCGCCTCGCTGGCGATCGCCGCCGCATAAGGATCCTGCTGCTCCGCAAGCTGCTTCACGCTGCCCGCGGTGTCGTAAAACGCAATGGCTTTCATGTGGGGATGCGCGGCCAAAAAACGCCGGCACTGCGCCAGCGCCACGGGATGCGAATATACGCGCTCGATCTCCTCCAGCGACGCGCCCTCAATGGCGATCAGGTTGTGGCGGATGCGCACCAGCGTCTCACGCACTACTCGTACGTCGTGCTTCAACAGCAGATCAAAATGTTCCAGAACCGATCCGGCCAGGCTGTTCTCAATGGGAATCGCGGCCGCGGCGGCTGCGCCCTCGTCGAGCTTCGCGAACACCTCCGCCGAAAGCGCGCAGGGCAGAATCTCCGCGTCCGGCACCAGCTTCAGCGCCGCCTCGTGGCTGAACGAGCCCGGCTCCCCTTGGATTGCAATCTTCATGTCGCGATGCAGCGCCGGCTTGGGTGCCCCAGGTCCCGGGGTCCCCGCGAGCGATTTCTGCTCGCTGGGGTGGAGGTCCCGATTTTTGAGACCCGGGAAACCGCAGCGCGTCTTTCTCGCACCTTATCACACGGCTTCGCCCGCCTTTCGTAACACCGGTCTCCAGACCGGCTGTCGTGCCGGCGTCCACGCCCGCACACGCGGTGCTGCCAATGCGACCCATATGATCAGCAGCGAATTCGAACTCCACAAACGGCGCGCCCAGACGCCGCGGCCAGGCGCTGTTCGATACCTGCCGCACTCAAATCGAGTCTTTGCGGCCCTCCCCATCATCTCAATGGTGGGCGGTTGCGCGACCGCTCTGGAGAGCCTTATGGCGATCATCACCAGCATCCTGTTTCCCGTTGACTTCTCGCCGTCCTGCGTGGCCATGGGAACTTATGTCAAGCGGGCCGCGTCCATTCTTGGCGCTCAAGTCTCGCTGCTCCACGTCTTCGATCCCAACAGCTACTCCGGCGTCGAGGTGTATCTGCGGGGCCCTGTCGAAATCGCCGAAGAGCATCAGGAAGTCGCGCGCCAAAAACTCAACCACTTCCTCCACCACGAGTTTCCGGCTGCGCACTTCCCGCGCATCCTGGCCTGCGGCGACCCTGCGGCCGAGATCGCCAAAACCGCGCGCCGCGGCTTCGACATCATCATCATGCCCACCCACGCTGGAAGCTTTCGCCGCACGCTGCTGGGCTCAACCACGGCCAAGGTGCTCGATGCGGCCGACTGCCCGGTGGAAACCAGCCACCACGCCGAAACCATCGCACCGCGGCCCATGGAGCATCGCGAATTGCTTTGCGCCATAGCTCTCAGCGAGGATTCAGAGCGCGTGCTTGGCTATGCGCACCAGGAAGCGCAGCAGGCGCACTCCAATCTGCGCATCATTCACGCCATTCCAGCCGATGATCCAAAGCTTCCCGTGCGGCTCGATCTCGGGGAGCACATCCAGTCGGCTGAACGGCGCGAGGCCAGCCAGCGCATTGAAGCCCTGCAGAAGAAGGTTGGATCGAATGCTCCGGTTCGCATCGCCGTCGGCCCCGTCAAGGAAGCGCTGCTCGAGGCCGCGCGCCATTCCGACGCCGACGCGCTCATCATCGGCAGAAGCCCGCAGCCGGGTTACAAGGGACGCCTCCGCGATCTCACCTATTCCGTGATCCGCGACTCCCCCTTCCCCGTCATCAGCGTCTGATTGGCCTCAACTCTCTGCTCTCTAGCCCCTGCCTTTCATCCACAAATCTGCCGACACAAACGCCAGAAACACCATCGCGATCACGCCGTTCATGGCAAAGAACGCCGCATTCAGCCGCCGCAAATCGCGCGGCGACACAATCGCGTGTTCGTAGGCCAGCAGCAGGCCCACGGCGCCGATTCCCGCCCAACCCGCGCGGCCAAAACCAAAAAGATAGCCGAACCACACCAGCAGCGCCAGCATGGCAAGATGCATGGCGCGCGCCGTCCAAAATGCGAACGTCAAGCCCATGGCTTGCGGCAGGCTGTGCAGCCCGGCGGCGCGGTCGTGCTCATAGTCCTGGCAGGCATAGAGCACATCGAACCCGCCCGCCCACAGCGTCACCGCCGCGGTGAGCACCAGAATGCGCGCATCCATGCTGCCACGCACGGCAATCCACGCCGCCGTGGGCGCCAGACCCAGCGCCAGGCCCAATCCCAGGTGCGACCACTGGGTAAACCGCTTCAGGTAGCTGTAACCCAGCAGCACTGCCAGAGCCACCGGCGCCAGTTCCAGCGTCAGCCGGTTCAGCTCCGCCGCAGCCGCCACAAACACTGCGGCCGCCACACACGCAAACCCCAGCACAAACTGCCGCGATAGCAACCCTGCCGGAATGGCCCGCCCTCGAGTCCTCGGATTGGCAGCATCCAGGTCCGCATCGGCCCAGCGGTTAAAGGCCATGGCCGACGAGCGCGCCGCCACCATCGCCACCACGATCCACGCCACCGTGCGCCAGCCCGGCAGCCCGCGCGCGGCCAGCAGCATGGCCGTCAGCGCAAACGGCAGCGCAAAGATGGAGTGCTCCCACTTGATCATCTCCAGCGCAATGCCGATCTTCTTCAAAATCCGTGCCATGGGCGACATTCTCTACTGTAACTGAGGCGGCAATTCTGCCCTCCCGGGCGCAAAAGCGGGCGCCAACCACCGCGTTGTCACCCTCTGAGCCCATTTGCCGCCGAATGCGCTCCAAATCACTCGCCCGTCAGGCCGGAAACTGGACTCAGTCACGCTCAAAAGTGACGTACATCACAAGTGATTCGCCCAAATCAATGAAATTATGGCTCCAGTTCCCCGCGGACGCTCGCCATGATAGCCGCGACAACACCAATCAGGCTGCAGATGGACCTCGATCCCAACGCATTCGTCGCCGATCCGGAGCTGATTCGCGCACTCGATGTGCGCTCCACTCCGGTTCCTTGCGACACCGATCGCCTCCTGTTCCGCCAGGACGAGCCCTCGATTGGCGTCTACATCCTTCACGAGGGTGAAGCCGCCTTAACCATGGATTCCCCCACCGGCCAGCAGCTTTTCTCCGTTCGGGCTACCGCCGGGTCGTTGCTCGGCCTTCCCGGGCTCATCGGCAATCAGCCTTACTCGCTTTCGGCAGTCGCGCGCGCAGGGGCGCGGGTCAGTTTTGTCAGCCGCGCCGAGTTCACCGCGCTCATGCAGTCTGATCCCCTGCTCTCGCTCAAAATCCTGCGCGTACTGGCCGCCGAGGTCCGCACTGCCCGCCGCGCCCTCTTCTAGGTTGCATCCCCATATACCGCCGCGCGATTACCTTCGGCCATTGACCCGCATCCGCGTAGCCGTTACCTGCTAAACTCTCGTCGTGCTCCTCCGCTTTGCCATCATCGCAGTCGCCGCCTATCTTTTGGGATCGATTCCTTTCGGCTATCTGCTGATGCGCATCTTCCGCCAGCAGGACATACGCACCTTCGGCAGCGGCAACATCGGCGCCACCAATGTGCTGCGCACCGGCGCGCACGGCCTCGGTGTGGCCACCTTCGCCCTCGACGTGCTCAAAGGATGCGCCGCGGTCTGGCTCGGCGGCTGGCTCGGCTCGCTCCTCATGCCCACTGTGCCGCTGCGCAGCGTCCAGGCCATCGCCGCCCTCTTTGCCGTGCTCGGGCACATGTTCACTGTCTGGCTGCATTTTCACGGAGGCAAAGGCGTGGCCACAGGCTTCGGCGTCTTTCTTGTCATCTCGCCTTGGGCAGCGCTGGCTGCCATCGGCACCTTTTTCCTCACCGTCGCCCTCAGCCGCTACGTTGCCGTCGGTTCCATGGTCGGCGCCGCGTCATTCCCGCTCTACGCCTGGTTGCTGGTCAAGGGCCAGCGGCCGGCTGCCTTCTTCGCCGCTGGCGTCTGCGTCGCCTTGCTCATCATCGCCAAGCACCACTCCAACCTGCGCCGCCTGCACGACGGCACGGAATACAAACTCGGGGCCAGGAACCAGGAATGAGCCGCATCGCCATTCTCGGCGCCGGCGCCTGGGGAACCGCCCTCGCGCTCTCGCTCTATCGCCGCGGCGGTCACCAGCTCACGCTTTGGGCCCACATCCCTGAGCTGGCCCAACAAATCAACGACGCCCGCGAGAATTCCCAATTCCTCCCCGGCTTTCCCATCCCCGCCGGCGTCACCGTCACCAACGACTGCGCCGCCATCAATGCGGCCGACATCCTCGTTGTCGTCATCCCCTCGGAATTCCTGCGACCCACACTGCTGCGCACGCGCAACTGCCTGCGCATCGGCCAGTTTGTCTTGAGCGCCACCAAAGGCCTTGAAGAGGGCACGCACTTTCGCATGACCCAGGTGCTTTCTGACACGCTCGAGCCCGCCGGACTCCTGCTCTCCATCGGCGCGCTCTCCGGCCCCAGCTTCGCGCAGGAAGTCGCGCAAGGCCAGCCCACCGCCGTCACCGTCGCCTTCAGCGATCCGCAGGTTGCCGCCCTCATCCAGCAGGAGTTCTCGTCGGAATCTCTCCGCCTCTACACGTCAACCGATGTCATCGGCGTCGAGCTCGGCGGCGCGCTCAAGAACGTAATCGCCATCGCCGCCGGCATCGCCGTCGGTGTCGGCCTGGGCCACAACTCCATCGCCGCGCTCATCACGCGCGGCATCGTCGAGATCACGCGCCTCGCCGTGGCCTGCGGCGCGCGCCGCGAAACCCTCGCCGGCCTCTCCGGCATCGGCGACCTGGTGCTTACCTGCACCGGCAGCTTAAGCCGCAACCGCACTGTCGGCCAGGCGCTCGGCCAGGGACGCAAGCTGCCTGAGATTCTCGCCTCGCTCGGCGGCAAAGTGGCTGAAGGCGTGTTCACCACCCGCGCCGCACTCGGCCTCGCCCGCCAGCGCGGCGTCGAAATGCCTATCACCGAGCAGATGGAGTTGATCCTGAACCGAGGCAAGGATCCCCGCGACGCCATCCGCGCGCTGATGCTCCGCCCCGGCAAAGACGAGCAGTAGCGATCAGAAAGTGAAGCGGCCGCCGATCGTCGGAGCCCAGTTGCTGTTGTGCAGATAGGAAATACCCGGGCTATGAGGAATTGCAATGGCCAGACCGCCGGTCACGAACGAATACGCAACTCCGGCAAATCCGTCGAAACGCCTGACGAAGCGATGATCGGCATAGAGCGACCCTTCGTCAAGCGTTCCCGCGCAGGAGCTGCGCATGTTGCCCGCCGCACAGGCCGGCGGCGATCGGAAATCGTTCTGTCGCTGTTCGTACCACGATAAAGTGACGTCGGTCTTGGTGCGGTAGGTGTACTTGATGCCCTCCCACCAGATCTGCACCAGCTTTTCATTATCAAGATTGTTGTCTTCCACGCCGCTCATCACATAGCCCCCCTGATCGGTGGCGCCCACGCCTAGCGGGTTCTTGGGATTGTTCTGCCAGATGTACTCGTAGCCGGCATAAAACTTCAGCGGGTCCCACGCATACTTGGCTGCCGCCATCACCGCGTTGTTGTCGGTCACAATGCCATACACCGTGTTGTCGGTGCTGATGAGATTGTTGTCTGCGGCCACAGCATTGGGACCGCTGACCTCGATCGTATTGATGCTGTCGACGGTGGACTGGTAGGGCTGCGTTGGACTGGTAGCGCCCAGCAGCGGATTCAATACGCTGATTGCCTGGTTGTAATGCTGGTAGACCAGATCGGCCGAAAATTCTCCGTCTTCTCCGCCCAGGTTGAATCCCCAGGCATTGTTGTGCGGATCTTCCGGCGTACAGGTAGTGGCCGTCCAGCTCGTGGCCGTAGCCGAAGGCAGGTAGCAGCCGCCCGTACCATCGACGAATTTGTACATCGCACCGAAATGGATCGGGCCATCGATGATGCGGTATTTCACGGCGTCGTCCCAGCGCGTGTCTTCGGTGTCGCCCCCGCCCGCCATGGTGCCGTTATAGCCGATGTACGAAAACGCATAGCCGCCCGAGACCGGATCGTAAAGCAGCATGGTATCGGTGCCCAGTGCGCGCTGGCGGCCGAAGGTCAGCGTGCCGAAATCCTTCGACGAGATACCTGCATAATATTCGTCATTCAACGGCTGGCCCGCGCGTGCCCCGTCAATGGCCATTGAATAGTCGGCTCGGGGAAGGCCATTGTCTTTGATGTCGGTGAGGGACGCATTGGACAGCTGGCCCGACTGCGGATTGATGCCGGTGGATGCATTGAATACTACCGACAAGCCATGAAAGAACTCTACATTGCCCCTGACGCCCACACCAGTCTGCGACAGGTTATCCGGTTCAACGAGGAACCGGGAGCCGGCAGCGTTCCGGTTCACCAACGATGAACCTTCATAGTTATAAGGGCTTTGCGGCAGCCCGTGGCTCACCCAGCCAAGGCCCACATCATACGCGCCATACAGCGTGATGCCGTGCCAGGTAAGCGCATCGGGATTGGCTGGAGCTGCCGCGGCTTGGCTTGTGGGATTTGGGGCCGCGGCCTGAGCCCGGGCGACCGGCACCGGCGTGCAGATCGGAACGGCGGCGAAGAAAACGAGGAGAGTGGAAAGGGCAATCCTGGATGGCGTCCGAGGATCGCGCCACAACCAAGAAATCAAAATGGCCTGCAACGAATTCGTCGCTTTTGCAGGATACAGAGACGTGTACCGAAGAGAGCTGTGCATGAGCATAGAATCTCCAGAGGAAATTTGGCGAGGATACCGGTGGGCCTGTACTCGGCCGGGATCGAACTCCTGCGTGGGGAAGGTTTGCGAGCCCGGCCTTTGATCTATCGAATTTATACGTTTCGAATCACACCGTCAACCAGCTTGCAGCGAATGAGGATTCGCTGTAGCCGGCCAACCACAACGGCAGCCGAAGCGGCTGTCATCCTGCCCCTGAGCGGAGCGAAGCCGAAGGATCTGCAGTTGCTTCTAGCTGTGTAACCAGGGCACGGCTTCTCGGGGTGACGCGACTGATTTTTGGTCGCTGGGGTGACTTGACCCGGTCCGAAATCGCGCTCTAAGTTGCGTCCAACCGCTCGATCATCACATCGGTTGATTTGATCAAGGCCGCCGCGGTGTCACCCTTTTTCAGGCGCAGCTCCTTCACGGCCTCGGCGGTGATGATCGCCGTAACCTGAGCGTCTCCGATGGCCAGCACAACCTCTGCCAGAAGCCCCTCGGTTCTCACGCTGACCACCCTCCCAGCCAGCTGATTGCGCCCGCTCACACGGCGGTATCGCGCGCGCGACTCGGTTTCCGATCGCGCGGCATCCTTTTCAAGAAACGGCCTGAGGCTTGCTGCGGCGAGCCGGTGATGTCCACCCGGAGTGCGAACCGTTTTCAATTTCCCGGCCAGGATCCATTTCTTGATGGCGGGATAACTGATCCCGAGCATGCGTGATGCTTCACGCGGCGTCAAAAGCTGCCTTTGCGCGCTCATGTCCTATCTTTGTAGCACCTTCCGTGCCCGGGATGCGAAGTTTACTTCGCTCCGGCCGGCCTCTGAGCCCCGATTAGCTCCCGTTGCCGGCCGAAGAACCACAAAGCGCGCTAGATTTCAGTACCCATTCTGGAAGCTGAGCCGTGAAGGCGGGACCACGATCGACCGGTCTCCTTCTCCTGGGCTTGGGCTGCGCGCTCACTGCAGCCGCGCAGACCTCGACGCCACAGCACGAGACGACTGTCCTGGTCGTCAATGCCCTTCCTCAGCCGCCGCAGCCGGTCAAATCGGTGCAAGCGCTCCTCGACAAGCGGCGGGTTTCGCTGCGGCAGCTGCCTGACGATAGCCAGCAGGCGACCGGCGCTGACCCACCCCCCCGGGGGGCCCCCCCACCTTTTCGGGGTTAAGTGCCTTTTTTTGAGCCATTTGTACCCCCGATGGCCAGCCGCAGGCTATTGAAAGCAGGCGGGTTAGGAGCCAAATTCGTCGAACCAAATGGCTTAGCTGGGTTAGCGGTATTGACGTTCGTGCAGCGCGGATGGCTCCGCTGATACCGCTCGCTCGGCTGGTTTTCGTCATTCTGTGTTCAGGTTAGCAAAGCGCGAGAAATAATCTGCAAAGCCGCGAAAAATTTTTGGCGAGTGTTTTCAGTGGGTTGCGGGCCTAGCTTTGGCAGCGAGGGATTGACGGGAGGTGACGTGGGGTCACCGATGGTTCTGAAGCACATCTTCAGCGACATCAACGCTCTTGATTTTGCGGAAAAGAAGATGCGGATTTGCGAGTGCGGCCAGCTGGTACTGCGGGATTGGGACCTTTCCACGACTCAATCCTGCCACGCCTGTGAACATGTCTTCTCGGGCGAGGAAGCGGAGCGGTCTGTAGATCAAACCACCTAAGCCGGGCGGCTGCCGAGTAGCTCCGAGCGTGAGAACGGAGATGGTGCCCCGTACCCAAGGCGTCAGCCCGATCCGCTTCCGGTTGCGTCAGCAGATCACCCTCGAAATTCGAAGGCTATCGACGGACCTGTGGCCGGTCCTAGTCTAACTTGCTGGCTTCGTGGCAAACCGCTCATGGCGCGACTTTCGCCAGAATGCGATAGGTCCTGGGAAACGGGCATCTCGTCACCAGCCCGCGGCCCTTCCGCTCCCCCGTCAACCCCTTCGCCCCACAGCTCCGCCCGCAACCCACTGAAAACACTTGTCAAAAAAATTTCGCCGCTTTGCAGGTTATTTCGCGCGAATCTCTAAACTGGCTTTGATGGCAGAAATAACGACGCACACATTTCGGGGGGCTCCGAAAAACCACTGGACTCCTGGTATTGGCTACCGGCGCTTTCCGTTAAGTCCCTATTTTCCAGGATTCGGAGGATTTAAACCGCCCGGAATCAGCGGCTTGCCGAAATCGGTGAAACGTATAAGCGATTGATATGAGGGAATTTAACCCCAAAGACAACCGGGGGGAGGGGTACCAATGTAGGGTACAAACCGCGCCCCGGACAAGACTGGGCCAGACGAACGTGGACCTGCTAACGTGCACTTGAGCGCACGCGAACACCGCTAACACCGCTGCCCCGCGCTAGTCCGTCGCCGTCTCGCTCAACGCCTGTGCGCCCGTCCTGCGCACGCGCGCTTCGGCCGACTGCCAACTGTGGCACGGTTTTCTGCTCAGGCCGGGCGAGGATGAGCCGGCCTCATCTGCGCATCCAACTCGCCGCCGATCCGTACCACGAGCGGCAGCAAATCGTGAACGTCCTGAAGGGTAGTTCGGAAATTCACGATGCAGGCGCGCAAGGCGTATTTGCCGCCGATGATGGCGTTGGAAACGTAGGCCTCGCCGCCCTGTTGCAAGCGCGTCAACAGTTCGCAATTGAGATCATTCAGATAGTTTGTGACGTTGTTGTCCATGCGATCGAGATCGGAGGGGACATAGCGGAATGTGGTGATACTCAATCCGTGACTCAGGGCCTGGAGTTGAGGGAATGCGGCGATGCGCTCGTACATCGAGCGCGCGAGGCGGATGTCGCCGGAGATCATCTGCGCGTAGCCCTCGCGCCCAACCTGCTGCAATGCGAGCCACACCTTCAGGGCGCGGAATCCTCTTGAATTCTGCGGGCCAAGATCAAAGTAGTTGGTGGCTTCGACTCCGAAATGATAGTAAGGCGGATGATAGGCAAACGCGCCGCGCAGACTGGAGATATCGCGGGTCAAGGCGCATCCGGCTTCGAGGGGCGCATAAAGCCACTTGTGCGGATCGACTGCGATGGAATCGGCCTCGCCCAGGCCCGCGAACAACGCTGCGGAAGCGGGCACAGCGGCAGCCAGCGCACCATAGGCGCCGTCGACATGCAACCACAAATTAAACTCGCGACAGAGGACAGCCAGCCGGCTGAGCGGATCAACGGCTCCGGTGCTGACCGTGCCTGCGTTGGCAATGACAAGAAATGGCTTGTCGCCAGCCTCAATGTCCTCGCGAACCCGGGTACGCAGCGCCTCAAGGTTGATTCGGAATTCGCCGTCGGCAGGGATCCAGCGGATGGAATCTGTGCCGAGGCCTGAAATATCGGCCGCCTTTTGAATCCATGTGTGGGTCTCGGACGAGCAGTAGACGCGAAGACGCGTACCGCCAACACCCGCAGTGCGAATGTCAGATCCGGCTTTGGCCGCGCGGGCCGCGAGGAAGCACACGATGTTTGCCATGTTCCCGCCGCTGACGAAGAGGCCGCCACAGCCGGTGGGATAGCCGAGCATCTCCGCAACCCAGCGCACCGTTTGCGCTTCGATTTCGCTGGCCATGGGCGATAGCAGCCATGCGCCGCAGTTGGCGTTCACCGCGGATGCCAGAAACTCACCCAACATGCCGATCGGGGCCGGGGACGAAGTGACGTAGCCCCAGAAACGCGGGTGCCCGTTAAAAAGCGAGTGATCGAACAGCAGAGTGGCGGCGCGATCGACCAGAGCGGCCAGGGGCGCACCCTCGCGTGGCAGCGGACGCGCTGCATCCATCGCCTCGCGAACGGCCGATGGCGACTCGCCGCGAGTGACTGGAGAGGCGGGGAGGCGGTCGAGAAAATCGGCGACACGATCTACGAGCCGATGAGCGGCGCTGCGGAAGTCATCCGACGAGATCGCCAGTGGAGAGATACGGTTGACGACGTCATCGGATGGTGACATGAGCGGTGTCTCCTGAAAGGTCTCGAGCAGGCTGAGTCACGACTGTACAATTAGGTGCGTTCGGAGGTCAAGAAAATGAGCAAGTTCGCGAACATCACGGAAACGGTCGGCAATACTCCGGTGATCAGAATCAATCGGCTGGCGCCCCCGGAAGTGAACCTCTATGTAAAGGTCGAGGCGTTTAACCCGCTTGGGTCGGTGAAGGATCGCCTCGCCCTGGGCGTGATTGAAGAGGCAGAGCGCACCGGGAAGCTGAAACCAGGGCAGACCGTGGTGGAGGCCACCAGTGGCAACACCGGTATTGGGCTGGCGATGGTATGCGCGGCAAAGGGATACCCGCTGGTAGTGACAATGGCGGAGACCTTCAGCATCGAGCGCCGAAAGCTCATGCGGTTTTTAGGCGCCAAGGTGGTGATCACGCCGGCGTCGGCTCGGGCGGTGGGAATGGTGAAGAAGACCATTGAACTCGCCGAGAAACACGGATGGTATTACACGCGGCAGTTCGAAAACGAAGCGAATGCCGATATGCACTCGCGAACCACTGCGCAAGAGATCCTTCGGGATTTCAAGGGCGAGCGGCTGGATTACTGGGTGACGGGATTCGGCACAGGGGGCACGCTGAAGGGCGTAGCGCGTGTGCTGGCGAGCGAGCGGCCGGAGACAAAGATCGTGGTTTGTGAGCCGGACGATGCGCCGATGCTTTCGAGCGGGATTGAGCAGGAGCGGAACGAGGATGGATCGGCGAGTGCGCCGCACCCGAGCTGGAAGCCTCATCCGTTGCAAGGATGGAGTCCGGATTTCGTTGCAAAACTAACCGGGGATGCGGTCTCAGCGAAGACCATCAGCCGGGTTCTGCGGATTACGAGCGCCGATGCGATGCGCTGCAGCAAGGAGTTGGCGAAGAAGGAAGGTATTTTTGTCGGCATCACGTCTGGGGGCACGTTCGCGGGGGCGCTCCAGGTTGCGGCGCAGGCACCCAAGGGAGCAACCATCCTGTGCATGTTGCCGGATACAGGCGAGCGCTACCTGAGCACTCCGTTGTTTGCGGAGGTGTCGCCGGACATGAACGAGGAGGAGTGGGAGATTGCGCGCTCCACGCCCGGGTGCATTCTCGAACAAGCGAAGTAGCCTCAAACCTGGCGGAATCACCGGGCCTTCTGAACCTTGCTCCCAAACGGGTGACCGTGAGATTCCGGGTGCGAGGCGGCGTCGATAAGCAGATAATCGCCGAGTCACTCATGGAGGGCCCGTCAGAATCGGCGCCCGCGCGCCCGTCTAGCGCACGCGTGCGCCGGCGGACTGCGGCGTCAGGTTCCACAGGAAGGCCATCAGCCCGATGCCCAGCACGACGGAAATCAGGATTCCGTAGAGCGCGGCGTTCCAGCCGTAGTGCTGCGCCAGTGCAGCGATGCCCATCGACTCGGCGATGCGCCCCAGCGAGCCCATGATGGACAGCAGGCCGTTGGCCGTGCCGATGGCTTTCTTCGAAGTCACGTCGAGGGCCATGATCCCCAGCAGCATCTGCGCGGGGTAAACAAAGAAGCCGATCACACCGAAGAGCGTGAGATCGAGCCAGAGCTCGGTGTTGGAACTGAGGAGAATGCCCACGAAGGCCAGCAACGCGGGAATCATGCACACCACGCAGATCATGCCGCGGCGTCCGCCGATCTTGTCGGAGAGCCATCCGGCCAGAAAGGTGCTGATCATGGCGCTGAACTCGAGCGTAAAGGTCCCGATGCCGCCTTCGCCCAGGCTGGCGTGCTTTACCTCTTTCAGGAAGGTCGGGCCCCAGTCGAGCATGGCGTAGCGCGCAATGTAGACGAAGAAATTGGCGGCGGCAATGAGCCACAGGTAGCGGTTCTTGAGGATGTAGTCGACCAGCAGCTCGCGCGTGCCCAGCTCATTTTCCGCCGCGCTGCTGCCTCGCTGGGGATCCTCGTTGCGGTACTCTTCGATGGACGGCAGGCCGACGGACTGCGGCGTATCGCGCAGGCGCAGCATAAGGTAGACGGCGCAGAGGACCGCCAGAATTCCCGGCACATAAAATGCCGAGCGCCAGCCGAGCAGCTCTGCCGAGTAGGCGGCAATGATGCCGATGAGGCCGCCGCCAACGTTCTGCGCCAGGTTCCAGAAACCGAACACCGTGCCGCGCTCGCGAATGCTGTACCAATGGCTCAACGAGCGGCCGCAGGGCGCCCATCCCATGCTTTGCGCCAGCCCGTTCAGCGCCCACAGCGCCAGGTGCGCGCGATAACTGCCGGCCGCGGCAAAGGCAAAGTTGCAGGCCGCGGTGGCCAGCAATCCAAGCGGCATGAAGTAGCGCGGATTGCTGCGGTCAGAAAGCGAGCCCATGAAAAAACGGCCTAGCCCGTAGACGGCCACCATGACCGCGAGCATATCGCCGATCTGATCTTTGCTGTAGTTGAGCGCCTGGCCCATTTCTTTCGACACGACGGGCAGGTTGTTGCGGACCAGATAGAACACCGCGTAGCCGATGAACACGGCCTCGAGCACCTGCCCGCGCAGCCTGGGATAGGTTTTCCTGATGGCTTCGGCGGAGAGACGAGGCAGGTGCGGCGCCGGCCGTAAGAAACGCGGACTCCAATTCATTCGGGACCCCATGGGTGCGGCAGCTGGCGCCGTTCGAACGCTACAGGAAAAATGATGGCTTGGGCAAGTCGCGCTCTCAGTATCCGGAGGCCGCCGGCGCAGCCACGGCTGGAGTGATGGGCTCGAGGCCGAGGCGCTTGCGCAAGTCTTCCAGGACCGGCGCGGTGCTGCGCATGCCCACGCGGCTGACGCCGACAGCGCGGATGGCAAGCAGGGTATCCAGATCGTGCACGCCGCCGGCGGCCTTGACCTGCACCTGCGGCGGCGAGTGCCTGCGCATCAGCTCCAGGTCGGCCATGGTGGCGCCTCCCGGCGCGTATCCGGTCGACGTCTTCACCCAGTCTGCGCCCACCTCGGCACAGATCTCGCAGAGACGAATCTTGGCCGCATCGTCGAGGTACGCATTTTCAAAGATCACTTTGATTTTGGCGCCGCCTGCATGGGTGGCGCGGGCCAGCGCTTCGAGCTCGCCGCTCACGTAATCCCAGTCGCGGCTGCGCACTTTGCTGATGTTCACCACCGCGTCCAGCTCTACGCCGCCGTCTTTCAGCGCCTGGTCTATTTCGGCCAGCTTAACGGCGGTGGTGTGCACGCCGTGCGGAAAACCGATGGTGCTGGTGGCGAGCACGGTCGAGCCGGCCAGCAAGTGCGCGCCCCGCGCCAGGTAATACGGCACGATGCAGATGCTGGCCACGTTGTAGCGCAGCGCGAGCTCGCAGCCCTCCTCCAGCTCACGATCGGCGAGGGTGGGATTCAGCAGCGAGTGGTCGATCATTTTGGCGACAGCTTCGTATCCGGGCAGCTGAGTCACAATGCGCCTCCGTTCTTGCGCATAAATCGGTTCGTGGATTTTGTGCAAGGAATAACGCTACGCGCGACGGCCGCACAAAGCAAGTTCGCGGCAGCGGAGTCAGCGGGCCGGCGGAGTTGGCAGCGTCAGGTAGTGATGGGCCTAGGCTGGTTGACGAGAGCCAGCTTGTTCCGCGCGTGCTTGTCCCCTCGTTCCTTCGGTGCCTGCATTCATCCGCCGGCGACTGCTCCGATGATCAGCAGCGGCTCCCTGCCCGCAACGACCGGATCGGGGAGCGGCTTGTCGAGCGATTCCAGCGACCAATCTTCCTGGCAGGCAAAGAAGCGCAAGAATGCGCGGCGCTGGCCGGTGCCGTAATCGCGGATGGTCCCGCGCAGCGTGGGATAGCGCGCCTCAAGGGCATCGAGCACCGCGCGTACGGTAACCGGTGCGGGCACCGCGAGCTGAATGTCGCCGTCGACATGCGCCAGGTTGCGCAGATGATACGGCAGGGCCACGCGCACCTGCGCTGCGCCGGTACTCGCACTCTCAGCCATGCTGAACTCTCATTGGACTCATGCTCCCTTGAAACTGGTGCGGAATCGCACCAATTGAGGAAAACATCGGGGGCTAAAGCCGAGGATTCTTCGCGTCTGTGGCACGACTAAACAACCTGGTGAAAAAGTCTTTTGATCGGCAATTTTCATTACGCGCAGGAAGGCAGGGGCTAAAGCCCAAGATCATTTTTGCGACGCTTACGGCCCGACTAAAGTCGTGCCCTTGTTACAAAGCCACCTTCGATTGAATTTCTCAGCAAGCTCTAAAGTCGTGTCCTTTCAAAACTGATTCGTGCAACCGGTTCCCATTCCTCAACCTAATTCAGCGTTTGCACTTCGACCGAGAGCACGGCCGGCAGATCGCGTGCGATGGGCGCCCAACTATCGCCGGCGTCAGCCGACGCGTACACCTGCCCACCCGTGGTGCCGAAGTAAATGCCGCAATCATCGAGTGTGTCAACGGCCATGGCGTCGCGCAGCACATTCACGTAGCAGTCTTTCTCGGGCAAACCCCTGGCCAGCGGCTCCCAGTCGTTTCCGCCCGTGCGACTGCGATACACGCGCAGCTTGCCGTCGATGGGGAAATGCTCGGAGTCGCTCTTGATCGGCACCACGTAGAGTGTTTCCGGCTCGTGCGCGTGCACATCGATGGCAAATCCAAAATCGGTAGGCAGGTTGCCGCTGACCTCGCGCCAGCTCTCGCCCGCATCGTCGCTGCGCATCACATCCCAGTGCTTTTGCATGAACAACACATCGGGACGCGAGCGGTGCATGGCCACGTGATGGACGCAATGGCCCACCTCAGCCGTCGGGTTGGGCATGAAATTCGACTTGAGCCCCTTGTTGATCGGCTTCCACGCCGCGCCGCCATCGTCAGTGCGGAAAGCGCCCGCAGACGAGATGGCAATGTAGATCCGCCTGGGGTTGCTGGGATCAAGAATGATGGTGTGCAGACCCATGCCGCCCGCACCCGGCATCCACTGCGGACCGGAGCTGTGGCCGCGCAGGCCTGAAAGCTCCTGCCAATTTTCGCCGCCGTCGGTAGAGCGAAACAGCGCCGCGTCTTCAACTCCGGCGTACACCGTATCGGCATCAGTGAGCGAGGGCTCCAGGTGCCACACGCGCTTGAATTCCCACGGATGTTGCGTGCCGTCGTACCACTGGTGCGTGGTGAGCGCCTTGCCGGTTTCGGGCGACGTATCGTAAGCAAAGCGGTTGGGCAGCGCCTTGGGAGGGCCGGGCGCGGGAATTGCTTCATTCGCCAAGCCGGGCTGATGCCAGGTTTTGCCGCCGTCGTCGGAGCGCTGGAGCAACTGCCCGAACCAGCCGCTGGTTTGCGAGACGTAAATGCGGTTGGGATCTGCCGGCGAGCCTTTCATATGGTAAATCTCCCAACCCGCGAAGAATGGTCCGCTCACCTTCCAATCTTTCCGCTTGCCGTCGGCGCTGAGGACAAACGCACCCTTGTGCGTACCAACAAGCACGCGCACACTACTCATCTCAACCTCCGCGTTGCCGAACCCGTGCGATAGCGGTGCAGCCGTCGAATGAATCCGAGCCCGGGGAACGCCGCACTGCGATTCTTTCGGATTTGCCTTGCGGATTGCAAGCGGCATAGGCCGCGCGGCTCTTGCTTAATGCGCAGCCGGCGGCGCGGCCACGGAAAGTAGCCGCACGGGCCCGAGCAGTCCTGAAGGCAAGAGCGGCGAATCGGCCGTGTAGGGCAAGAAATCGGCGAATGCGTACTTCTTGAGCGACCATGGCTGCTGGTCGCCGATCATGCGGTTCACCCACAGATTGGTGACGCGCACAACGATCTGGTTGGCGCCGGGCACGAGCGCATCCGTCACGTCCAGCTTGAATGGCGTCTTCCACAAAATGCCGAGAGACTTGCCGTTCACGGCCACTTCAGCGACGTTTTCCACGTCGCCCAGGTCGAGCCACAGCCGTGCGCCCGGTGCGAACGCACTGGCCGGCACCTGGATGGCCCTGGAATAGGCCGCCGTTCCGGAGAAATACTTCACGCCCGCATCGGCAGACTCGCTCCACGAGGTGAGGCGAGCGAAGGTTGCAGACTCCGGCGCGCCGCGATGGGGTTGAAAGCTGACCGCCCAATCGTTGTTGAGGGCTTCGTCGAGCCCCGGCAGGACGGACTCCTGCGGCTGCGGCAGATCGCGCGTAGCGGCATCGGCCTGCTTGCGGAAAACGACGAACGTTGCTCCATAGGGATCGAGATGCAGCGGCACGGTGGTCAGCCCCGCCGCAATTTTGTACGAGGCCGGTTGCGTCGTCCCGGTTGCCGCATCCCACAGCTCCGGAGCTTTTCCGTCGACGCGGAAGGTCGCGTCAACGTCCACGGCGCGGTCTTCGCGGTTGTCGACAAAATACAGGTCGCCGTCGTCGAGTTTGCGGTGCACGAACATCAGCCTGGCGCCTGGATCGGGTTTGCTCGACTCAAAGTCGCGCGGAGTTCCGAGCGTCGCCAGCACCTGGTTCGCGCTTTCGCCTGCATAGACTCTTCCTTTTCCTACCCGCAGCATGAATTGGCCGGTGGAGGCCTTCTTTCCCCACAACTGGTCTGCGACGCGCTGAAATTCTGTCTCATCATCGGCAAGGCTCGGCGAATCCGCGGGGCGGTTGCCGACGATGATCGCGCCTTGTTCGACAAGGTCGTGGATTTTCCGCAAAACGGGGAGCGTCATGCGCTGGCTGCGCCCGCCCAGATAGAGAATGCGGTAGCTGGTGCCGCCGGGGGTTGTAAGGCGTCCATCCTTGAACGCGAGCTTGTGCAGGATGACGTCGCTGTTCACAAAGTCGAAGGCGTAGCCGTCGGGCGCGTCCTCGATCGGCTTCCACCCGAATACCGCGGTCAGCGGGCCTTCTTCGCCATAGAAATACGCGACATCAGCGAAGTAGTGCCCCTGTTGCAGCAAATAGGAGCAGCGTGCAAGGTAGGTCACCCACGGTTTTGCCTCTTCGGCCCAGGTGTTGTTGCGGTTGAACCACAAGCCGTATGGCCCGAGCGTCAGTCCCGGAGCCATGTCGGGCACGGGCTGATGGGTCGACTCGTGAATCTCAAAGCGGTTCACGCCCAGCGCAAATTCGAGGTCGGCAACTTTTTTCAGATTGTTCGGGGAAAACGACCACGCGGGGCCGCGCGAGGTCATCGACTCCGCGCCCACGAGATTTTGCCCGTAGATATGCGCAATCGAGGCTGCACCGCGCAGATCCGACAAGTAGTCGATGTCCGGGCCGGGGCTGCCCGCCCAGGTCCACATGGCTCCCATGGGCACATCGGTCTTGCTGCGCATCTCCATATCGTCGCCGAGCGACGGACGATGATACTCCAGCGCCTCGCCGTAATAGCGCATTCCATGCGCGTGCAAATCGTCTGCGATCTCGCCATAGTGGTTTTCCGCAAGCAACTGCGAAAGTGTGCGGCGGAAATCCCACAGGAAGCGGTCGGTATCTGCCGTGCTCCTGATGACCACGCCGGTCAGCGCCGGCAGCCACGGATGCGGATCGTAGCCGCGCCGCTTTTCGAATTCCTCAAGGATGTGATCCGTCCAGTTCTGTGGACCGACCTCGATGCTGTCGGTGAGC
>JASHQH010000184.1 GCA_030037635.1 Acidobacteriaceae bacterium
GACGCCGATGCCTTCGCCGCCGGTGGGGGGAAGGCCGTAGGCGAGCGCGCGCACGTAGTCCTCGTCCATCTGATGCGCCTCTTCGTCGCCGCGGGCACGCTCGGCCAGTTGCTGGGCGAATCGCGCGTGTTGCTCCTCGGGATCGTTGAGCTCGCTGAAGGCGTTGCCGAGCTCGAAGCCGCCGATGAAGATTTCGAAGCGCTCGACGTGGGCGGGATCGTCGGGTTTCTGTTTGGAGAGCGGAGAGACAGCGGTTGGGTAGTCGTAGATGATGGTGGGCTGGATGAGGTTGGGCTCGACAATTCCCTCGAATAAACTTGCAATTGCTTTTCCGAGCGGCCCGCCGTTTTGCAGCCCATTCAATGCCTGCACAAATCCTGAGTACGCGTGAATCAATTCTTTGGATCTCTCATTTGCTGCCAAAGCTTCAGGCGCACCCAAATCTTGGCTTAAAAACGGGTCTTCAGGTTCAGAGATCACGTCTCCTAAATCAGTTTCCTCCACTATTGGCTCGTAGAGGACCTGATTGAGCTTTGACAGCCCTAGGCGAAGGAGCTCTTTCAGTACATCCACATCGTCGAGCTGCCCGGGTGTTGGCTTCGGGCCCGATTCCTCCAGCCAGAAACTAATAATCGCCTCGCGCATTGTCAGTCGCTCAAACTTGGCCAGATCGATCGGATTGCCTTCCGGATCGAGACGCGGAATCGAGTTTCCGCTTTCGTCCTTCTCGCCGGAGGGCAAAACCGTGGTCCCGTTCACCCACATCGCCACATGTTTGATCAGCTCTTCGGTGAGGTCCATCAGGTCGTGATAGTTGGCGTAGGCCTGGTAGAACTCGAGCATGGTGAATTCGGGATTGTGCTGGGTGCTGACGCCCTCGTTGCGGAAGTTGCGATTGATCTCGTAGACGCGATCGAGCCCGCCCACGACGAGCCGTTTCAGGTAGAGCTCGGGCGCGATGCGCAGGTACAAATCCATGTCGAGCGCGTTGTGATGTGTGGTGAAGGGCCGCGCCATGGCGCCGCCGGCGATGGGCTGCATCATGGGCGTTTCCACTTCGAGATAGCCGCGGCTGTCAAAGAAGTTGCGCAGCGCGCGCAGGACCCTGGCGCGCTTGACGAAGACTTCGCGGCTGTCGAGATTGGCAAAGAGATCGACATAGCGCTGGCGGTAGCGCAACTCCACGTCGGCCAGGCCGTGATATTTTTCGGGCAGCGCGAGCATGGCCTTGGCGAGAAAGGCCAGCGTCTCGACGTGCACCGTAAGCTCGCCGGTGCGGGTGCGGAACAGGTGGCCCGTGACGCCGATGTGGTCGCCCAGGTCGAGCAGCTTGTAGAGCGCGAATCCCTGCTCGCCCACCGCATCGAGCCGCACGTAGATCTGCAGGCGCACGCCCTCCTGCTGCAGCGTGGCGAAGCCGGCCTTGCCCTGCTGGCGGATGGCCATGATGCGCCCGGCCACAGCTACGTTCTGGTGCGCGGCTTCGAGCTCCTCGGCCGTGGCCTTGTCCCACTGCTCGCGCACGCGGGCGAGCGAGATCGCCGTCTGGTCGTGGCGGGCAGGGAAGCGATTGGGATACGCGGCCTGGCCCAGCTCCTCAATCCTCTTCAACTTTTCCTGGCGCTCGTTGAAGAGCTTGCGTTCAAACTCCGACTCGAACACGGTGCTTCCTTTGTTGTTGAGGTAGACCGGAGATGCAGCAGCCAGTATATCGTTCGTTGCAGCGAGCGAGCCTAAGTTGTAGCCGGGTTGTGACTCTTATCACGGAATTAGCGAAGGAGGCCCGAGTAGGGTTGCACCATATTCTCAGCTTTTAAGAGGCTGATTATGAAGCGGAAGCTCTGCGCGCTCTTCCTTTGTTCGTTCCTTGCTCCGGTGGTTCATGCTGGAAAGACGATCCTGCCCGATGCTTGCGGCGACCCCAAGATCGAATTCGACGTCAAAACGGAGAAGGGTCAACCCGCGCCAGCGGCCGCCGAGACGGGCAAGGCGCAGATCGTATTTATCGAAGACAACGATACGATTACGGCTGGTATTGCGTCGGCCCACCATCATGCCACTGTTCGCTACGGGGTGGATGGAACCTGGGCTGGAGCCAATTACGCAGATTCCTATTTTGCAGTTGAAGTGACCCCAGGAGAGCATCATCTGTGCGCCAATTGGCAGGGGAAGCAAGATTCCGGTACGGCGGCGTTCACCGCCGAGGCGGGCAGGGTCTATTATTTTCGAGCTCAGGCAGACATATCCGCCGTTGGTAACGGGCGTGGAGCAATGGTGGGCCCTGTCTTCAACTTCTCGCAATTGACCGACGACGATGGCAAATATAAGGTGAAGGCCTGGAAGCTGGCTACATCAACCCCGAAGAAGTAGCGATTCAATCACCGTGCCTGATCACAGCTCGCGCAGTTTTGCGGGGATTTGCCCGGCTACATACTGGTTGGGATATGCGGCGCTGTCGCGGCGCGGGTTCGCACCTGTCCACCCTCGCCGTGTATAACCACGTTGGTGCCCTACCACAATCCCATACCCGAGAAAAAG
>JASHQH010000022.1 GCA_030037635.1 Acidobacteriaceae bacterium
CAAGTGGCTGCCGCCCGCTCTTACCGACCCGCAAGGCCATCCCGTGCAGTTCAATACCCACCTCGGGGGAATGTTGTTCGCCGTCGGTTTGACGGCCTTCTTCTGGTGGCAGAACATCCGCGGCGCCGAGGATTCGCGCAAGGCGCTGCGCGTCATGCAAATCACCACCGTGATGGTGGTGATTCTGTTCCTCTGGGTCGGCTATTCCATCTGGATGCGCGGCGTGCACCTGCCGCCGGCGCCCATCCCCGCCAATCTCCGCTTCAGCGGCCGCGCCCTCGGCTTCCTGAAGGGCACATCGCTCGTCCCTCTCTTCGGGCTCTTCGGAATCATCATGGCATTTGGCCACTCCATTCTCGCCATGAGCGGCGAAGAGAGCCTGGCGCACGTCAATCGCGAGATTACTTACCCCAAACTGAAAAACCTCAAGCGCGCCGCGATTGTCATCGCCATCTACAGCCTGATCTTCACCGGCGGCGTCACCCTGCTGGCAGGAATGCTCATCCCCAACGGTCCGCGCACCCACCTCTACCAGGACAATCTCATCGCGGGATTGGCCATGTACATGGTCGGCCCACGGCTTTTGAGGGTGGCATTGCGCATCTTCGTCGTGGTGGTAGGCGTTCTCATCCTGTCCGGCGCCATCAACACATCCATCATCGGCTCCACTGGCGTGCTGATGCGCGTCGCCGAGGACGGCGTGCTCGCCGACTGGTTCCGCAAGCCGCATTCGCAGTACGGCACCAGCCATCGCATCATCAACCTGGTTCTCATCCTGCAAATGTTCGCCATCGCCGCCACGCGCGGCAATGTCATGATGCTGGGCGAGGCCTACGCCTTCGGCGTCATCTGGTCGTTCACCTTTGCCACCTTGGCCACCCTGGTGCTGCGCTGGAAGTATCACGGCGAGCGCGGCTGGAAGGTGCCCCCCAATCTGCGCATCGGCAACACCGAGATTCCCATCGGCCTGATTTCCGTGTTCATGGTTCTGCTATCGACGGCGATCGTGAACCTGTTGACGAAATCGGTGGCCACCGTGAGCGGCGTCGCTTTCGCCGCGGCGTTTTTCGTGGTCTTTACCGTTTCCGAGCGAAAAAATCTGCGCAAACACGCTTTGACGGCGCGCCAGATGAAAGAACACTTCGAACTCGAGCACCAGGATACGGTGAGTCGCGAGTCGGTGGCCATTCGACCCGGTGCCGTGCTGGTTACGATGCGTGACGCAGCCAATCCGCTGGCCCTGAAGTGGACGCTCGCGCGCACCAACACCGATGATCAGGACGTGGTGGTGGTCAGCGTGCGCCTGATGGGACTGGGCGGGCCGGAGTACCTCAGCGCCGAGCAGCAGAGCTTCAGCGAAGACGAGCAGATGCTCTTCACCAAGGCCGTTTCAGTGGCCGAGAGCTTTGGCAAGAAAGTCTCTCTGCTGGTGGTTCCCGCAGGCGACATCTTTGCCGCCCTGGTGCAGAGCGCCAATTCGCTTGAAGCCGACTCCGTGGTTTCGGGGCTCTCCAGTTCCATGACCGCCGAGGAGCAGGCATTCCGCATGGGACAGGCCTGGGAAGCGCTGCCCGATGCGAAGCGGCAGTTCAACTTCTACGTGGTGGGGCCAACTGGAGAAACCAAGGTGTTTTATATTGGGCCGCACGCTCCCACCCTCGGGCCTGAGGACGTGGAACTGGTGCATCGCTTGTGGCTGAACATGCGCCGCGACCCGACCGCGGCCGACCTGCATCACAGCGACATCATCACCTACGCTCTCACTCGCCTCGCCGGCCAATATGCCCGCGAAAAGCAGGACATCTTGCGCGACCTGAGCAACTGCCGGGGCGTCAAGTCTCCCGCCACCATGCGCCTTGGCTCGCAAAAGCCTTCTGATTCCGGCGAGATCGCGCCCACGCCGCGCGCTGTGAAGCAAACCCGCGACCAATAGCCCTCAGTCCATTCGCCCCTCAGTCCCTTAGCCCCTGCCTTTCTGTTCCCTGCTCCCTGCCTTTACGCCGCAAATTCTTCTCCCGGCTTCCACCGCGCCACCTTCACACCCGGTTCGACCAGTGCGGCCAGCTCCTCTGGCGTGCCCTTGAGCGGCGGAAACGTCCCGAAGTGAATCGGCAAAACCGTCTTGGGAGCCAGAAGGCGGCAGGCGTGTGCAGCTTCCTTGGGGCCCATGGTGTAAAAGCCGCCGATGGGCAGCATCGCCACGCTCGGATGGTAGACCTCCCCAATCAGCTTCATGTCGCCAAAGACGCATGTGTCCCCCGCGTGATAGAGCACCGGACCTCCCGCAACTTCAAGCACGAACCCGGCAGCCACGCCTACGTAGTGCGTGCCCTTCTCGTCGGCCGCGCCCGAGGAGTGCTTCGCGTCGACCATGGTCGCCGCTACGTCCTCCAGCTGCACCGTCCCGCCCAGGTTCATTCCGATCGTCTCTTTCACGCCCTTCTGCGCGACGTAATCAGCCAGCTCGTAGATTGCAACCACGGTGGAACCATGCTTTTGTGCCACTGGCACAGCGTCGGAGATGTGGTCTCCGTGGCCGTGGCTCAGTAGGACGTAATGAATCTTCGAGGGCAGGTTGAAGCCCTGCGGATGCTTGGGATTGTGAGCAATGAACGGGTCGATCAGGATGTTGGTTCCTTTAGGCGTCTGAACGAGTACGGTGGCATGTCCCAGCCAGGTGATTTTGGTCGCCGATGATGCGGTCATGATGTCTCCTCGAAGCTTTCTCATTGACAACTACCGCTTGACGCCTCACCAAGGCAAGCGTACGCTCTAAGAAGGCGAATATATGGCGAAAGTAGAAACCCTCTTCCCCATCCTCGAATCGAAACCCTTGGCCGGACTGGCCCGCACGGCTGCCGAAGCCCCTCTCGACTCCGCCGGCTGCCTCACCGAGTACCGTCCCCTGGCTTCGCGCTCCATCCTGAATCACGTCGCCTCCAGGCGCGGGCTGCCCTTCACCCACGCCATCAACCCCTACCGCGGCTGCGAATTTGGATGCAAGTACTGCTACGCACGCTATACGCACGAGTTTCTCGAGCTGGAACCGGAAGAGTTTGAAAGCAGGATTTACTTCAAGCAGAACGCTGCCTGGCTCCTCGAACAGGAGCTCAAACGCCTGAAACCGGGCACCGAGATCGCACTGGGAACGGCCACCGATCCGTACCAGCCCTTGGAGCGAAAGCTCGGCGTTACACGCTCGCTGCTCGAAGTTTTTACCCGCCACTCCGGCTTCCGGCTGGGCATCGTAACCAAATCAAATTTGATTGCGCGCGACTTGGAGCTGCTCAAGGAGATCGCCAAACGCAACTGGCTTACCGTACACATCACCGTGACCACGATGGACGGAAAGCTGGCACGTATGCTCGAGCCGCGTGCGCCGCGCCCTGATCTGCGCATCAAGACCCTGGCGCGCTTAAGCCAGGCAGGATTGCGCGCGGGCGTGATGTGCTCGCCGCTGGTGCCCGGAATTACCGACAGCGGTCCCTCCATTCGCGCTGTGGCCCGCGCCGCTGCCGCCGCCGGAGCCAACTTTTTTGCGGCAGGAGCGCTTTTTCTGAAACCCTGCTCGCTACCCACCTTCCTGGACTTCGTGCGCGCGCACTTCCCCGGCCAGTTGGCTGCCTACGAGCGGCGCTATGGCAAGAGCGCATTCGTTTCGGACGCGTACCGGCAGCGCGTCACGGAATTGGTCGAATCCATTCGCCGGGAATTTAAACTCGGAAAGCGGTATGCGGAAGAGGGCGGGACTGAAGACGCCTGGCCTGAGACAGCTCATCGCGTGGCGCTGCAACCGTGGTTGCCGTTCGGGCAATAGCCGCGATCTGCTCCCGTCCGATCGCGGTCGTTCCGCTACTTCGCAAATGGCGGCTCGACAACGGTTTCGTAGTGCTCCGAAACCGGATCGAAGCGCTTGAGAGCCGCGCGGGCCTTGGGCGGCACCACGGCGGATGCGTAATCGTCTCCGGCGAAAGCCCGCACCGAGTCCAGCGTATCGAACCACATGATGGTGACGAACTCGACCTCGTCCCCCACGTCGCGCTTACCCAGCGAGATTCCCCGGTAACCCGGCAAATTCCGGCCTGCGATACCCACGAAGATTTCCGTGAGCAGAAGTTGCTCGTAAACTGGCGCGTTGGCTGGCGTCGTCCAGCCGTGCCACACTCTGGTGATCACGAATCTCCCTCCCCTTATCTGCCCAACGGGACTGTCGTTGCGTGAAGCGCCCGGCTCCGCCGCCGCTGCGGAAGGTCCTGCCCTCAGTTTCGAGTGGGAATTGGGTTTGACCGCCCGCGCCAGCGCATCGATGCTTGTTCCCTTGCTCCCTCGTTCCCTTGTTCCCTGTTTCTCTCACCTCGTCATCAGCACTTCCGAGACGCTGTCCTTGGCCAGAAACTGCCGATGCCCTGACCAGCCGGCGAACAAGCGCTCGATACTGCGGTTGGTAAAGGCGCGCTGGATCGGAAACTGCTGCGTCATCTGCATGTCCACGTCGTCATTGTCCGTCAGGTGATAGCGCAGGCGCTGCGCGTCCTCGCCCTGCATGCGGGTATGGAAGAATGCCAGCACTTGGCCGCCCGGTACCACAGCCGAATGCAGCCGGGTGACGACAGGGGCCACAAACGGCTCGGGCAGAAAATCGAGCGCCGTCCATAGCAGGACCACGTCGAAGGTGCGCCCTCCAAAATTGAGCGTCTGATCGAGGTAGCCCTCGACGTTCCACAAAGGATTTCCCTCTTCGTCGGACCCCGCGCGCCAGTCCTGCGTCCACGCATCGAAATCCAGGTCGGCCAGATAGACGCTGTGCCCCAGGCTGGTGAGGTAGTTGATATTGGCGGGCGACGTATAGCCGATGTCAATAACACGCAGGCCGGGCTCGGCCTTCAGACGCCGGCGCAGCACGGCCCACGCCCCGGAGTGACGCGGCACGCGCGGACCCCAGAGACCCATTGCGGTCGCGCTGGCTCCGCTTTCCTGCTTTTTGTCGAACCAACGGCGCAGCACCGTGAATTCCCCTCTCGGCGGGCGGGCACGCAGGGCGCCTGCCGGGCGAGCGTGTGCGGTTCCTAAAAGACCCCGCCGTTGTTGGGCACGCTGGTGCCTTCGGGTCCCTTGGAAACAGCCTGCGTCAGGTCCACTTTGCCGCGGAACACGGCATTATCTTCGACGGCAAGACGCAGGGCGTGTATATCACCCTCAAGGTTGCAACCTGCGCGTAGCTCGACGCGGCCGCTGGCCACCACGTTGCCCTGGACCCGGCCCAATATCAGGACGTCTTTGGCCGATAAGTCGGCCGCTACGTTGGCGTTGGGGCCCACCGTCAGCCGGTTTTCCGACAGGTTGACGGTGCCCTCCACATGACCATCCACGATGAGGTCTTCACTACCCTTCACTTCGCCGCAAATCACAATGGATTTGCCGATGCGCGCGGTTGAATTCTCACCTGCCATGATCTGATTCCTTCCCGTGGGTCCGTTGATGCCGTGTTTCGAGAGGTCGCGCCTCAGCCGTCCTGGCTCGAGCGACGGCTCGACCCTGCCGGCGCCAGCCGGAGGTCTTCGGCTCCGAACACTCCAGGGGCCCTGCCCGCACTATATCAATATGGCTAGACTGCTTCAATGCACCACCGTGCTATGGGTACATTTTCCGTCTCCGGCGCAACCTGCGAGTGGGGCAGGCGCGCGCCAAGGGATCGCGCCGGAGGAGAGCCGCGCACAGCTAAACTAGACTCTGTGCACCCCTTCTTCTCCTTCCTCCTGGCCGTTTGGGCAATTCCGGGCTTAGCGCTGCCTGCATCCGGCACGGGAGGAGACATGACCCCCGCGCAAGGTCAAGCGCTCATTGACCGGGCCTTGGCCAACGAGCTGCGTGCCGCCCAGGACGCAACCCACCCCATGCGCTACCAGTTGCACAAGACCAGCCCGCGGCTCACCACCACCAAGGAAATCATGGAAACCAAAGACGGTGAGGTCGCTCGTCTTGTCGCCATCGGCGACGCGCCTTTAAGCCCTGCCGACGAGCAAAAAGAGCAGGCGCGGCTCGATGTCCTGGCGGGCGACCCCGGCCGGCAGCACCATCGCAAACTGGCCGAGGACGAGGATGCTGCCCGCGCCTTGAAGGTGCTGCGGGCGTTGCCCAGTGCGTTTGTCTACCAATATGCGGGCCCCGGCGAGGGACCATCCGGCAAGGTGGAGAAGTTTACCTTCCTGCCCAACTCCACCTTCAACCCACCCAACTTGGAAACTGAAGTCTTGCCCGCCATGACCGGCGAGCTTTGGATCGATCCCGCCAGCCAGCGCGTGGTACGCCTTGAAGGCCATCTGCAGCAGGACGTGGACTTCGGCTGGGGCGTCCTCGGCCGCTTGTCCAAAGGCGGATGGATCCGCATCGACCAGGCGGATGTGGGCCAAGGCCAGTGGCGCACCGTGCGCTTCCAGATGGTGATGAGCGGACGCGTGTTCTGGAAAACCAGGGTCTTCGACACCAC
>JASHQH010000185.1 GCA_030037635.1 Acidobacteriaceae bacterium
AGCCCATGGCGCTGATTCCCAAGTTCAAAGCCAAATTCAAGAAGGCTGTCTCCATCATCGGCTTCCTCAACCACCTCCAGGGCGACCTGAAGATGAAGGCCATCGAGGCCGGATGCGACGTCGTCATGCCGCGCTCTGCCTTTTCGCAAAGCCTGCCGGTGTTGCTGCGCCGCTACGGCGTGGAAGAAGAAGAGGAATCCGAGCGGCAACCCGCTTTCTAAAACCAGGGAACAGGCAACAGGGATTAGGGAACAGAACAACGCAACAGTTGTCTTGGTTTTCTCGCTTTGCAACAAACCGCGGTGAATCGCAGCGTCCACAACGCCAATCGTGATTCGTGGGTTGCCCGGCTGCTCAGAAATCGCCCTGGAATGATTTCTTCTTCCCTCGCTCGCTTGCTCCCTGTTTTCTGTCCCCTGTTGCCTGTTCCCTGTTCCCTGCCTTTTACCCCGGCGGCCACGTCATTTGCTGCTCGCCCAGCAAATGCAGATGCAGATGATCCACAGTCTGGCCCCCTAGCTCGCCGTTGTTCAGCACCACGCGATAGCCCTTATCCAGGCCTTTCTTGCGCGCAATCTCTGCGGCCGTCCACAGCAGGTGCCCCAGAAGCGCCCGGTGATCTTGAGCAGCATCGCTGAGCGAGACAATATGTTCGCGCGGCACGATCAGCACGTGGATCGGTGCCTTCGGATTGATGTCGGCAAAGGCATACGCAAGCTCGTCCTGGTATACGGCGGTCGATGGGATCTCGCCTGCGGCAATCTTGCAGAAAATGCAACTCATAGCCTGACCAGTGTACACGGGGCTCCCATCAGTGCCTCATCGCAACTCGGCTCCTCCGGCAACGGTTGTCCTAGAATGACGTTATGGCCGCGTCTTCCCCATTCCGCATCATCCACGCGGTCTGCTCGCACGACTGTCCTGACTCCTGCGCCGTGCTGGTGACGGTCAACGACGAAGGCCGCGCGGTGAAGGTTGAAGGCGACCCCGCGCATCCGGTCACGCGAGGCTTCTTGTGCGGCAAGGTCGCCAAGTATCTTGACCGCGTCTACGCCCCCGATCGCATTCTCTATCCCTTGCGGCGCAAGCCCGGAGCCCAAAAAGGCCCGCGGCCCCGCGGCTCTGAGCACGAAGCATTCGAGCGTGTCAGCTGGGACGAAGCGCTCGATGCCGTCGCAACGCGCCTGCAGCAGATCAGCGACAAGTACGGCCCCGAGTCCATCCTGCCCTACAGCTACGCGGGAAACATGGGCGTGCTCGGCTATGGCTCCATGGATCGCCGCTTCTTTCACCGCCTGGGCGGCAGCCAGCTCGATCGCACCATTTGTGCTGAAGCGGGCGGCCAGGCATGGAAGCTGGTCTACGGCAAAAAACTCGGCACGCCCCCTGAAGACTTCCGCCTGGCCAGGCTCATTCTGGCCTGGGCCGCCAACATCCACGGCAACAACATTCATCTGTGGCCGTTCATTGAAGAAGCACGCCGCAACGGAGCGCGGCTCATCGTCATCGATCCCTATCGCACCCGCACCGCCGCTGCGGCCGACTGGCACATCGCCATCCGTCCCGGAACCGACACAGCGCTGGCCCTCGGCATGATGCACGTCATCCTCAACGAGGGCTTGCACGATCGCGCCTACATTGCCGCCATGACCCACGGATTCGAGCAGCTTGCCGAGCGCGCCCGCCAGTACACGCCTGAGCACGTCGCGCACTATACCGGGATGACGGCGGGACAAATTGAACAACTGGCGCGCGAATACGCTACCACGCAGCCGGCGGTCATTCGCGTGAACTACGGCGTGCAGCGAGCGGATTACGGAGGCACGACGGTTCGCGCCATCATCATGCTGCCCGCTCTCACCGGTGCTTGGAAATACCGCGGCGGTGGTGCGCAGCTCTCCACGTCGGGCGCCTTCGAGTGGGATGAGGACGCGCTGCGCCGTCCCGGCCTGGCGCAGGCCTCGCCGTTGAAGCGGCTGGCGCGCACCGTGAACATGTCGGAGCTTGGCCGCGCCCTCACTGAATTGGGGCAAAACAGAGAGCACGCGAGCAACGGAGCGAGCCACCCCAGCGAGCAAAGACCGCTCGCCGGGGACCCCGGCAGGGAGCGTGAGAGCAATGGCGCGCACAGCGACGGTCCTGCCGTGCACGCGCTCTTCGTCTACAACTCCAATCCCGGCGCCATCGCTCCCAATCACAATGCGGTGCGCCGCGGCCTCGAGCGTGACGATCTTTTCACCGTGGTGCACGAGCTTTTCTTCACCGACACCACCGACTACGCCGACTTTGTTCTGCCCGCCACCACCTTCCTCGAGCACACCGACATTCAGGGCGCCTATGGCCACTACTTCGTCCAGCTCTCGCAGCAGGCCATCCAGCCCCTCGGCGAAGCGCGCTCCAACGTGTGGCTCTTCAGCCGGCTCGCCGAGCGCATGGGATTCACTGAAGCCTGCTTCAGCGATACGCCCGAGCAAATGATCCGCCAGGCGCTCGCCATCGGCTCCGATGGCCGCTCGAAGAACCCGGGCATGGAACACATCACCCTTGCGAATCTTGAGAGCGAGGGGCACATTCCGCTTGCGTTGCATGCTGAGCCCGAGGCGCAGCCCTTCCAGCCGTTCGCGTCAGGCTCGCTTCCCACGCCCTCCGGCAAAATCGAATTCTTCTCCGAGACGCTCGCAGCGGCCGGCCTCGACGGCCTTCCCGGCTTTACCCCTCCGGCCGAATCCCGCTGGGGCGAAGCGGCCAGAATCTACCCTCTTGAACTCCTGGGCCGCAAGGGCGACAATTACATGAACTCCACCTTTGCCAATCTCCCCGGTCATCGCAAGATGGAGTCCCGCACCAGCCAGAAGCTCGAAATCCATCCCCTCGACGCGCAGTCCCGCGGCGTCTCCGAAGGTGACCGCGTGCGCGTCTTCAACGATCGCGGCGCCCTCGAGCTCGCCGCCATGCTCAACCCCAACCTTCCTGCCGGCGTCGTCGCGGCGCGCCTCGATTGGGCTAAGCTGCACCCCGATGGCGCCAACGTGAACGCGCTCACCAGCGAGCGCCTCACCGACATCGGCGGCGGTCCCACCTTCTACTCCACCCTCGTCCAAGTGGCAAAGGTTGGGAACAGGGACTGACGGCACCGGACAGACGAAAACTCCAGGTCCTTTTCGCCTATTTCTTCAACAGGCCTATCGACTCCATCAGTCGCAGCGCGTTGCTGCTCTGCACCACGCCTTCCCTCAGCTTGAAATCGAACAAAAGCTTCCCATCTTCGATGTGGTCCTCGAAATGGAAGTTTCGCGCCCGGCCATTCACGCCTTCCGCAATCCGGGCGAGCGCCAGGTCGTGGGTTGTCACCAGTCCGATGGCGCCCTGCTCGATGAACGTCCCTACCAGGAGTTCGGATCCCTGGAGCCGGTCATGTGAATTCGTCCCTCCAAGAAGCTCATCGAGCAGAAAGAGCACCGGGATCGGGCCTCGGGTCAGGTCGGCGATCATCTTGAGCCGCCGGATCTCAGCGTAAAAGCGGGAAACCCCGCCCTGCAGAGAATCCAATACACAGATTGAGGCTCCCACCGCAAGCCGCGACAATCGCAGGCTCCTGGCCCGGACCGGCGCGCCGCACTGCGCCAGAACCGCATTGATCCCAACTCCGCGCACAAACGTGCTCTTTCCTGACATGTTTGGGCCGCTCAGGATCATCAACTGCAGTCCATCCCCAAGTCTCACGTCGTTTTGTACCGCCTGCTTTTCGGGTAGCAGGGGATGCGCCAGCATCTCCGCTTCAAAGCGAGCCCCTCCGTCACAGAATTCCGGCCACGCGTCCTGGGGATGCTCAAACGCATAGCAGGAGAGCGCGGCGAGCGATTCCGTCTCCCCAACCGCCGCGAGCCAGGTGGGAATCATGGCGCCGAACTTCTTCCGCCACGCTTCCGCCTTCAGCGCGCACAGCACCGTGTAGAACAAGAAGCGATCGACCATCCGGAACAGAAGATTCTCGCGATGTTCCAGGTAGCCGGTGATCCGATCCAGCCTTTTGATCGCCGCCGAAGCCGCGATGCCACCTGCATCCAGCGATTTCTGCAGCTCGCGCAACCGCCCGCACCTGAAATTCTCCTTCTCGATGATCCGTAAAACCGAAGCCAGCAGGTCGAGATCGCCTGTCGCCGCCTCAGTGCTCGAAATGGAGCTTCGCAACCGCTTCGCGAAGTCGCGGTTCAATCCGACATTGACCAGCGACATCAACAAAACCGGCCAATAGACTCTGCTGGTGAATGCCAGAACGATGCCTCCAACCCAGAGAGCCGCCAATACCATCGCCCCAACGGCTATCGTCCGGGGCTTCGCGAGAAACTCCCGCTCTGCCCACGCCGCCAGCAACTTCGGGCGCAGGCCTATTCGGGCCCCATTGCCCGCTGTAAACAGTTCTTCGCGGAACCCGGTCCGGTCTTTCAGCTCCTGCACCGCGCCCTGGCGGGTTTTCACCTCCTCCGGCGAAGCCGGCCCCCGCAGCCACTGTGCCAACGTCTCCTGCCCCGCGCGCGTGCGAAAAGTGCACAGCAACTCGAACACCGAGCCCCGTCCGAACAGATCGAGATCGCGCGCATAGGGATGGGCCTCGTCCATGTATGCTTCCCCGCCTTCTCCGGCGCCGGCCCATCGGTCTTCAAGCCGCGCAAGCCCCCGCTCGTAAAAATCAATCAGAGCCTCGACCTTTCGAATTCTTGACAGCAACCCTTCGTGCATGACCCCGAAGAACACAAAGGCAACCAACGTGGCCACGAGCAGACTGAATCCGTGAAGTTCATGGGCAAACCGCACCAGGAAGAAGACCGCGAGAGCGGCGAGAGCAAGTTTCGCGTAGCCGAAAAATCTGTCCCACCGCCGCTGGATTGCCAGATGGCGGCTGTTCTGCTCAAGTTGCTGGGTATAAATGGCGTGTGGGGACTCGATCTTTCATCTCCTTGAGCTTCCCAAATCTGCCGGGAATCCCATGATACGCGCGCCCCGCAAACTGGCACGCATCTGCGAGAGCCGGCCATCCAGAAAGAAATCATCTGCAAAATGGCGGCGAAGAGGGAAGAGTCTTCATCGCTTCGTGGCTCGTTCGCGCTGCAGCTCCCGATAGAGCTCGCTCTTTGACCGGCCCAACTCGCGCGCCAGGCGCTTCAGCGCTTCCTTTTCGTCCATCCCGAGCTCAGCTTGCATGCGCCCCACGCGATCGGCAATTTTCTCGTGAGCCGCCGCCGCGCCCTGCCCGGCTCCCGGCGCGTCCATCCGCGCGGGCGCCTCCATCAGCAAAGTGATCTCGCCCCGCATGCGATCGCGGCCCGCAAGTTGCTCGCGCACGCCCGCGACGGTCCCGCGCAAAAACTCCTCATGCACCTTGCTGAGCTCGCGCGCCACTGCCACACGCAAGGCGGCACCGAACACGCTTTCGAGATCTGCCAGCGTGTCGAGAATCCGATGCGGCGCTTCGTAGAAAATCAGCGTCTGCGGCTTTTCGCGCCGTTCGGCGGCCAGGTTTTCAAGGCGCGTGCGGCGTGCGCCCGCCTTCTCCGGCAGAAATCCGTAGAAGTGGAACTCATCGGCCGGCAATCCCGACGCCACCAATGCGCTGATGGCTGCATTGGCCCCCGGAATGGGAAAAACCGGCACACCCGCGGCGATACTTTCGCGCACCAGCCACGCGCCCGGATCGCTGACGCCCGGCGTGCCCGCGTCGGAAACCAGCGCAATGGCCTTCCCAGCCTTCATGCTTTCCATCAGTTCCGCAGCGCGCGTCCGCTCATTGTGCTCGTGGCAGCTTACCGTTGGCTTATCGATTTCGAAATGGTTGAGCAGCTTTTGCGTCTGGCGCGTGTCCTCGCAGGCGATGCGGTCTACCCCGCGCAATACATCCAACGCGCGTAGCGTGATGTCGCCCAGGTTGCCAATGGGAGTAGCGACCACGTAGAGGCCGGGAACGAGCTTTGCGTCGGCGGAGGGCATCGTTGGCCTGAAGACGGAAGGACCTTTCTAATGATCGTAGACCTGGCGGCGGTGGCCGACGCGAAGGGCTAGAACGATAAGCTTCGCGTCCTGAATCTGACAAATGATGCGCCAGTCACCCACACGGCACCTCCAGAACTCACCGAGCTTGGAACCGCGTAGTGCCTCGCCGAGGCTGCGGGGATTGTCGAGCCTGGCTATGCGTTGGTAGAGAAACCGCTCGATGCGCCTGGTAACCTGTGGGTCGAGTTTTTCCAAGTCGCGCTTTGCTTCCTTGTCGACCTCAACCTTCCAGGTTCCCATGCTCCCTCATCATTTCCTCAAGGGGAATGGTGTGGCTGCGGCCGGCCCGGAGATCCCCGAGCCGCTTCTCGGCGATGTACATGTCTTCAAGGTCTTCAAGATGATTGAGCAGGGCCTCGCGGACGTAGAAACTCTTGGCCCGCCCCGTGCGCTTGGCCAGCCGGTCGAGACGCTTTTCTATAGCGGCGGGAAGCCTGACGGCAATCATGGTTACCTCTTGTTATACAAGTATAACATGGGCCTTTTTGCGCCGGTGGCCTATCCTTCGCTCGCTTCCTGCCGCTCAATCCGCCGTTGCTCGGCCAGCAGCGACATGGAGCTCATCAGGTTCTGCACACTCACCACGCCCACCACGCGCCCGCTCTCCGTCACCGGAATCAACCCCAGGCCGTGGCCGGCCGTCAGCCGGCGGATCGTGGCGCCCAGCGTGTCCTCGGGCCGCGCCACCTGGAAGGCGCGCGACATCACCGATTGAACGTAGCCGTTGCCCTCGCTGCGCAGCGCGTCCACAATCCGCTGCCGCGACACAATGCCCACCAGTTGCGGGCCGCGCACCACCGGAAAGTCCTCTTGCAGCGAATGCACGCAGCGGTATAAGGCATCGGCCAGCGTGTCGGACGGCGAGAGCGTAGCAAAGTCCGTAAGCATCACCTCGCGCATGCGCACCGTGTCCACCACCGACTGGAAAAACACGCCCTGATCCTCAATCTGCGCGCCAATCATCACAAAAAAGCCCGCCAGAATGAGCCACGGATTCTGCGCCAGCATGCCGCCCACCATGGCCGCCAGGGCCAGCACCTGGCCAAGACCCGCGGCGGCGCGCGCGGCCGGGCCCACTCCGTGCTTGCGCGCAAAACCGTTGCGGATCAGGCGGCCGCAATCGAGTGGATACGCAGGCATCACGTGCAAAAGCCCAAGGAACGCCTGCAACCACACCAGGCTGCGCAGCAGATGCGCCGACGAAATCAGCGGGTGGTCGATCAGGCGCACGTCGCCGCTGGCGCCCAGGATGGCGGCAGCACATACCAGCGCTGCACCCCAATTTGCCATCGGGCCGGCCAGCGCCAGTGCGAATTGCCCTCCGCCACGGCTGGAGTTTTCCTGGCTTTCGGGGTTGGCATAGGCGAAGAGGCCTCCGATGGGAAGCAGCAGAATGGCTCGCAAGCGCAACCCCAGCCACGCCGCCACCAGCAGGCGCGCGGTCTCGCGCACCACCACGGCGCCCACCAGCAGGACGAACAGGCCCAATCCTCGTGGCCAGCCATCCACACCGCTGATGGCGAAAAACACGAACAGCAGCAGCGGGAAGAAGATATGGACGCGCATTTCCACGCCCATCCACCGGCCCAGCGGGATTGACCAGCCACGCATACACGCAATTGTAGAGGGTCCGGGCGAAAGCCACGGCAATTCCAGTCCCGAAACGCTACTGAGGTCTGATAAAGTGGAGACCGCAATCCTGTCGTTTCGGAGGTCAATATGACTCGTCGCCTGCTTTCCCTGCTGGGCGCGCTGGCCCTGGCGTCCTGCGTAGCATTCGCTCCGAATGCGGCTGCCGCGCCCCTGGGCCCGCCGGCCCAATTGCAGTCGCAGCAGCCCCAGGCGCAGTCTTCGGCCCTGGTCGGCACCTGGTCTGCGACCCTAAACTGGAACCTGCCGTCCGGGCTGATGATCATCACCACCTTTATGACCAACGGCCGCATCCAGTCGACGATTCAGAATCACCAGGGAATGAGCTACACGCTCGTGGGCGCCTACCAGTTCAACTCCGCGCAGAGCATGCTGACCTACAAGTGGCAGGATTTCTCGCCAAAGCAGACCTGCATCGGGGGCGCCTGCACACCGGCCCAGGCGCCGGCGGTGATGGGCGTAGAGATTACCAACAGCATACGGTTCCTGAGCGCTACCCAGTTCGTCGCCACCTCGAGCAGTGCTTCCATGACTTACGTCCGCACCAACGCGGTGGGTACCCCGATACCCTGAACTGGCTTGCGGTCCGCCGCCGGCCCCGGCGCACCGAAGACGCTCCGTTATGCTGGTTGGCGATGCGCATCATCGCCGGAACCTATCGCTCGCGAGTCATCCAGGCTCCGCGCGGGCTCAGCACGCGGCCCACCAGCGACCGCCTGCGCGAGACGCTCTTCAACGTCCTCGCCGGGCGCATCCAGCGTGCGGCGGTGCTCGATCTGTATGCAGGCTCCGGCGCCGTCGGCATTGAGGCGCTCAGCCGCGGCGCCGGCTTCGTCACGTTTGTCGAGCGGTCGGCTCCGGCGCTCAAGGTGCTGCGCAGCAACCTGTCGCAGCTCGGCATCGAAAGCGGATTTCGCATCCACGCCGGCAGTGCCGCGGCCTTCCTGCGAAGCCCAGGTCCAAATCCAGAACGGTACGAACTACTGTTTCTCGATCCGCCCTACGCTGCCGCCGAGGAGTATGCATCCACGCTCGGCCTGCTGGGCGGCCCTGCGGTCGCGCAACTCGCTCCCGGCGCCCTCGTCATCGCCGAGCACAGCCGGCGGGAAACGCTCGACGAACACTATGGAAATCTCAAGCGCACGCGCCTGCTCCAGCAGGGCGACGCGGCCTTGAGCTTCTACGCGCTCTCGGAATCATAACGGGCCATGGCATCTTGTCTCTTCAATTCGGAACAGAAATGACCAGTCATCCTGAGCGAGAAGAACCTCCGTTGCCCCATCCTTTCCGCGTCTTTTGCGGAAAGGGTGGGAGAGCACGAAGTTCACAGGTACAAATTCATGCCGTCGCAGCCCTAGAATGGTCCGCATGAAGATGAGAAAAACCTGCGCCGCATTGACAACTCTCACGCTCCTTGTCCCGCCGCTGTTGAGCGCCTCAACGTCCGCGGTGCCCGATCCGCCCGCGCCGCAACTGGTCATCCTCGACACCGATATCGGCGACGACATCGATGACGCCTTCGCTCTCGCACTTGTGCTCAAAAGTCCTGAGCTCAAGCCTCTGGGCATTACCACTGAATTCGGCGACACCGAACTGCGTGCGCGGCTGTTGGATCGCTATTTAAAGGCCGTTGCAGAGACGGAGATTCCGGTTGCGGCAGGCACACCCACGCCTCACAACAACGTTTTTACGCAGGCGCCCTATGCGCGCCGGGAGCCGGAGCGCCAACACGCGGACGCAGTGGAATTTCTGCTGGCCGAAATTCGGGCGCATCCCGGCCAGATCACCCTCATCTGCATCGGTCCGCTCTTCAACCTGCAGGCGGCCATTGCGCGCGACCCCGCAACCTTTCGCAAACTAAAGCGCGTGGTCATGATGGGCGGCAGCATCTATCGCGGCTACGGCAGTGGCAAGCCCGGAGCAGCCAGCCAGCCTCCCTCCACGGAGTGGAACATTCTCTGCGACCCCGCCGGTGCGCGCGCACTCCTGGCTTCCGGCGTGCCGGTCTTCATGATGCCGCTTGACTCCACCCAGATCCGTCTTACGCAGCCGGAACTCGGAAAGATTCTCTCCCACGGCTCGCCGCTTACCGACCAGCTGGCTCTGCTTTACCACCAGTGGACCGGTGCAGATGCGTTCAGAATGCCCACGCTCTTTGACCCCGTTGCCGTCGCCTACGCCATCCGCCCCGATCTCTGTCCCGTTCAGCCGCTTCATCTCGAAGTCGACGACCACGGATTCACGCGTCCGGGCCCGGGAGAGCCCAACGTTCAGGTCTGCCTCAAGTCCGATGAACCCGGATTTGTCGATCTCCTCCTCAGTCGAATTCTCACCGATGCAGCGCGCTGACTTGAGCGCAAACGATCGGAGCTCACGGCTCACCGCTCCCAGATCGGCATTCGCGGGTCAGCACGCTTGGGGCCCGCCAAAGCAAGCGGAAGTGTGAGCAGGATCACTTCTATAGCGATTCCTGAGTTGCTGCATCCCCAAGCCGGCGCCTTCGACTCGGCCTGCTCCGGAATCGCCCCAGCCGGATTGACACGGGAGGAAAGTAGGTGAAAAATGGCGAGGCAAAAGATTTCGAACCGTTTCATGCGGTCTAACGGAGGGAATGTGAAGAACGTGGCAAAGATGCAGGTTTTGGGAGCTTTGGTGATCCTGGGCGCGGGGTTCTGCCTGGCGGGATGCAAATCCGCTCCCGAACTGACGCAAGCCCAGGCATTGGCCATGATCCAATCCAATTACGCTCAGGCTCCCGCAACGCCCATCACCATCACGGTGACCGATCAAGGCATGCAGCAAGGAGTTAGCGCCAAATACTGGTTCGAGACCAAGCGGTATCCCAATGGCTACTGGGGCGACTTTACGTTGACGCCCGACGGCAAGAAGGTGCTCAAACTGATGAGCGGCGGCGATGTGATCCAGTGGCGCCCTGACGGCCCGAACGATCAGAACTTTACCATCCAGGTGCAAACCCTGGTTGCCAATCACCTCAAAGCTCGCGATGTAGCCGATATCCAGGCCCCCGACGACAACACTAGAGTGGCTTCGTACACTGAGGACCTGGATTTCACCGGAGTGCCCGATGCGCTGCAGGGCATCGCCCACGACCCCGGCAACAAGCCGAGCTCATCGCGCCATGCCACCTTTGTCCTCACCAATGGCGCCTGGACGCTGCAGTCAGTCCAATAGTCGCCCGGTGACGACTGCGCCGCTATCGCTAACGCGTGCGGTGAGCGCAGGCCGGAATCATCAAGCCGACCTGAATCCACTGGCCGGATGCGGGATCGTATCCGGCCAGCGAGTTTTTGAGCACCTGCTTTCCCGACCTAGAAGGTCAGTCGTCCTCCTACTTGGATGATGCGTGGACTGGCGGCGCCGCTGATCACCCCAAAGGTTGACGAAGACGGAGTCGCGCCAACCGTTTTCGGTGGACCGCTGGAAGCTGGCCCGTTGAGACTCACCAGGTTGAATGCGTTCGTGGCCTCGCCGCGGATCTGGAAGACGATTCCGCGCTCGAAGTGAAAGTCACGGAAGAGCCCCAGGTCCACGTCGCGATAGCCCGGGTTGCGCATGTAGTTTCGCGGCTCGTTGCCGTCCGCGCCTCCCGGCCCAATGCCTCCAGCCACGCCTGGTCCGTTGGCGACAAAGGCTTCCGGGTTGAACCATTCCGCCGCCTCAGACGCACGCGAGCGGTGAGGGCTCAAGTACCACGTGGAGCCTGGAACCAGGTCAGGCCGGTTGGAGTTCTGGCTGTCGTCATTGTTATCCGAGCCGGTAGTGGCAAAGAACGGCGTGCCGCTTTGGATGTAGTAGATCGGCGAAATCGTCCAGCCGTTCGCTACATTCTTCACAACCGCATTCTCGCCCCTGAAGTAATCGATATTCCAGCGCCCCGAGATCACGGCCACGTGGCGCTGGTCATCGTTCATCGGTCCCCGCTCTTCCGACAGGTTGTCCCAATCCTGCGCGGTCCCCAGCCCGTCCGCCGATTCGTTCGAGCTCTGGAATGCCTTGCTGAAGACGTAGAAGCCGCTGAGCATCAGGTTATGCGTCATCGGCCGGCTCGCCGAAATCTGCAGCGAGTGGTAAGAGGCCGTCTGGTTCGACGTGAGATAGATGTTCTGGCCCAGAACGCCCGTGCCGGTCGAGTTTTCGTCGTAGGGCCGGCGCGCGTCGATGGAGCCCGCTTTGCCGCTCGTACTCGAGTTCGCTCCGGCCGCATAGGGCGCATAGTTGTCATCCACCATCATCGGAACACGGTGCGAGAGCGTTCCCACATACGCGGCGGTCACCGTCACATGTTGTGGCAGCTCGCGCTGAATTGAGAAGTTCAGTTGGTAAATGAATGGCCACTGCACGTTCTGCGCGATGGTCTCGATGTTGGCCTCCGGCAGCCAGCGCGGGCTCTTGGGATTGTAGGTGTACGGGAACGGATCTCCATTGGGGAACCCCGACGGATCCCCGTTCACCAGCGTGGGGGCGTAAATATTGCTGAACGAGTTGACATTAATGTTCGTCTGCCGCACTGCGAAGGGCTGCGCATTGCCCGGCTGGTTCCATTCGTTGCCGGCCAGGCTGCCAAAAAAGATTCCGGCGCCCGCGCGAATCGCGGTCTTGCCGTCGCCAAAAGGATCCCAGGCAAACCCCACGCGCGGCGAAACATGATAGTACTTCACATCGACAATGCCGCGAGGCACGCCCGGGTCGCCCGGGAAGAACATCCCCGCGGGCGCGGTGGGAGTAATGGTCGATTCCGTGCCGCTAACCGAAGAATTCGCGGTCAGCGCTGCCTCACTGTTGTTGAACGTCGCGGTCAGGTTCGAGGACTCCACCGGGGGTGTGTCGATATCCCACCTGATTCCCAGGTTGGCCGTAAAGCGCGGAGTCACGCGGTAATTGTCTTGCACGAATACCGCCGTGTGCCAGGCGCTCATCAAGGTATGGTAGGGGGCGTCCTGTTCCAGCGTGTTTACCATCCCGGTCACAAAGTCCGACAACGCATTCCCGGTCGTGGTGGGCGCTGAGCTCGAAAAGGCAAATTGGCCGTAGTCATACAGGTTGCCTACGAACATGGTCTTGTCGAGGGCCAGCTCTCCGCCATAGAAGAGCGTGTGCTTGCCCTTGGTCATGCTCACCATGTCGCGGATGGAGTAGAAATCTGAAGTTGTTACCGGGCCGGCCAGTGATACGCCTGCCGTGAAATCTCCCGATACCGAGATATTCGGCAGCGTCGGCGGCCCCTGAAGGTTGTAGTCCGAGCCCAGCTGGCCAATGCTCAGCGCTGGCAGATTCACGCGCCCTCCCGCGGCGCGCGACAAGCTCACCCACGCTTGATTCGCGGTCGTTGGGCTGAACGTGTGCACGTCGCTGATGTCGGCATTCTGCTGCGTGGTGTACGACTGGTTGTCCGTCCAGGGGAAGTTCCCGCCTCCAAACCCGTTTTGGATGGTATGGATCCAGAAGTAGGTCGCGGAGACGTGGTCCTTGTCACTGAGCACTTGATCGAACTTGCCCAGGTACTCGTTGTCCGTGGTCGGGCCGACGGGGCTTTGCGTGTATCCCGCCCAATCCACGACTGCGCCCACGCTGTTTGCGGTGTTGGGCAGCGGGATGCAAGCCGGAGCGCACTTGCTGTTGATGGCCTCCATAATGGTGGCTGCTGTCTGATCCAGCAGGTTCGACGGAATGCAATTGGGCTTTGCTGTCTGGCAATTCGGAGCGCTATTGGTTCCATCCACCTGTGTCTTCGTGCCCGGCATGTACACGTCAAACGGCGCGCCCCCGTTGATTGCTACGCTCCCGCCCGGGGTACTGGCGAGATCGTTCGTGAAGTCGCCCTCGGCTTCCGCCAGCGTCGGCACCCGGCCCCCGCTCTCATACGTCTGGATTACCTGCCGCAGTGCGGCCGCGCTAAAGAAGAAAAACGCCTTATCCTTCTTGATCGGACCACCCACCACACCCCCGAATTGATTGCGGTGATACGGCGCATTGATAAATTGGCCCTGCACATTCTTGGGCGCATTCCAGGGGTAGGCGTTGAAATCCGTATTGCGGTTGAATTCGAAAAGCGAACCATGAAATTCATTGGTCCCCGACTTGCTCACCGCGGTGATCACCGCGCTTGACATGCGCCCGTACTGGGCTGCAAAGTCGCTGGTCTCTACGCGGAACTCTTCCAGGGCGTCGGGATTGGGCAGCTGCTGGCCGTAATTCCGCTGGCCGCTCATGTTCAGGCCCCCATCGAGATAAAAGCTGACCTCAGGATTGCCGCCGTCAATCGATCCGTTGATCTGCACGTCGGCTGAAGGCAGGCCAATCGTGAAGTTGGGCGTGCCCGATGGGTCGCTCTGCTGGCTGAAACTGTTGGCTTGTACGCCGGGCGTCAGCGAAAGCTCAGAGTACGCGTTGCGGTTCACCAGTGGCAGCCCAATGATTTCGGCCGGTGAAATGGTTCTTCCCAGCTCCGCGTCTGTTGTATCCACCAGCGGCGGCGCTTCGTTCACTGTAACCGTCTGGCTTTGTGCGCCTACGGCCAGCGCGATATCCAGCGTCAACGTCCGGTCGACGGTGAGCACGATGCCCGGCTGCACATATTTCTTGAATCCCGGCGCACTCACTTCAACGGTGTAGGTGCCCACCGGAAGGTACTCGACGCGGTACTCACCGTAAGCATTAGCGGGCGCCGAGCGGGTGAACCCTGTCTCGCTGTTCGTAGCCGTGACCGTGGCCGTGGTCACCAGCGCGCCCTGCGCATCTTTCACCGTTCCCGCAATGGTCCCGGTAATTTGCTGGCTCAGGGCGGTCAGTGTTCCTGAGAAAACCAAAACGAGCAGTGCCAGGAACCGCACGCCCGCGCTTGTTGACAGAAACTTTGCCGCCTTCCTTGAAATCATACTGTCCTCCTGGAGGTTGACTTGCTCATGTTCAGGGGTGCCCTTCGTTGGTTCGAGGGCGCCGGCATCCACGGCAATACGACAGTCACGCTGCTCGGTTGCAATTCCGTCCCGCGCAGAACCGGCACGGCGCACAAACAATTCGTTCGCCGCGAAAAGCGCGAATGTCCCGCAATTTATTGCCGGCCAAACTTTATCGAAGGGATGAGGTAACTTGGCAAGTGACTCACCGTTTGCCTCAATGCTGGGAGATATAAATCTAGCTATGCAAGCAGCTTATCGCCGATCCGCGCGGCTGTGACAAACGTCCTTTTGGCAGCCAAACACACCCACCCGCGCGGCTTAAGCATCAGCGCTGGCTTCTCCACCACTTCAGCCACGCGGCCTATTCTTGTGGGAACCTATTGCGTGGGCGCGTTGCCTGGGCGATTCCGCGGCCCTCCGCCCATCCCGCCACCCACGCTGACGCTGGTTGCGGTAAAGACCCCGTCCTTCACTGCGCCTTCGGCGCGCACCGTGTCACCCACCTGGATATCGGCCAGCGTCACGGGATCGCGGCCTTTGCGGAAGCTGGTGTTTTCATCGGCAACCACCGCGTGCGGCGCGTTATCCAGGGCCCCCGTGAGCGTAATCTTTGTGCCGTCGATGGCCGTCACCTTGCCCCCCAGCCAGGTCTTGCCGAAATTGGCAGCCATCTCCTGCATCCGCTTGGCTGTTTCGGGGTCAAGCTGCACAATCCGCGATGCCGCCACACTTTTGGCTGTCGCGTCGGTATCGCCCATCGCCGTGATCATGTCGCCCACTTTGATGTCGGTCGCTTTGATCTGTTGCGGAGGGTTGCCGCCCCAGCCCATGCCCCCGCCGCGGCCCTCGCCCTGCCCGCCGCCTCCAGGCCCTCCCACGCCGGCGGCCCGTTTGGTTATGCGGGTATTCGCATCGAAGTGAACAACGTAGCTCTCGCCCGTCTCCGTCTTAATGGTGTAGTGGTCCGCGGCAACCTCGGTCACCGTCCCCATCAGCCCACGTCCCATTCCTCCGCCAAAGCCGCCGCGGCCGCGCTGCCCGTAGCCGCCGTCCTGGCCCAGTGCCACTGCGGTCAATGCTGCGGCAACAGCCATTGCAGATAAAAGGCGATACTTCATGGTGAATTCCTCGCTTCCGGGCGATCGCGGGCCTGCCCCTTCACATAGACGCGAGAGATGAAGAGGAGGACGACGCAGCCGTCAACACTCAGGGATGACGTTGTTGTTCTTGTTCTGCCAGCAGTTTCTTGAAGTCGGGATTTTCGCGAAGACTCGCGAAGTCCTTGTCCGCGGCAACCTTTTTCGCAGTGGTATAGCCTTCATTTATTGCCGCGCGCAGATTTTCAAGAGCGCAGTCCGTGCTTCCCATGCGCAAGCATCCCAGCGCCATGTAATAGTGCTCGGCCCCGCGCTCTTCCAGAGATGATGCGTCCTGGGCCACAGGGCCGTTGGATTCGGTAAACACTGAGGGATCGATAGCCAGCGCCTTCTGGTAAGCCTCTGATCCTTTCACGTACCTGTGCTGGGCCATCAGGTTGGTGCCGTAATTCTTCAAAATCAGCGCAGATTTTGGAGCCTGCTTCAGCGCCATGCGGTACATGTGCTCCGCCTTCCCGTAATCCTTCATTGAGGCGTAGATCGTACCCAGATTGTTCAGCACGTCGGCATTGTGCGGATCAAGCTTCAGCGACTTTTGATAGCAGTGCAGGGCTTGGTTGTCGTTGAACATCATCTGGTACGCGATACCCAGCTTGTTCCACAGCGTTGCGTTCATCTGCGGAGCTTTCGAATACGCTTCGATGGCGGCCTGATAGCGCTGGCGGGCAAGATCCGTATCCCCGATCAACTCCGCGTTTTTCTGTTCATCGGCAATACTGGGAGTCGTGGCGTCCGTGGCTGACGTGCTTTTCGCGGAGGTATCCGTCGATAATCCCGCATTTGCGGGATCCAGCAGTGCTCTGGATGCGGTTTGCGCAGGAATCTGTGCTGAAGCGGATGCGGAACTCACCGCTCCAAGTCCCACCAGAAGGGCTGCCGGCAGGCAGATATATCTATCAAGCCTCATCATTCCCTCCTGGAGCGCCGTACAAAACCGGGTCGCCGCAACTCCCGGCGCTCCAACCTGAAGAAAAGGCCGTGCAACGATTATAGCCCTATCGGGAATTTCAGATCGGCTCGAGCCGGGCATTTTAATGGCCATGACGATACGCGCAGCTTCAGCCCGTGCCCGAGCGAATCACGCCTGCTGGGAGATGAGGCAATGCCCCTTATGGCGTCTCGGGTTCGGCGATCAGTTGCTGGAAAGCCTGGTTCGAGCGCAGGCTGGCAAACTCGCTGTTAGCCGCCACTTTCTTGCGATCGGTGAAGCCTTCGTCCAGCGCCATGCGCAGATACTCAAGTGCGCAGTCGGTATAGCCCGCGCGCGCACAGCCCAGCGCCATGTAATAGTTCATCGCGCCTCGCTCCTTCACATCCGACGGATTCTCAACCGTTGGGCCCGCGTGGTCGGCAAAGATGTGCGGGTCGATCGCCAGGGCTTGCTGATACGTCTCCCAGCCTTTGTCGTACCTCTTCTCCGCCAACTCGTTCGTGCCCAGGTTCTTCAGAATCAGCGCGGAGCGCGGTTCCAGCTTCAGCGCCTTGCGGTACATCTTGTCGGCCTGGCTGTATTCCTTCTGCGAGGCATACACCGTGCCCAGATTGTTCAGGACGTGCGGGTTGCGCGAATCCAGCTTGAGCGATTCTTTGTAGCAGCGCACGGCGCTCTTTGCGTTCAGCATCATCTGGTACGCGATCCCCATCTTGTTCCAGAGCGAGGCCGTCAGGGCAGGCGCTTTCGCGTATGCGGCAACGGCAGCCTGATAACGCTGGTGCGCCATCAGGGAATCACCTAGGTCTTCGGCCGTCACTGTACGGGATGTTGCGAGTTGGGGTTCCGTGGTTGCTGAAGCGGCTGGCGTCAAAGCTTGATCGGCAGACTGGGCTCCCGCTGCCTGCGAAATCGCCGCAGAGGAAACGAGCAACAGGGCCGAAGCCGCGAACCAACTTCCCACTTTACCTGCGGACATATCCCCTCCTGCCGACGTGTCCAGAGGGCCGGGATCGACGCCGTCCGCTGCACATTAAACACCCAAAACAGGTGCAACAGTCAAGCCCCGCGCGCACAGTTTGTTACCCCGCTCCCCGCGAACGCCGATGGAGCCGCAAATCTTCTCCGCTGGTATCGCATGAATCGCATCTAATTGCTGTGACGTACGGCATTCTCGTGGTCCCGAAAACCTCCAGGCAGTCTGGCGGCCCGCTCATCGGGATAGGCCGCCTCTTTCATCCCAATCCTGTACACTCACTCCATTCAGAGGAGGCGCACCTTGGCCGTTCTTGCTTCTTCCCCGCTGCATGTTGACATCGCCAATCGTTTCAAAGGCGTGCGGCGAACCACCCTTGTCCTCTGCGAGCCCCTTACGGCCGAAGACATGATGGTGCAGTCGTGCCCTGAAGCCTCGCCGGCCAAATGGCACCTGGCGCACACAACCTGGTTCTTTGAGTCGTTTGTGCTCCGCGAGTTTCTGCCCGGTTATCGCCTCTTCCATCCGGACTTCCTTTGGCTCTTCAACAGTTATTACGAAAGTTTTTCGGCCTTCCCTGAAAAACGCCTGCGAGCCTCGTTTTCACGCCCCTCACTCGACCAGGTGATGCGCTACCGCGAGCATGTGGATGCCTCGATGGAGCGGCTTTTCGAGCATGGGCCCGAGCCCGAGGCGCTGCGCCGCATCGAGCTCGGCGCCAACCACGAGGAGCAGCACCAGGAGCTGCTGCTCACCGATATCCTCAATGCGTTCTTCACTAACCCGCTTCGGCCCAGTTACAGGGACCGAGGTACCGAGGAAGCAAGGGAGCAACGCCAACCGCTTCCGCTTGAGTTCCGCCCGCTCCAGGGCGGATTAGCCGAGGCGGGCCACGCTGGAGGCGGCTTCTGCTTCGACAACGAGCTGCCGCGCCACCGCGTCTGGCTTGAGCCGTACAGCCTGGCAAACCGCCTCGTCACCTGCGGCGAGTACGCACAGTTCATCGCCGCCGGCGGCTATCGCAAGCCGGAGTTCTGGCTTTCGGCGGGCTGGGACGCTGTGAAGGCCAACGGCTGGCGCTCACCTCTCTACTGGACAGAAAAAGACGGCGCGTGGTCCGTTTTCACACTGCGCGGCGAGTTCCCGCTCACTGAGATTGAAGATGTGCCCGTCAGCCAGGTGAGCTTTTTTGAGGCTGACGCCTACGCGCGCTGGGTCGGCCACCGGCTGCCCACTGAATTCGAGTGGGAAGCCGCGGCCGAGGGCCAGCCGGTCGAGGGAAACCTGCTCGATACCGGAGAGCTGATGCCCGTTTCCACTGCTCTCGTCCAAAACCAGAGCGCCACGCAGTGGGGGGACTGTTGGGTGTGGACCAGCAGCGCCTACCTTGGCTATCCCGGATTCCAGCCCCTTGACGGCACGCTGGGTGAGTACAATGGCAAGTTTATGAGCGGCCAGATGGTCCTGCGCGGCGGATCCTGCGTCACGCCGGCCCGCCACATCCGCTCCAGC
>JASHQH010000186.1 GCA_030037635.1 Acidobacteriaceae bacterium
GCCTGGGCCCGCGTGATTTTCAGTTTGCATTCCAGATGAAGATCAGAGCTTGCCAGAACGATGTGAATGCGCGAGCGGCCGGCGCCTTCCAACGCCCGAGCCGCCGCTTCAACATCAGCCTGGCAAGCGCGCGCCATGGAGCCGATGCACGGGCCGCGCACCTCACCGCTGATGGCCTTGATCGCCTCCGCATCACCCTCGGACGCGATTGCGAACCCTGCCTCGATCACGTCCACTCCGAGCGCTTCCAAGGCATGGGCCATGCGCAACTTTTCTTGAACATTCATACTGCAACCGGGGGACTGTTCTCCATCCCTCAGCGTTGTATCGAAGAAAACTATGCGACGTGATGTCATCGACGCCGGCCTTTCTGGAGTCTCAACTTCTGATCTCCTGAACTGACTTTATGCGGAGCCCGTAACCAGCTAACATCCTTTTTGCTCAAGCAGATACTGGGATCATGGTCCAGGATTCCTGCGCTCTGGTCAATGCCCGGTTCGACGTACGGTGTGCCGGACATACGTAACTGGCCAAAACCCGTTGGTACCCTATATCCCCAAATTACTGACCCCTGTCTTGCTCTTCTTTCCACTGCAAAGCCTTCGCATTCCATTTCGCAACGCTCAGAACCGATTGCGCACGCAGTTATCGGTTAGCCTGATCGGCGGCCCTCCACCAACCACTTCAAAATCCGTCACCTTCAAGTCCTGCAAATCGTGCGGCCCGAAATCGACATCTGTATATTTGGCCTGGGTATCGGCATCGCTTTGCGCCGTGAGGGCAATGTTGCCGCCGTCGGCAAGGATCATCCCGTACCTTTGCATGGCACGCGCAACCACCTGCGCCGCAGGCGACAATCGCGACAGATCGTAGTTGGCCTTCAGGCGAAAGCGTGCACCATACGGCGGCGCCAGGTCCGGACCCCGCGGCGCACCGGCATGCGTGGCTGGATGCACATACACGTGAGCGCGCATGCGCTGATTGGGAAGAATGAAACGAATCGCGTGGTTGATGCTTCCTGTTGCGAGCTCGTCCGCACTGAACAGCAGCGGAGCAATCGGCAATCCTGCGGCGTCCGCACTTGTGCATTGCTCTCCGCGGCCCGACGGCGGATAGACGCGATTCAGGTCCCAAACCGCGAGGAAGTTGGCGACGATGGCGTTGCTGGCTTCGTTTGCCTGGTAAGCCTCATAAAGCTTTCCGGCCCCGCGGTCAACGACAATCAGGTGGCAGTCGTTTTCTTCAACGTTGCACTCGTAACCCGATTGCCCTTCGATGCCGCCCCCGGGTGGAAGCGGAATCTCCGCCACATTGTCGGCATCGGGGGATATCCAACCATTGCCTTTACGAAAGCGGACCTTGGGCGTATCTGCGGATGCCTGCAACACCCGGATACTGAAGTCGACCTGCATTCTTCCCCGTCCCCATCCACCTGCAGCAGCCAGCCATCCGATAATTGCCGAGGACTGCGGATCGAGAGCTGCATGACTGATGTCCTGCGTCCATGCCGAGCCTGGAGGGAAATAGGGCGCCGGCGCGGTTACATGATCCAGCCTCGCTGCCCTCACCTTCAGAATTCTGCCGTGCAGCGCCACGCCGGCCACAATTGCGCCGATCCCGCAGACGACGATGGAAAGAAGCTTCCAGTACGTCATCGGGTTGGAGCGTCGCCTTTGCGTCAGCAGTGTCATGGCAAGTGTCTGTAGCGCTTCTCTCTTTCCATCAGCCCGTGATTCCGGCCGTTTCGGCACCGGAATGTGCGGCGCCGTTCATTCGTTTTCGTGCTGCGCGATCAATGCATTTCCACTTACTTCTATGCCTCTTTTTGTTGCGCCGTCTCGCTCAAAAAGCCGTGGCTCATCTCAATCACCGGAGCAACAGTTACGGGTTCCGATGGAATACGCTGAGCCGATGGAGTTGCAACTTGCTCTGTTGGCTTCTTTGTCGTCCAGATTTTCCAAAGCGGTCCGCGCGTAAACAGAAACCTGTACAGTCCCACGGCTGCGGCCGCATTCAACGCCAGCAATGCGCTGGCTGGAGCGGCGATGCGGCCCAGAATCGGAATGCGCACCAGCATGCCGACGACGGCCAGCGTCAGGCTGAGAATTTGCATCGCGGCCAGAGCCGCGAAGATCATCGAATCTCGAGAAAGGGCCAGCATGGAAACGAGCAGCAGAACTTGAAGGTAGGGGGCCGCAAGCCGCGTCAACTTATGCGAGACGAACTGGAAGAGCACTCGATTCTGCGTGGTCAGCGTCCACGGGGCCATTTGAATCAGCTGGAAATTACCTGCCAGAGTCCGCACCTTGCGATGAAACTCGCCACCCAGGCTCTCCGGCCACATATCAAAGACACAAGCTTCCGAGTCGATGACGCTCCGGTAGCCCTGCCGGATGATCGCGAGCGGCTGAAACATGTCGTCCAGGATGATGCCCGCCGGCTGCGGCTTCGCCAGCTCGCGGCGCACTGCATAGAAACCGCCGTACACACCCACAGGCGAGTCGCACAGGGCCTCGCACTTTCTGGTCCACTGTTCATAACGCCAGTAGAGCCCGCCAACCGCCGAGGAAACTGCGTCGTGGCTTCCACGGCGCAGAATCAGCCTTCCCGAGACACATCCAACCTTGGGATCGGCGAAGTTGCTCACCAGCCGCTGGATTCCTCCCGGAGCCACCTCCGGCCGGATATCCATAAAGAGCAGAATTTCGCCGGTGGCTGCGGCCATGCCGGCGTTGACGGCCACCGCCTTGCCGCCATGCTCCTTGAGAACGATGGTTTTTATGCGCGCATCCCGCTGCCCGGCCAGGATTTCTGCTGTGCCGTCGCTGGAACCGTCGGAGACAAGGATGATCTCTTTCAGGTTGGGATAGTCAAGGCTCAAAAGATGCCGGATCTTGCTGGGAAGAAGCGCCGCTCCGTTATGGACGGCGAGCACGACACTCACGCTGGGAGTCATTGGGCTGGAACGCCAGGGGCGAGGGCGCAGCCGAGCCATGATCCAGATCGCTACCGGATAGCCGAGGTAGGTGTAGAGGATGCCCGCCAATGCAATCCAGAACAGGAATTTCATTGGGCACCCCGGCGCAGAATGATGGTTTTGACGGTCTCGAACATGATCAGCAGATCGAGGCCGAGCGACAGGTGCTTGATGTAGTAGAGGTCGTATTCGAGTTTGTTTTTTGTCTCCTCAATGCTGGCGCCGTACTTGTACCGCACCTGCGCCCACCCTGTAATCCCGGGGCGGATCAAGTGGCGGAAGTCGTAATACGGGATCTTGCTCGAAAGCATCTCGACAAACTCGGGCCGTTCCGGACGCGGGCCGACAAAGCCCATTTCTCCGCGTAGCACGTTCCATAGCTGCGGAATTTCGTCCAGGCGCGTCATGCGCATCCACTTGCCCAGCTTGGTTATGCGAGGATCGTCCTGCGTTGCCCACACCGCCCCATTGGCTTCCGCGTCTTGGCGCATGGTCCGGAATTTGATCACCGAGAAATGACGCCCGCCCAGTCCCACTCGAGTCTGCCGGAAGAAGATGGGTCCCGGCGAAGAAAGACGGATGGCCACCATGAGGACGGGAATGACGGGCAGACAAATGACCAGGGCAATAAATGAAACGATGATGGATACAATGCGCCGCGAAATCTGGTGGATCGCCTTCACATTGAATCCGTGAGTGAAGATGAGGCTGCTGGGATGAAGCCCGTCCAGCGACAGCTTGCCCAGCAAGCGCTCCATAACGAAGCTCGCGTCTTCAATCACCACTCCGCGTAGCCTCAGATTCAGCAGCTCCTGCACGGGCAGAGCTCCGCGACGATCTTCCATGGCCACGACCACACGGTCAATGCGGAGCTTGGGCTGGCAAAATCCACGCAGGTCGGCGGCATAGCGTTCAAGATCCCCTTGGAAATCTCCGCTGGCCTGCCCCTCCTTTACGTCCATCCCGGCATCGCGGCGGGAACGCAGAATATCCGCCACGGCGCGTGCCCGTTCGCCATTTCCCAGCACATACACTCGCTGGCAGAACACGGGAAGGTGAATAATCCGCTCGTACGCCGATCGCCAGGGTACAAGAGCGATGGTGAGAATCGAAACCCCGGCAACCAGGACGTTCGGTCCGATGTCAATGCCCGGGAATACATAGACCACTCCGGCCAGCGCGAACGACAAAACGCTCAACACCAACAGTAGCCGGAAGTAGATCTCCCAGCGCCCTGAAACCCGCTGCGGCTCGTACAAGTCGAAGTAATAGGAAAGAAGTAAGGTGAAGGCGGTAATGCAGCCGATTTTCAGCAGCCCGTTTTGGTAGACCAGCGTGGGATAGGCGTCCGGCCCGATCATATATGTGGTCGCGAGCAAGAACGAACCGCATACGATGAGGGCTTCGCAAAAAAGCAACAGCAGCGTCCGGGTTGGATAATAGACATTGAAAAGTCTAATCATTTTGGGTACCTGCTACCCTTTCATGCGCTCGCATGGTCTTTGCTTCCCGACTCTTTGTAGTAATAGTTGTTATAGTTGTAATAAGACTTGCGGCGCGGCGCGTCCTTGACGTCGTTAAGCACAAAACCCAGGATGCGCGAGTTGTGGAAGCTGGCCTGTGCGCGCTGCGCAACTTCGAACGAAGTGCTTCCCCCCCGAGCAACCAGCAATACCGCATCTGCAACTTGCGCAAGTTCCACCGCGTCAACAACCGCGAGAACCGGCGGAGAGTCGATCAAAATCCAGTCGAAGTGCGGCGAAACTGCCTCAATGAGTTCCTTGAAACGGTGATTGGCAATCAGTTCCGAAGAACCGTCTTCGGCTTTGCCGGCCGCGATAAAGGTGAGGTTCGCGAAAGCTTCGACACCGGAGCCTGCCGCAGTTTTGGAGCCGGTCGGGCGCTGCATGATCATGCTCAACCCCGCCCTGCCCGAAAGATAGTCCGAAAGGCCTGCGTCGTTGGAAGCGCCCAGCATAGTGTGCAGCGAAGAACGGCGCAAATCGCCGTCAATGAGGAGAATCTTGTTCATGCCGCTGCGAGCCAGGCTCACGGCCAGGTTGCATGTCACAAAGCTCTTGCCTTCTGAAGGCAGACCGCTCGAAATCAGAAGCGTCTTGAGCGGAGCCTCGTATCGAGCCTGATAAATGCGTGAACGAAGCGCACGGAACTGCTCCACACCCACCCCCCGCTCCGCAAGCGTGGGAAGAGCAGGCAGTGACGGTTGCCAGGCCTTCTCTGGGACGCGCTCGAATACAAACTCGCCGCCCACAGAGGGGAGTTCTGCAACTTCAGCGAACGGCGTGGGCTCGGCTATAAATTTTCCATCCGGCGCCACTTTCCGTTCGCTGTCCGCTCTTTGAAGTGCTTCGTAAATACGGCTCATATTTTCAAACGCCTCTCATGGTGTCGGTAGAGTATGTGACTGCCGGACCCGCTTGGAAGGCGTCGCCGGCAGAGGGTTCTCTCCGAGCGGTGGCTCGTCAAAGTCGAACTTGACTGCGGGAGATTTAAAAAAGTGCGCTGGAACATCCTCCAAGTCAGATTGTGAATGGCCTCGGACGGCGAAAGAACGCCGCTCGAAGTCAAGATCGCTCTCGGTGGGCGAAGCATTTTCCGTGGCACCGGCAATCGCGCCTCCCAGATCCAGTTCCACGCTGACCGATTCCACGATTCGTCCGGGGATCTGCTTCATTTGTTCCACGTAAGCCGAGATCATCGCGTGCTCGCAAATAAGATTGATGACGCGAGGGATGCCTTGCGAGTAGCGGTACACAAGCTCTCCCGCTTCCACAGAAAACACCGGCTCGGTCGCGCCAGCGATGCGCAGTCTTTCGGCGATATAAGCCTGCGTCTGCTCTAAAGTCAACGCACGCGTCTTGCACCACAAAGCAACGCGCTGGCGGAGCTGCCGCACTTTAGGGTCGCGCAACGTGCTTTCCAGTTCCGGCTGGCCAGAAAGAACGATCTGGAGCAATTTTTCCGATGACGTTTCCAGGTTGGTCAACAGGCGAATCTCTTCCAGCAGTTCCCAGGAGAGATTCTGGGCCTCGTCAACCACGATCACGCACAGTCCATGATTGCGATAGCGCTCAATCAACCAATGATTGAGCTGCTGCAACATGCCGGACTTGGTCCGCGTCGTCGGCGTCACGCCAAAGTCGATCAGAACAAATTCAAGAAAGTCGAGCACATCGAGCCGCGGATTGAAAACGAAGGCCGAGGAAACGCGATCGTTGGCAAATGTACCCAGAACCGTTCTCAGAAGAGTGGTTTTCCCTGTTCCCACTTCACCGGTCATCACCACGAAGCCCTTGCGCGCTGCAATGCCGTACTGCAGGCAGGCGAGCGCCTCCCGAATCTGCGGCATCAGGTACAGAAACCGCGGATCGGGGCTGCTCCCGAATGGGAAATCGCGAAGTGCGAAAAAGGATTTATACATAATTAGCTCCTCGCGCCTTCCAGAGATTCGTCAGAAGGGGCGAAATTCCTCCCCTGCTTCTTGCTTCCATTGGCCGCAGCTAGTTCCTCAATGCGCGAGATGGTGGCCAGCGTCGGCAACTTGGTAAAGGCCCAAATGTCCTTCTCATTACGTAGCGAAGTGTCGTGATATTCCAGCAATCCCGCCAGAACCAGGCCCAGGATCAATCCCCCGGCCAGCCCTCCAGCCTCGAACAAGAGATGGTTGGGAAAGCTCGCTGCCTCGGGAAGATTGGGGGGGTCGATCATGCGGAACTGCTCGCCCTGCTGACGCTGCTCCAGTGCTGTCGCCATCGACGATTCGTTCATCTTGGCCAGCAAACCGTTGTAAAACTGCAGAGCCGTCTCGTGATCGCGGGTGATCTCTTTGTACTCTTCCTCAACCCGCGGCGAGGATTCGATTCTCGACTCGTAGGTACGAATCTCTTCCTCGAGGCGAGCCTGCTGTTGCCTCTCATCCACCATGGATTGCTGCGCGGCGCGAAGCTGCGCCTTCAGTTGTTGCAGCTGAGGAGAGTCGGGCCGGCTCGTCACCGCCGCGGCTGGTCCCTGCTGCAGCGGCGACTGCGCAATCTCCGCCTTAAGATCAGAGATTTTGCGCGAAATCGCGATCACATCGGGGTAATCGGGCGTATATTGCGCATCCAGAAGTTTCTTCTGGTCGATCAAGTCCTGGAGCTCTTTCTTGCGCTCGTCCTGCGCTACGGCCGCCGGCGCAGGGATGGCGTCATTTTGGGCCTGTTGCGAAATCATGGCCTGCAGAAAGGTGACGTTCTGCTGCATGCGGCTCAACGCTTCCGTGGCCGCATTCATCTGCGTCATCAGCGCCTGAAGATTGCTGTTATTCGAAGTTTCCTGATCGGGAAGCATGCCAAAATGCTGCTGCTGGAACGCTGCCAGCTTGGCATCCTGCTCATCAAGGGTCGTCTTGGCATCGGCGAGTTGCTGCTTCAGGAAATCCGTGGTGCCTTTGGCGGTCTCTTCACGCTCTTGCAGGTTGTCGACCACGAACAGCGAGGTGATCCTCCCGCAGACTTCCTGGGCAACATGAGGATTGCCCGCTGTGAACGTGAGGTAGAAGCCGGGCATGCCCCCGCGTCCCGACGGGATGGGTTTGATCCCGATGGCCTTCTGCGTCATGGTGACGCGGTCGTCCATGTCGTATTCCTTCTTGCCGAAAAGGTGGAAGCGCTTGCTCCCGAAGAGGTCATATTGCTCGATGATCGGCTGCAGCCGCGAGCGGCTCAGGATCTGCTCCTTCAGTGACGCCACGCGCTGTTCCAGGTCTTCGGTGATGACCGGCTTCACATAGTCTTCGGGAACCTGCGGCCGCTCGATGAGTACGAATGTTTGTGATACAAACCTCGGAGGGATCACGCGGGCCAGCACTGCGGCGACAACCGTCAAACCGATCGCGCAGCTTACGATCAGCCAGAATCGCCGTCTGAGAATGCTGGTGTAATCTTCCAGTGTCAATTCACGATGCCCGAGCATAGCACTCCTTGGTCCCTTATTGATTAGCCCGCATTTGGCGGGGAGAAAATGCAAGACTGAAGCTGATGGCGTGATATAGGCCATTCAGAACGTTGGCTTGAGGCGCTGATCCCGCCAGACTCGAAGTCTGATTGACGGCCGCGTAATTCGCAGAGAAGTTAAAATACCGGCCGAGGTCCTGAGAAATCTGCGCTCCGGCACTCAGCGCATCGGCAGTCCCATTTGCGCTCACCACCGCGGCGAAGCGGAAGAACCCTCCAGTAATTCCAACCGACGTCTCTCTGCCCAATCTTCGCGAGAAATCTCCCTTCACTGAATCAACCACCGACGCCGCTAAATAACCTGAGCTTGATTGCACTCCGCGGTCATACGTCAAGCTCAGCGATCCCATGTGGAAACTGTCACTGGCTGACGCATTGACCATGGCCGTTGTGACGGGTGGCGCGAGCGTGCTGTTTGAGCTGCTGATCCATTGCGGCCCGCCCTCTACGCTGACCGTGAGCTGGCGGGTCAATGAGTACCGAAAGCCGACGGGTACGGAATTGATGTCATAGTTGCCCGCCATGTTGTTTGAATATGCTGATGCGCCAAAGCTGAAATGCGAAAACTCAAACTGGCCTACAATAGCGGTGCGGGAGTTCAGGTAGCGTGTAATCCCCGCGTTCGCCAGTTCGCCAGCGGTATCCAGGCCGCCTCCGTTAGGGAAGTTAAGAACTTGTGAGCCGCCGCCAAAGCTAAGCGTCGTCGCCGAGCCCGCCCGGTATCCAAACTCTCCCTCGGCAAGATTGTTCAGAACGCGCGTATTGATATCGAGGATGGTCGCAGCAGTTGAACTCCCCGTACCCGATCCGCTGATGGTCTCGCCTGTGCCGGGAACTCCCGAAAAGCCAACGCTCGGAGCTTCCGGGGTGTCGTTTATGTCGTCATATGCCAAAACGCTCCAGCGCCCCTGGTTGAATCCTTGAGAAAGGACCAAATGTTGAAACATTCCGGTCCCCAGGTTTGGGCCGGCTACGGGCCAGATGTAGCCGCCGATATAGTTCATCTTGAGCGGGAAGTGGTCGCTCGAACGCGTGTAGTCAAAACTCCCTGAGACGATCCCAGTCGATTGGTTTGTCAGGCTGTTCGTGTAAACGTACGCGCCTTGCGCATAGCGTAGCGAATAGTCGAGCAGATTTTGTGTGATGGGCTGGGTGGCCGACACCCCGGGTAAAAAGCCCCCACCGGTGGCTTCGGGCTCAACCTGCGCATGCGTCCACGCGGTTGCAATCACCAACATAGCGGCTAAACCAAGGCTGTTTCTCATACTGCCCCCTTCAGGGAACGACAATCGTGTCGCCGGACTTGAGCGCGACGTTCGAATCTTCGCTGCCTTTCAATGCTTCCTTGTAGTGCACGGGGATTTTTTGCTGCTTGCCATCTTCCACGCGCAGGATGTAGATCTTGCCCTTACTTGCGTAGTCGGTTAATCCGCCAGCGGCGGAAATGGCTTCGAGCAGGGTCATGCCGGGAGTCAGATCCACCGGTCCCTTTTTCGTGACCTCGCCGAGCAAGTAGACTTTCTTGCTGTTGCTCTGCGTCAGGACCACAGACACGATCGGAGTTTGGACGAACTTCTTGAGTTTGGTCGTAATTTCATCCGACAATTCCAGCGGAGTCCTGCCGGCAGCCATCACGTCGCCGAGCAACGGCATCGAAATTTTTCCGTCCAGGCGCACCAGAAGGCTGCCTGACAGCTTTTCTTGTCCCCATACCGTGACCGTGATGACATCCGACGGTCCGATCACATAACTGTCACCGGCTTCACCTGCTTGCGCCGGCGTATTCACGGTTGTTGTGGCCGCGCCCTGCGACGGGTCTGATGACGTGGCCGTCTGCTGGGCATCCTGCGCTGCGCATACGAGGCATGGCAATACAAATGCCAGGTTGAGAAGTCCCCTCAGTTTCATAGCGCCGCTCCACTCCTGTTTTGCATCGGTTCTGCTCCAATTTGTTTGAGCTTGTAAAGCAAGGCCTTGTAACTGATCCCCAGCTCGTCTGCGGCCCGTTTGCGATTGCCTCCCGTGGCAACCAAAACCTCGGAAATCAATTTGCGCTCGATCTGGGTGGAGGCTGCTCGCGTGGCTTCCTTCAGCGATTGGGGCTTGCGGTGTCCATTCCAATTCATGTTTGGCGCTGCTGCCTTCAGCGCAGCCAGCGAAATTGACGGATCGCCTATAGCTACGAAAGTCTTGATTGCGGTATCGAGTTCGTTCAGGTTGTCGGGCCAGGTGTGTTCCAGCAGGAATCCCGCGATTTCCTCGCCCAGCACCGGTTTGGGACGATCAAATTGCTTTGAATAGTGGTTGAGAAGTTCATCGGCAATCAACAGGATTTCCGACTTTCTGATCCGCAAAGGCGAAATCCTGAGCATCACCACCGAAACCATGTAATAAAAATCCTCGCGCATGCGCCAGGCTTTTACTTCCTCTGATAGCTCGTTGCTGGTTCCGCATATCAGGCGGCTGCCGTGCGCATCCTCGCCGTGAAAATACGTGCCCACAATCAAATCCTGCAGGGCAAGGCTCAGGTCACCGATCTCCGCCAGGTAAATCGTCCCTTTGGCGGAAAATGCCGAAAGAATTGCGTGCTCATCGGCATCGGCGCTGTGAAGCTCTACAAACGGTCGGCGCGACTGATGCGACCGCGCATGAATCTGCGCGGCAATGGATCGCTTGCCCACGCCGCGTTCACCCACAATCAGTACCGGGCAATCGCTCTCCGCGATGCACGCGATGGCGCGCTGCATGTGCGCATCAATAAGGCCCGCAGGCCGCGCCTGCCTTTTCGCAACAGCCACCGGCGTATTGCCGGCTATCGCTACACTCTCTGTCATGTCGAGTCCTGGAACGACATCCGTTCCCCTAGCAACGCAGGTTCCAAACCTGGGAATCCGGCGAGAAACCGATTTCCGTGGGCTTTATCCCTACTTGGGAGTGCCATATGGCAGTGGTTGGCCTGGCAAAATGGAAAAGGTTTTTCCCTCTTAGTGGAAAGAGTTGGGACACCGACGGCGACCAAAAGTGGAAAATATTTTCCCCTTGGCGGACCCCAGACGGCCGTTCCCCCGCCTTTCCTGCGTCAACGCAATGGGCTGCGGCCGTTCCCTTTCGGCATGTCAATTGCTAGGTAACGTTGCAATAAGGTACCCCTGTCGCCGATGAGGAGAAAGCGCACTAAGTCGTAGAAACGCCAACGATTCAATAAGTTTGTGGTTTTTTCCACCGCGTTGCGCAGATCTCCCACCGGACCTGTGCAAACCCCCCAAAAGATAGAATTTGAGAGTTAATCCGAATGTCGAACACTAAAACCATCGCACGGAACACCAGCTGGTATGGCATCGAGAACGTGGTCACCGCCATTGCGACGCTGATCACCTCCATCGCCATTGCCCGCACGCTGGGTCCGTCAAAGATGGGCTACATGGTCTACGTCATGTGGATCGCCACCCTGACTGCCAGCCTTGGCAGTCTCGGAATTCCCGCAACCACTGCGAAATATATGGCCGAGTTCATCGGCAAGGGCGACCGCGGCACGGCCCGGTTCATTTACTTCCGAACGCTCTCTTTGCAAATTGCCTTCGCAACGGTCGCTACCGGCGGCATTGTTTTGTGGGCTTTGCTGCGCGGTCAGCCAGAGTACAGGTGGGCCGCCCTGCTTGTTGTGCTCAGCATCTGGCCTGGAATGGTCAATTCGGTTTCAGCCCAGGCAAACGTGGCGTCGGAAAACCTGGCGGCGAATCTGCCCGGCTCGGTGGTGTCCACCTTTGTCTACTTCTTTGCCATTCTGGCCACGGTGGTCTTTCACTGGGGCGTGGTTGGAGTTGGCGCGGCGTTCTTCAGCATGCGCGCTGTCGACTTTGTGGTTCGACTGTTTCCTACCATGCGCCGTATCCTCACTTGGGAAAGGCAGCATGTTCAACCGGAGGATTTGCGCAGACGCATGGTCCGGTTTGCTATGCAAAGCGTCACCAGCATGGTGATCGGCCTCATCGTCTGGAGCCGCTCCGAGGTCATTTTACTGCGGCACCTCAGCGACGATATCCGTCAGATTGCTTTTTATTCAGTGGCGTTCAGCCTTGCCGACCGCCTGCTCATCGCCTCCACTGTCTTCGGCTCCGCCGCAGCGTCCACCATCTTTGCCCAGCACGGGCGCGACAAGTCGAGGAATTCTGCGGTTTCCGCTTCCTCGTTTCGCTATCTTGCGCTCACCTCATTTCCGCTGCACTTTGTAGCCGCTTCCCTCGCCGCGCCGGCGTTGCTCCTGTTCTACGGCTCCAAGTACCGGGGTGCGTCCATGGTGGTCACCCTGGCTCCCATTCTTTGCATGCCCAAAGCCTTCATGACTCCTGTACAGAGCCTGCTGCAGAGCGTGGAGCGGCAGGGGATCGTTATCTTTGCTACCATCCTGGCCGGCGTCGTTGATTGGGGATTGGCTGCGTACCTCATTCCAGTCCACGGCGCCGTCGGTGCATGCATCGGCAGTGGAGCGGCACAGGTAACCGCCATCACCATCATGTGGGCAGTGGCCATCCGCGGCTTCAACATCAAGCTACCCTGGATTCAGGTGGCAAAGACCGCCTTCATCAGCATCGCAGCGGCGCTGGCCGCGCATTTCGTCGCCCGGCAATTCGCGCCGATCTGGGGTGTGTTGCTGGGCGGAAGCTCTGCCCTTGTCGTTCTCTTTGTACTCTTCTACCTGATGCGCGTCTTGGAGCCGCAGGACTACCAGCGTTTCAAGGTCCTGGCCGCCCTGCTGCCCGCACCCGTCGCGGCGCGCATGATGTCGATTCTTTCGCTGCTCGTCCGCCGTGAGCCTGCCGACGCAGCAAGCGAGGATCAATTGGTTTTGAAGCCATAATTCCACTGTACATGGCTTCCTGCAGATTCGGTGGCCGGCTCCGCTGTCTTCACGCTCCATACGGCAGCCGGCGCAGCTCCATTCACAGCCATCGGGGACTTTGCGGCCGGCGCCTCCAGACGCCTTGGCATGAAGTCCGATCTTCGGATTCACTTTTGGAAGCAACGAGAACCATTTTCGGAATCGCTATGCAAGATTTTGCATAACACCACCGTCCTGATCTCCTAATTCATTGAAAATGGTGGCCTTCTGTTTGGAGCCCAACCTGCATATTAGAAGTCAAGCGCGATTGGGGCGCATGGGTGTGCCGCAGGGCATCTCCCCGTGCGAACGCGCCTGATTATTTCCCGATAGCCGGAAAAAGACGGGTCACTTTACCCGCGGCGCTAGGCGTATGTCCGTGCGCACGGCTGGTCTGTGGAATGCACCATGTGGATTATTTCGTTGCGCGGGATCTTCCCTGTCGTCCCACATGTCGCAATTCATACGGGTGCCTCTGTTCTCCAAGAAGGCGATTCCGAGGAGGTTTCATGAAATCGTTTGGATTCGCTTTGCCTGTGATGGCGTTGGCCATTGCCTTTGTTCCCCGAGCGTTTGCCCGGCCCGCCGCCGATGTAAGTGCCGCGGCCGGCAATGACGTTGCCAGGACTTCGGGTCAGATCACTTGGAGCGGATACGCCGACCCAGGCCCCACTGTCCTCGAATTATCTGAAGTAGTTAGCCAGTCGGATTCTACGGCCGTCAGCCCCATGCAGGGCAAAATTGCCAAGCCGGCGCCAAGCGGTGTTTCTACCATACTCGGTTCTCATCTGTTCAAACGCCCGGGCTCCAAGTCGACGATCCGGGCGGTCGGTGGCAGCTCGGGGCAATTGGGCACAAATCCCGCTTCTCCTGAGCCAAGCAGTCTTGTACTCCTTGGAACGGGGCTTCTGGGCCTGGCCTTCGTCGTGTTCCGCAAGGCCAAGTCTGAGGAGGTCTCGGTGCAGAAATAGTTCCTTGGTTCTCCCTTTCCTGCGGAGCAAAGGGCACAGAACATGCCCTGAAATACTCCACCCAATCCCCACCGAACCTGGTGGGGATTTTTTGTGCGGACAGTTTTCAGTGCGCGAAAGCCAGCCGATGCTCCGGCGTCGATTCGCGATGGATCGATGAGCGACAACCAACCCGCATTCTTTGACACGCGTACGTTGCTGCCTTGATACTGAACGTGGCGGTTTCCTGCCCCATTTACGTCCAGGGGGCCCCAGGCGCCGAAAGCAATTTCCACCCTGCAATGAAGCTTCCGCGACACGCTGAAATCTGGCTTGTGCCGTATCTGAAGGACCGCCTTCGTAAACGCCGATGGCGCCCGAAGCCGAAGCGGGCGTGGGTTGCCATTACCGATCATTACGAGCCTATGGGTATGGGTGCCTCCCTTGAGACGGCCCTGGCCCGTGTGGCGCGCTGGCGTGATACCTGGCCGCGTATCGCCGGCGACGCCCCCCGCGACGCGGCAGGCCATTGCCCGCAGTACAGCTTCTTTTACCCGCAAGAGGAGTACCAGCGCGAGGTGCTCGACGGAATAGCGGAAATGGTTCGCCTCGGCGTCGGTGACGTGGAGGTTCATCTCCATCACGATCAGGAGCAGCGCGAGACATTTATCGGCAAACTCACTGAGTTCTGCCGGCGCCTTAGCGGCGATCACGGCCTGCTTCGCCAGAGCGAAGGCCGAACCGTCTTCGGTTTCATCCACGGGAACTGGGCCCTGGACAACTCCCGTCCGGATGGCAAATGGTGCGGCCTTAACGGTGAAATTGCTCTCCTGCGCGATCTTGGCTGCTATGCCGACTTCACCATGCCCTCCCTGCCCTCGCCCACGCAGGGACGCATCGTAAATAAGATCTATTGGTGCACCGCCAACGCCGACGATCGCCCCAAGTCCTTTGATCGCGGCATCGAAGCTTCGGTCGGCGCCGGCAAGCAGGGCGATCTGCTGATGATCACAGGACCGGTGGGGCTGCGCTTTGGCGAGCGGGTCGTTCCGCGACTCGAAACCGGTGAGATCGCCGGCTACGATATGCCGACTCCGGCTCGCGTGCGCAAATGGCTTGATTTGGCGCCGATGATCGCAAGCGACCTGTTTCTCAAGCTCTATACACACGGAGCCGACGACCGCAACATGGAGCCGTTGCTCAGCGGCGGCCTTGCCAATCTCTATCGTTGGTTGGCCGAGGAAGCTGACCGGAGGGGGATCGAGATACACTGGGCCACCGCCTGGCAAATGTACCAGGCAACCGCGGCATTGACCGAAAGCAGATCAGCTTCTGCCCATATCGCAAGCCCCGGGGGCGCACTCCGGGCAGACCGGCCAGTTTAATCTCAGTAATCTTCGTCTCATCCCTCACCACAAGCCGGGATGTAGTTCAAAATGAGAAAAAGGAGAGCACGAATGAAAGTCTTGCACGTCGTTGGCGCCAGGCCAAACTTCATGAAGGCGGCTCCGGTTTATCGCGCCCTGGCAAAACGCAGCCACGAGCAGATACTGGTGCATACGGGCCAGCATTACGACGCGCTGATGTCCGATGTGTTCTTCAAGGCTTTGGAAATACCCGACCCGGACGAGAGCCTCAATGTGGGTTCTGGTTCGCATGCCGAGCAAACCGCCGCCATCATGATTCGCCTTGAACCTGTTCTTCTGAAGCGCAAACCGGACCTGGTTTTGGTTTACGGCGACGTCAATTCCACGGTTGCGGCGGCTCTCGTATGTGCCAAACTTGGGGTCCGCCTGGGCCATGTCGAGGCCGGTTTGCGATCCTTTGACCGTACCATGCCCGAAGAGATCAACCGGCTCGTGACTGATCAGCTTTCCGACCTTCTCTTCACACCCTCTGCCGATGGCAATACCAATCTTGCGCGCGAAGGCGTTGCCGAGTCGAAGGTATTTCTGGTCGGGAACGTTATGATCGACACTCTCATCCGGTTCTTACCCAAAGCTGAGAATGTTTTCCCCAAGCTTAAGGCTGAGCTCTCGCTCGGATCCTTTGGCCTGATCACTTTGCATCGTCCGTCCAATGTCGATAATGAGGCCGACTTTCTTCCCTTGTTGAATGCGCTCGACAAGCTGAGCCGCGATCTACCGCTGATCTTCCCGGTTCATCCGCGGACCCGGCAAAGATGGGTGGAACAGCTCCGCGCGGCCAACCCGAATCTTCGCGCCATCGATCCGCTGGGCTATCTGGAATTCCTCGCCCTCCAAAAACATGCCACCCTTGTTATTACCGACTCGGGTGGAATTCAGGAGGAGACTACTTTTCTTGGGACTCCCTGCTTTACGCTACGTGAGAATACTGAGCGTCCCATCACCATCGCCAGCGGCACCAATGTTCTCATCGGTCGCGATTGGGAAAAACTGGAGAAAGAGTTCCGCAACACCCTGAATGGCAATCGCAAGCAGGGTGCGCGGCCGCCCCTTTGGGATGGAAAAGCCTCAGAACGGATCGCTGACGTCCTCGCTGCCCTCGATCGTTGAGCCGTTGCGAGCGAGATTCTACGGCGGATTAGGAAATAATGCGTCCGCGAAGAGTGTAGCAAGGTCGCCCCACTCCGTTAGTCCACCCCACGAACGAAGACCTGTTCGTGGGGGCCCCCGGTGTTGGTTGCGTTGACCTTGGGCCAGTGCCACTCGGATACACCAACTCCTAATCCACTCTAGCAGCGCACGATTTTCGACGACGTGATGCCGCGCGTGGCATTGCGCGTGTCGATCACAAGCTGCGCCTGGTCGACGATGCTCCGAAAATCATAAGTGGTGTGGTCAGTCACGATGACCACGGCATCGTACTTTCCCAGATTCTCGAGCGGCACGCACGTCATGTTCAGGTCGTACTTGCGGCCGCGGCCTACTGTAGGGAAATAGGGATCGTTATACGACACCTCTGCGCCTCTTTTGCGCAGCAACTCGATAATGGTGAGCGAAGGCGACTCGCGCAGATCGTCGATATCGCGCTTGTAAGCCAGGCCGAGCACCAGCACCTTCGATCCCTTGATGGTTTTCGAGCGCTCATTCAGGGCCGCTACGACTTGGTCGATCACGAAGTAGGGCATGGCCGTGTTGACCTCGCCGGCCAACTCGATAAATCGTGTGCGAAAGTCGAACTCCCGCGCTTTCCACGACAGGTAATACGGGTCAATGGGGATGCAGTGGCCTCCCAATCCGGGGCCCGGATAAAAGGCCTGGAATCCAAACGGCTTGGTTTTGGCCGCTTCGATCACCTCGTGGATGTCGATATCCATCCTCATGCACAACTGCTTAAGCTCGTTCACGAGGGCAATGTTGACGCAGCGGTAGATGTTCTCAAGCAGCTTGGTCATCTCTGCCGCCCCCGCGCTGCTCACGGGCACCACGCGGCGAAAGATCGTCCCGTACATCGCCGTGGCCAGTTCCGCGGCGTCCGCGCCGCATCCACCCACCACTTTGGGAACATCACGGCGGTCAACGCTGTCGTTCCCGGGGTCCTCGCGCTCGGGCGAAAACACCAGGTGCACACCGCTTTCTCCCGCATTGCGCGCAACCTTCACAGCGCGCGAATTGCCCGCCTCCAGCAACGGGACAACCACCTCTTCCGTGGTGCCCGGATAGGTGGTGCTTTCGAGCACAATCAACTGGCCATCCTGAATGTGCGGCGCAATCGACTTCACGGTCTCGCTGACATAGCTGAGATCGGGCTCGTGGTGCTCGTCGAGGGGTGTCGGCACGCAGATGATCACCGCGTCCATCTCCGCTACCTCGGAGTAGTTTGTCGTGGCTTTAAAGCCGGTGCGTTGCGCCTCCTGAATCGAATCGGGATGGATACGAACGATATAAGAGCGGCCGGAGTTCAGTTTCTCCACCTTGTCCGGCGCGATGTCGAATCCCGTCACGCGGAAGCCCTCGCCGCTAAACAGCAGCGCCAGAGGCAAGCCGACATACCCCATGCCGATGATCCCGATGCGAGCCTCGCGTGTTTCCATTTTTTGCTTGAGTTCAGAAATGGAATTAGCAGTGCTTGGTTTCATGGTCTCGATTGTACATCGTAACTGCAGCCATGCAGGGAGATGCGAAGATGGACTTTGACACCCTCAAGCTGAGCACCCGATACTGGGTCCATAGCAGTTCAGAGCTTCTTCAAGAAGAACCAAAGGTGGCTAGGGCAGCCGCCTTTGACATACAACTCCCTGGTTTTGGGGTCGCGCGTTTCGCGGGCATTCGGCAATCCCCCACTTCGGCATGTATTTTGACCTTTTTCGGGATGGCAATTGCCGCGCGCAGCTGATAAATGTGATCACAGCCTGATTCGCGCTGAAATTTGAGCCGGTCGGCGCTCGATTGCAGTCTGGCTTTAGGTTCTGGAGTCTCCTCTTGTCTCGACAGTCTGAGAAAACACTGAATGTCCTCCTCGTTACTTATTCTTTCCCTCCCGCAGGAGGCACCGGAGTCATGCGCGCGTCGAGCCTCGCCCGTTATCTTCCTGAGGCCGGGATTCGGCTCGATGTTCTGACCACACGCAACGCTTCAACAGTTGGGGCTGATCCCAAGCTGCTTGAAAGCATACCCTCTGAAGTAACCATTCACCGGACAACGACGCTCGATCTTCCCTTCGCAGTCAAAAAGCGAATCAAGCGGCTGATCTCCGGAAACAAGAAATCTGAAAAAGCTGCGCGTCCCGCCGGGGAAGCAACTGGCAATCCCAACATCGTCAAGAGAGCCCTTGGAAACATTCTCCTGCCCGATCCGCAGGTTACCTGGCTTCCTATCCTCACGCGCGCGGCCCGTCGCATCGTCAAGAAACGTGAGATTGATCTCGTTCTCATTACCGTGCCGCCGTTTTCCAGTGTGCTGCTTGTGGAGAAACTCAGGCGCACATTCCCGGGACTTGCAATCGTCGTCGATTTCCGCGATGAGTGGCTCAAGACCGCCTTCGATCTTGTCAGCTTTCTTTTCAGTCGAAGCGCTCGGGCCCGCGCCGTGGCCGCTCGCGCTGAAGCCGGCACAGTAAAGAATGCAACCGCCATCGTCGCTGTTACTGAAGCGGCTCGGCGGGTGATTCGATCCCGATATCCCATGGAGCCCGAAGACAAATTCCGTCTTATTCCCAATGGATTCGACGCCGAGAAGTTGCGGGCCGCCATCTCGCCAACCGAACCCAGGCGCGATGATCGAATCGTCGTCGCGTACCTGGGCACACTCTACACCTCCACTGAGCCAACCTGGTTGGTCGAGGCGCTGCTTGGTCTTCCCCAGGATCTTAAATCGCGTTTCCTTTTTCGTTTTATCGGCCACATCGAAGATCCCCGTTTTAAACAAGATCTTCTGCGCCTGGGCGACATGGTCGAAGTGCAGGGTTTTCTTCCCCAGCGCGCGGCTCTTGCGGCCATGTATGAGTCCGATTACATGTTGCTCATCTTGCATGATCCGCTAAACGTCTCGGCCAAATTCTACGAGTATCTTGGGGCCGGCAAGCCCATTCTTGCCTGTGTGCACCCCGAGGGCGAGCTTCGCCGTCTCGTTGAGGAACTGGGCGCCGGCTGGTGGGTCGATGGCCGCGACGTTGAAAACATCCGCAGGCTGTTCACCGACATTGCCATGCGCAGTAGTTCCACCTCCACTCCTTTTCGGCCTGACGTTGAAAAGATTGCCCAATATGAACGGAGAGCTCTTGCCCGGCGCTACGCTGCGCTCTTGCGCTCCATCGCCGGGAACGAAACAAGTGATTCGACCGATATGACTGCTTCTGCTAAAACTGGTAATTAGTCGTGCTCAGAATTGCCGTTATCACTCGGTACTTCCCCAGTTCAGGAGAGCCGGCACAGGGCCGATCTCTCTACGAGACGCTGCGTCTCGTTGCGCGTAGCGCCGAGATCCAGGTCTTCTATCCCAACGCCGCGTACCCCTCGCTTCTTAAACCACGCAGCCGGCTTTACGACAAGCTCGATCCGGCCTTCAGCGTGCCGCACATGAGTGTCAATTACTACAACCATCCCGCTCTTCCACTGGTTTCAAGACCGCTGAACGGCTGGATGTCCTATCACACGCTCATGCCTCACGTCCGGGCTTTCGCTCCTGATCTGGTATTTGGTTGCTTCCTGTATCCCGCCGGTTTCACAGCTCTCAGGATCGGCAAGGCCCTGGGCGTTCCTGTCGTCGCCATGAGCATCGGCTCCGACATCAACCGGATGGGAGATCCCATCTGCACCTGGCTTACGAAATCGGTGCTGCGCGAAGCCGATTTCCTGGTCACGGTGTGCGACGACCTGAGCAAGAAAGCCGTGGCCGAGGGCGCTCGACCCGCCACCACGCGCACCATCCTGAATGGTTGCGATCTCGACATATTCCACGTCTTCGACCAGAGCCGGGCGAGGCAGCAACTCAAGATCGATCCGGCGATCGAAGCGGTTGTGTACGTCGGCGGTATCGATGTGAAAAAGGGAGTGCGCGAGCTCGTCGACGCGGCAGTAGCACTGCATTCCAGTCGGCCTGCTCTCCATGTCTACCTCGTCGGCAACGGGGCCGACAGGAGTTTGATTGATGGGCTCATTCGTTCCCGAAACGCTGCCGGATATGTTCACCTCGCTGGCGGCTGCACGTTTGATGAAGTCGCCATCTGGATGACCGCTGGGAATCTCGTTACCTTGCCGAGCTATATGGAGGGTTGCCCCAACGTCGTGCTGGAAGCGCTTGCTTGTGGCCGTCCTGTAGTCGCCACCAATGTCGGCGGAATTCCTGAGATCATGAGCGACGCTTGCGGGCGTCTTGTTCCCGCGCGCGAATCCGCAAAATTGGCTGAGGCCCTCGCCGATGTCCTCGACAGGTCCTGGGATCCCACAGCCATCTCTGCACAGTGGGGCCGCAGTTGGAGCGCTCCAGCCGCAGAGCTCCTCGAAGTTTTCCAGTCCGTGGCCTCAAACCGGCCGCGAGTCCCGAGCGCAGGATGATGCGTATCCCATGCTGGATCGGTTCGGCACGAGCGAGGATTAGGTCTTCGCTCGATGTTGACGGAAGTACTCGAAAGTCTGCTTCATTGCGTCGGGAGTTGATACAAGCTGGCGCCAACCCGTCGAATGCAGTTTCTCGTTGCTGAAGCGGTTTCCTCCCCAGGACGATGCAGCCTTGTATCCGGTCAGAATGGCGGGCAATTGGCCAAGCGAGCGCCGGTGATACCTTTCGAGATTCCAGGCCAGCACCCTGGTGACAGGATATGGCAGCCGGATGGAACGGATATGTTTCACGTCCTTCTTGTACCGGCTCAAGTATTGTGCCGACGTCAGAAGGTCATCATCGTGGACGTTGAACACTTGACCTGCGGCCCAGGGGGTGGTGCCCGCGACCACGATGGCTTCGGCGCAGTTTTCTACGAAGGAAAGCGGCAAAAGGTTGTCGCCTCCCAGATGGAAGAAAACCGGCCCCACCTGCAGGCCGACTCGATTCGAAAAATGACCTCCGCCGGGCCCATAAACTGCGCCCGCGCGAAGCACAACCAGTTCAAAACCGTCCCTTTTCTGGTACTCCCAAAATAACTGCTCCTGACGGAGCTTGGAATACGAATAGGGATCGCGCAATTCAGGGTGTGCCTCAAGAGGCGTCTCTTCACTCACGGGCGCGCCTCGGGCCAACGCCCCTACGCCGTAGACTCCGAACGAACTAATCAGCACAATCCTGGTCTTTTCGATGGGGAGTTCTTTGCGCGCTTCGAGAGCTTCGATCAAAGTCCTCGATGCAATCACCGAATTCATGAAGAGGTCGGCACAGGAACCGCTCTTGCCGGCCGCCAGGTGAAAAATGAGCGAGACATCTGTCAACGCAGCCGCGCAATCCGCCTTCGAGTGCAAATTGCCGCTTGCGAACTCCAGGCGAGCGGCCGGATATGCCTTGACGAGCTCCTCCAGGCGCTTGGCTTTTGATGTATCCCGCAGGAAGCACCGCAAGTCGGTGTATCCATGTTCCAGCAAACGCGCGACCACGCGAATCCCGAGGAATCCACCCGCGCCTGTGACCAGAACCTTCATACCTGCGTCTCCGCATAAACCTGATTAAATATTCTTTCCATAATTGAGGAAACGAACAAAATCTCGCGGCAACTGGTCGGGGACGGAGAGTCAGTCTCAATGCAGTGGTAGAACTCATTCAGCAGGTTCCGCAAGCCGTCAAAATAGTGGAAATGCGAGTGCGAGAAGCGGCCGACGTTTCTCAGCCCCTGCTTCAGATAGTTCCTGGAAACACTGAATGGCGGAAATAGACGGCCGAGTGCAGAAGGAAAGCCCTGCATTGGTTCCAGAACCAGCGTCCGTGCGTTGTAGTCCACATGTGCGGTATTGCGCGTTCCGTAAACCCTCAATGTGTGTCCAACCGGCCGGGCATGGGAGGTGAAAGTTGCGTATGCGCTGGTTCGACAGCCGCGAATCACCACGCGCAATTCGTCAAGGATGTCGCCCACGTCGGGTTCGGCGAGCCCGGTGTTCTCCTTGTACGCGTAAGCATCGATCGACGGTTCATCGTCTTCAAGAAAAGGCGCAATCTTATTGAGCACATGATCCAGGACATTCTGAAAGAGTTGTCCGGGCATGTGTCTCACCCAGTGGTTCGTGTCCTGTTTAATCGCTCTGCCGTAGTCGCCCGCGAGATTGTAACCCAGGAAGCTTTCAATATGTACTGGATCGCCCAATACTCCTTCCTGGTAAAGACGGCGCAACTCCAGAGCCTGAACTTCGAACTGCGGCCAGTAGTTCACCGCCAGCTTTTTCCCCGACGCGTTGGCTGCCTCCACAATGGCCTGAACTTCGGCGTGATGCAAGGCGACCGGCTTTTCCAGGAAAACATGGCATCCAGCCGAAACAGCCTGACGGGTAAGCGCCAGGTGCGCCTCTGGCGGCGTCGTGATGTGAAGCACGTCTGGTTTTTCGGCATCCAACATTGCCGCGAAGCACGAGTACTGACGCGGTATACCGAAACGCACCGCCAATTGTTCCGCCATAAGTGGCTCGATATCGCACACAGCTACAACACGTGCGCCAGGAACCATCCGGATTCCCTCGACGTGTGCGTCTGCGATCTTGCCACAACCAACAATGGCGGCTTTCAAAGCTGCATCCTCCCACTTCGCGTACAGGCAATCCGACTCGACGATGAGGACAGTTGACCCCCGTCACTTCGAATGAGTTTCACATGAGTTCCATCGCGATCCGTGGAACAGTCCCTCTTCACCCTCACCAAAGTCACTCTATTTAGAATCTGCATATTGCGCAGATTTTGCTTCCCCGAAGCTCGCTCCCATCTCTCGGCTGACCACCGAGCTGGCTTGTGCGTCCTGAAGCTTGTAAAGCAGCGATCGGTAGCTGATATTGAGCCATCGCGCCGTCTTCAAGCGGTTCCAGCGATTGGCATGCAAAACCTTGAGAATAATCTGCCGCTCCAGTTGCCGCGTGGCCGCTTTAGTGATTTTCTTCAGGGAGATCGGATTCGTTAGATCGATCTCGGGAACGAATTCTGTGGGTGGCGGCGGGATCAGGTCTGCAGCCAACGTCTCCTCGTTGCCGATCAATACATAGGATCGAATCATATTTTCGAGTTGACGGATGTTGCCCGGCCAGTTGAACCGCTGCATCATGTTCATAATGTCGCGCGAAAGAGCCTTTGGCTTTACGCGGTAGGTCTTGGCGTGCAGATCGAGGAAAAAGTCGATCAGCGTCGGCAAATCCCCGGTCCTCTGTCGCAAAGGAAGCAAGTCGATTGTGACGGCGTTGATGCGGAAGAAAAAGTCCAGCCGGAATGAGCCATCTTCGGTCTGACGCCGCAAATCCCCGTTGGCGGCGCAGATCAACCGGGTATTCACCTTCCGCGGCTCTTGCGCTCCCACGCGCATGAACGAGCCGTCCTGCAGCACTTGCAGCAGCTTGGCCTGCGCAGAAATGTCCAGGCTGCCCACTTCATCCAGGAATAGGGTTCCCTGATGCGCCAGCTCCACTCGCCCGCGCTTGGTTGCGTACGCTCCGGTGAAGGCGCCCTTTTCGTAGCCGAACAGCTCCGACTCAATCAGAGTGCTTGGAATCGCCGGGCACGTCACTTTGATCCACGGACAATTCGATCGGCTGGAGCGTGCATGCAACAACTTGGCAAGGATATCCTTGCCCGTTCCGCTCTCGCCCTGCACGAGCACGGGAACAGTTGTGTCTGCGATCCGTTCCAGCTTTTCGCGAGCCACTGCCATGGCTGGCGTCCGCCCGAAGATCAGGTCAACGGGAGGCAAGGCGCGAACATCGAAGAATTCAGCTGCGTGTGCCATAGGTACACCGATTTAGGAGGTTTAGCCGGCAACACGTCTGCTACTGCAACTTTGTTGCCACATTTTCTACCGCCTCCCGGCCGAAAATCACCCATCGGTAACGGATCGCGTAGTTCTCGAGTAATGAAGCATTTCTGGTGCAAAAGTTATACACAGAAAATTACTTATGATAGGGAAAAATTTTGCACAATAGGCAAAGTTTTTCCCCTGATCCGTGCTAATATCTTCTCTTCGTGGCATCGATTTTTTGGCCCCCTTTTAGGCTTCCGAAACGGGCGGGCACGATGCCAATTGCGCTCTTATTTTTCTGGACTTGCCGCAAAAGGGCCGTGCAAATCCATAAATGGCTTCCGCTCCTGTAGCCGCGCCAACGGGTATGGATCGCCTTCATAGGGTATTTGGGGAATCGCAAAATCAGGTGTTGAAAGGGAACCTTCCATGAAGACTCAGGGCAAGGAGTGCCCCCATATTGCAGCCTTGGACGCTGATCCGGCGGTTCTCGAATATATTCGCCGGATCCTCGCCGATCGCTTCAGGGTGACTACCTTTACCAGTGCCTTGGAACTTAACCGGAGTTTGAGCGATTCGCCCACCCCCGACCTGCTCCTCATGGACTGGCATGTCACCGAAGACGATGCCGAGGAGAATGCACTGGGTCTTTTGGCCAAGACGCGCGCCTTGAAGTCCTCGCTTCCCATCGTCATGCTCGCTTGCTCGGCTGAATTGAAAGAGGTGGTCGCGGCCACACGCATGGGCGCCGCCGACGTGATCCTCAAGCCCTTCAACAAGACCGATATTGACCTTGCCGTGGAGCAATGCCTCAAGACATCAGGCAAGCCCAAGTCCGACGACGAGGTAACGGAAATCCCGCTCGACGAGAACACGTTCTTTGTCCGTTCAAGCAAGCGCATGAGGGAAATTGAATCGCAGTGCACGCTCGTGGCGCGCGCCGACATCCCGGTTCTCATCCTGGGCGAGAGCGGCACCGGCAAAGAAGTGGCGGCTCTGCTCATCCACAAGATGTCCGCGCGCAGCCAGCGTGGTTTCCTGAAGGTCAATTGCGCAGCCATGCCGGCCGATCTGCTGGAGAGTGAGCTTTTCGGATACGAACAAGGAGCCTTTACCGGGGCCGTCAAATCCAAGCCCGGCAAATTCGAGATCTGCAATAACGGCACGATTCTCCTCGATGAAATTGGGGAACTGCCCCCGGCCTTGCAGGCAAAACTTCTGCAAGTTCTGCAGGATGGAAGCTTTTCACGCCTGGGCAGCCGCACCAGCGTCAAGGTGGATGTGCGCGTGATTGCGGCAACCAACATTGACATCAAGGCGGCTATCGCCAAAAAGACCTTCCGCGAGGATCTCTTCTATCGTCTCAACGGATTTACCGTCAGGATGCCTCCCTTGCGCGACCGCACCGAGGAAATTCCCGTGCTGTCCCAGCACTTCATGCGCAAGGTCGCCGCGAAATACGAATGCGATCCTTTACCCATTTCACCTGCACTCATGCAGGCTTTGACCTTGTATTCCTGGCCGGGGAATCTCCGCGAGCTCGAGAATACGATCAAGCGTTACCTCGTCCTGGGCAATGAGCAGGCAATTATGGATGAGTTGAGCCCTCTCAAGAGCACTGAATTTGCCGCTTTGCACTCCGAACAGCCCAATGGGCGTGCGAATCTGAAAAAACTGGTACGTAATCTGAAAGGCAATGCCGAAGCTGTCGCCATCGCGCAGTCGCTTGAAGACAAAGGATGGAACCGCAAGGCGGCGGCCAACGACTTGCAGATCAGTTACAAGGCTCTTTTGTACAAGATCAAGCAATACAACCTCACACCGCCGCGGAAGCGGCCCGACTGGATAGAGCCGGCATCCAGTTTCGACCAGGCTCAGGGCGTGTGAAACGGCTCCCTTGGGACTCATGCTGCCGGCTCTTCAACCCATCTGGGAGGACCTGCATTTCCTCACCTGAACAAGGCTCTTGACAGGCACCGAAGTTGGCGGGAACATACCTCCGGGAGTAAAGGACTGCCACGCGAGGCCGTTTTGGGTTCGATTTCGGAAACATCCATGATTCTGTCTTCTTCGTATAGCTTCCCTTTCTTGCCTTGAGACCCCGGGACAAAGCCGCGAGAATATAAAGAGGTCGGGTTTTCGTGGCCCAAAATGGGGATTGCCCCGTCGCAACCCTTTAACTATGATAAGGATAGGGAATCCCCGTCCTTCCGGGCTGCCCGGAGAAAGAGTTGTACATTCATGCTCGAGACGAATGGGTCAAATCCAGAAAAGGTTGTGATCCAGTTCGGCGGCCGTATGGTCAAGGGCTATTTGGAATCCCCAGTCCGGAATACTATCGAAGAACTGCTAAGCAACGCTCCTTCCGGATCCCCCGAAACCTTCAGGATTCGCCGTCTCGATACCGATCTCGTCGAAGATGTACCCGTCAAGGACGTCAAAGCCGTTTTCTATGTCAATAGCTTTGAAGGGAGCTCGGAGCACAAAAGCCTGAATTTTTATACTCGCGCCCCAACTGTTCACGGCATCTGGATGCGCCTTCAATTCCTCGATGGCGAAGTCATGGAGGGGATCGTATTCAACTCTCTTCGCTACCTTGTTGACCCCGGGTTCTTCCTCTTGCCCACTGATCCTGGCAGCAACAACAAGCTCGTGTACGTCGTCAAAAGCTGGCTTGCCGACCACCGTGTTCTTGGTTTGCGCAAAATCTAGACGTTGGGTGCTGCTTCCCTCAGGATCGAGTATTGCAGGATTTCCGCGGCGATCCCCGGCGCGCCGCCCATCGCTTCGTCTTTGCGTACGAGCCGGCCTTGGCACCGTATCGAGCACCAGTTGGAGATCGTGACCTCAGGGGGCAATTCCAGCAAGAATTCGAAATTCCGAGGGATCAGTTCGCTTTCTGCCGGGCTCACGTAGAAATAAACCCCCCGCTCGCTCACATTTCGGGTATATGCCGGCAATGCCAGATCTCCGATGAACACGGTGACAGGCGCTTTCACGGGAAAGCGCGGACTCTTTCGTCTTTCGTCTTGTCCCGTCGGATCTTCAGTCATGCAATCAATCTCACCTTGCCATTGCCGGGGGGCGTCTGCGATCCAAGGATGTACTCTTGAACCGGAAGTTTCTAGCGGACTTCGGAAGAACGACACAGGTGTACCGAGTCACACTGCTGCAATCTTAAGGCCGAAAGATTCTCAAGAAAACATCAGATTTGAGGGTGACTCAAGTTGCCAACATGCAAGTCTTTGCATAAGCTCGGGTTCAAAAAGGTTCGCATCCACGATCGCAGCCTTTGCCCCGAGATCGTGTGTAGCATGAGTTGCGCGAAGCGGCCAGAAAGAATCTCCACGCCATGGTTGCAAGCTCCTGCGAGCGCCCGTGAATTTGTGACTACTTTTCCACTGAGGTAAGAGCTTAAACGCTTGAATTCACGGCGAAAGATCACTATGAGCCAAAGGCATTTGAGAGGCTGGAGCGATCAAGAATGCGCTGCTGCGGCGCTCCTCGTGGCTGCATTCGGAAAACTCTCGATGCGTCTTGCGGGTGCGTCTCAAGCTGGAGAAGAAGGTCCGTCGCCTTGAGAGCGTGAACGCATGTGAGCTCTGCGCGGAGCTCTCTCGTAGAGGTCCATGTAGGCTTCAACCATGGCCTTCAGCGTGAAGTGCGCCACGAAGGCCCTTTCGCCATTCTTCGAGAATTCAGCCCGCGTGCTGTCGCTTTCCGCCATCCGCACGATCGCGGCTGTCATCTCCGCACGATCCGTCGCAGAAACCGTGAATCCTGCCTCAGCTACCCGCACGACTTCTGCCATTCCGCCGACGTCGGTCACGATCGCCGGCATCCCCAACGAGAAGGCCTGTAGGAGCGACACCGGCAGTCCCTCTGACTTTGAGGACATGATGAACGAGTCGGCAGCGGAGAAAAACGGCGCCACATCGAGTTGCTGCCCCCAGAACTTCACTTGTCTAACGATTTCCAATTCCTTGGCCAGAGCCTCCAGCATGGCGCGCTGGCTGCCATCGCCGACCATCCAAAGTTGGAGGCTGGGAATGCTGGAAAGAGCGCCGTGAAAGGCATTCAGCAAATGTGCGTGGTTCTTCACAGGTTCAAGGCGTCCCACATACAGCAGTGTGAAGCCTGCCTTCGGCGGCCAATTCTCCCTTGGCATGCGCGGCAGTTGGACCGCGCCGTTGTAAACGCGCACGATCTTGCGTTGGGGAAGATTGTGCATGCCTTTCAAATTGTTCACCGTCGCATCGCAAATGCCCACAATCCAGTCGCAGAATCTGGCTGCCACGGCGTATTTCAACTCGGCCATGCGGTCATGCGGCGGCGCTACCAGGCTGTGCCGCGTGGAAACAATACTCGGGACTCCTGCCAGCCTGGCCGCCATGGCCGCATAGATGGTCGGAGTCGGGTTGTGGATGTGAACGATGTCGGGGCGGGATTCCTTAAAGATGCGGAAGAAATTTCGCGTGGAGTCGGGCAGGTGTCGGCCCACGTTGGGCTGCACGGCGAAGCCCTCGTTCCGCATTGCCTCGCCGAGCGTGCCAAGGACGGAGACGCCGAAGACAGCTGGAGTGTGCCCCTGCTCCCGTTGCAAACGGCACATCTGCCAGACGAGCATTTCAGCGCCGCCCATTTCCATACTATCCACGACGTGCACAATCCTCATTCCGTGTTCCTTCAGACTCCGAAAGCGCGGGTGCTCGTTAGCCTCAAAGCCGTGCGCGTCATCCTGAAGCTGGCACAGCCCAGTACTCACTGAAGTATATTCACGGTTCGCAATCCGATATACAGGATGATCATCAACGAAGCGGCCATGATCGCGGAGTACATAGCTACGCGCGCTAACCGCATGCGGGGCACAATCATTTTGCGATCGAGAGCCAGGCTGTAGACGACCTCTGTCATTCCTCCCAAAACAAAGAGCGTCATGACAAAGGCGCGAGACAGAAATATTCCCCCCGCAAGAAAGCCTGCGAGCGACAAGACCATCATGCGTCCCAGGTGATTGATCTCGATTTTATCGATGGTCTCACTTCTCTTCCCCGGGCCGGGAACGGGCTCAGTCTTGATAGCCATAGCTTCGCCTTCACTGATCTTTCCGGGTGAGGCTACGGTCAATGCATCTCTGAGCGTGGGAAACAGAAAGAGGCACCAGAAGAAGAGCCCGAACAGTCCCAGTTCTGCCGCGCAGACGGCGACCGAGTTGTGCGCGGTGAGCCCAAGATATTCCGGTAGATTTCCAAAACCGACCCCAAACACCAGATGAGTCTTAAGAAGCTGCAGGCTTGCGCCCCAAAGAGCAGTGCGGTCAGCGCCCGCGCTGATTGAAATATCACGTCCGCCTGCGAACTGCAGCTCCATGGTCGCAGCGAAAATCGCGCAGGCAAGCAACACCGCGGGTATGGTGCCGATACGACGACGTGCCAAGAGGAGCGCCACCACGGCTAGAGCGATCAATGCGCCTCGCGAATGGGTCAGGTAGATACCCACCAGGAGCAGACACACCGGCAGGACAACGAACGCCAGGTTCCAGAGCTTCCTCTTTTGCCGCCAGAAGATGAGCACCAGCGGAATCACACACACCAGCAACTGCGCAAAGTCATTGGGATCGTCGATCAATCCCTGCCCTCTCAAGCGGTAGAACCACTGGCCTGTCTCGTTTTGCATGGGATAAAGGTAAGGGTGATCCGCATTCCACAAGTTATAGTCGACGCTGCCCGATTCTGGCGATATGGGCGGACCCTCCGGGATTCCACGGTGCAGATCCAGCGCTCCGTTCGCCATGACAAACAAACAGACCAGAACAAGCGTGCCTACGAGAACCTGGAGCTTCCGCTTCGAATTGCAGTGGAGGCACACAAGGAAATAGCCGAATGCATTGGGGATGAACGAGAGAATGGCCGTAACGCTCCCGCCCATCCAACCCATCCCAACCAGCACTGACATAAAGACCGCTATGGCTAGTCCGATCAAGGCCAGCGACTGTGACGTTTTAAGGGGAATGGAGGCTTTCAGCTGAGGCAGGGAAACGAGCGCAATCAGCAAAGCAAGAATGAGTTCGATGCGGTAAGCTGCCAGCGGTCCAAACAGGACCTTGGGCGTCAGGTAGTTCGTGATGAAGTAAAGTACGCTGAGGACAAAGCCCATTTTGAATTGTCAGGTGAGGGAGGCAGCCATAATCAGCATAAACTATCTGACGGAACCGGAGCTGTTGCTATGGGCTTAGTGGAAATCGCGGGAGCGGATGGAAGCGGCGGTGATTTCGAGCGCAGCCACACGCTTGGCTTTCACGTGAATAACACCTTCCTGATTCTGCGCCTGACCCGCGATCAGCAGAAAGCGGCTGCGCGTGATCACCATTCGTTCGCGCTCAAATAGATCGGGTGTCACGATCACATTGGCAATACCGGTCTCATCTTCGAGCGACAGGAAGACAAAGCCCTTAGCCGTACCCGGGCGCTGGCGTGCGATCACGCAGCCGGCAATGCGGATGAAATGCTCATTGCTGCAACGCAGAAGATCGTCAGCCGAGAAAATCCCTTCGCCGCGCAGCGCAGCGCGATGGCAAGCCATGGGATGTGGGCCGGTAGTCAGACCCGTTCCGGCGAAGTCGGCCGCCAGACGCTCTTCGCTGGTCATCTTTTTGAGCGGCATCGCGGGGCGTGATTCGTTGGGCGTGGCTTGCCATCCGCGCAGCAGCGGACCAACCGGACGGCCCGCTCGCTCCACCTGCCACAGCGCATCGCGCCGATGCTCCACCTGGCCCAGCGTATTCAGCGCTCCGATGTAGGCCAGTGTGACCAATTCTTTACGGTTCAGCTGGGGAACGCGCAGAGTGAGATCGTCGACCGACTGAAAAGCCCCCTCGGCACGCGACGCAAGCAACCCCTCAGCCGAGGAATGACGCAATCCTTTCGCATAGTTCATGCCCACGCGCAGTGAGAACGAGCCATCAGGTTCGGGCTCGACCGTACAGAGCCACTCTGACCGCTGCACGTCGATGGGGCGTACCCGCAGCCCATGCCGCTGCGCATCCTTGATAAGCACAGCCGGAGAGTAGAAGCCCATAGGCTGATTGTTGAGCAGACCGCAGGTGAAGGCGGCCAGATAGTGGACCTTCAGATAAGCTGAGGCGTAGGCGATCAGAGCGAAGCTGGCCGCGTGGCTCTCAGGAAAACCGTACATGGCGAACGACGAGATGGCCTGAACGATATTGTCCTGCGCTTCAGAGCAGATGCCGTTGCGCGTCATTCCCGAGCGCAGACGTCCTTCCAGGTCTTTCATGCGCTGCATCGAGCGGCGCATGCCCACGGCGCGGCGTAGATCCTCAGCTTCCGCGCCGCTGAAGCTGGCTACTGTCATTGCCATGCGCAGCAACTGCTCCTGGAACAACGGCACGCCCAGCGTGCGTTCCAGCACCGGCTGGAGCGAAGGATGTGGATACGTGATCGCCTCCTTGCCCTGGCGCCGGCGCATGTAGGGGTGCATCATTTTGCCCACGATGGGGCCGGGACGGATGATGGCCACCTGCACCACAAGGTCGTAAAAACGCACCGGCGCATTGTGAGGAATGGAGGCCATCTGCGCGCGGCTCTCCACCTGAAACATACCCACCGTATCCGCTTTGCGCAGCGTCTCATAAACCACCGGATCCTCAGGCAGCGCTGCCAGGTCCACTTGCTTGCCGTAGCGCTGCGGGATCAGCTCGATCGCATCTTTGAGCACCGCCATCATGCCCAGGCCCAGCAAGTCGACCTTGATGAGGCCCAGATCGGCGCAATCTTCCTTGTCCCACTGCACCACGGTGCGGCCCGGCATCGACGCAAGCTCGATGGGCACCACGCGATTGAGCATGCCCGCGCAGATCACCATGCCGCCGGAGTGCTGGCCTAGATGGCGCGGCAGATCCTTCACACGCAGGCACAGGTCGAGATAGCGGGCGATGCGCGGATGGCGCTGATCGAAGCCTGCCTGCGCAAAATGCTCTTCCATGGTGTCGTTCGGCCCGCGCCACTCCCAATGGCCCATCAAGCTTGAGAGCCGCGCGATCTGATCCTCCTCAAAGCCCAGTGCCTTGCCAACCTCGCGCGCTGCCGACCGCCCGCGATAGGTGATCACGTTGGCGGTCATGGCTGCGCCCAGTGCTCCGTAGCGCTCGTACACGTACTGGATCACCTGTTCACGCTGGTCGCCGGAAGGCAAGTCGAGGTCGATGTCGGGCCACTCGCCGCGATTCTCACTCAGAAATCTCTCAAAGAGCAGCTCCATGCCCACGGGATCGACGGCCGTAATCTCAAGCGCATAGCAAACGGCAGAGTTGGCAGCCGAGCCGCGCCCCTGCACCAGAAAACCGTGGCTCTGGCAGTAGCGGATCAGATCCCACACGATAAGGAAGTAGCCCGCAAACCCAAGTTTGGCGATCAGCGCAAGTTCGTGTACCACTTGCGCCCGCGCTTTATCGAATAAATGCCGTTTTGCCAGGCATCCATAGCGCTTGCACACACCTTCCTCCACGCGCTGCGCCAGAAAACTGTCCATCGTTTCGCCCCCCGGAACCGGGTAATGCGGAAATTCGTAGCCCAGATGGCTGAGCGTGAATTCCAGCCGCTGGCTCACGATGCGCGTGTTGGCAATCGCTTCAGGAATATCGCTGAAGAGCGTATCCATTTGCCGCGCCGTGCGCAGATGCCGCATGGAATTGACCGCCAGCATACGGCCCGCATCATCCAGTGTAGTGTGCTGACGAATGGCGGTGAAGAGATCAAGAAGTTCCCGATCCTCTTCTACGGCGTAGCGGACACCGTTGGTTGCAATCACGGGCAGGCCAAGGCTTGAGGCAAGACTGAGCAGCGACTGGTTGCGGCACTCCTCTTCGCGCTCTTGATGTCGTTGCAGCTCGATATACAGGTTGCCACGGCCATAGATTGCCGCCAGCCTTTCGATCGTCCTGTGCGCTTCGTCTTCACCGCCATTGGCCAATGACGCGGCCATCGGTCCTTCGTCGCCACCGGTCAGGCAGATCAGCCCCGGCGAGAACTCTTCGAGATCATCGAGAGTTGCAGCGCCCTCCGCCTTGGTCGTTTCGCGCATCTTGTAGCGCGTAATCATCTGGCAAAGGTTCTGGTAGCCTGCCTGCGACGCGCACAGCAGCGAGATCCGCGGCGGCTCGGCTGGGCATTGATGCGGCAGCCATGCCGGCGGCGTCTGCCGGTTGCCAAACGACGACACTGCGATCTCCGCGCCAATGTGCGCCTTTACGCCGGTGCGTTTCGCCGAGGTGTGAAAACGCGCTGCGCCGTATACACCGTTCTTATCGATCAAGGCGATGGCCGGCATCTCCAGTGCAACGGCCCGCTCAATGAGAGCCTCAGGCTGCGATGCCCCGGCAAGAAAGCTGAAGGCGCTGTTGGCGTGCAGCTCAATGTAACCGTCGTCGGCAAATGTGGTTGTTCGCCGTCCGATAGAAACGCTCGCTGCTTCTGAAGAACCCGATTGCTCGCTAGCGTCATGGGGATGGCAAGTCGGCGTTCCCGGCGAGCGCATGTTGGGGACGTCAGTCATAAATGGCCTCCAGCCGCCACGCATTGCGCAGCCGGTCGCATGTCAGCACGTAGGCCAGCGAGGCTGAGCCGTTTTCCACCGCCAGCACGTCCCACTCCTCGCCATCCCACACCCCAGCCGACCACCAGCAGCCACTCGTTCGCCAGGGACCATAGGCCGCTGTCACTTTAAAGTGGTGTTCGCCATCGCGAAAAGCCGCCGGGCTCATACCGCGCAGCACCACGCTCACTTGTGCAGGAGGCCGTACGCGCCGCAGTGCCATGTGCACTGCACGGCCTTCACACAGAGGTGTCTGATCGCCAGCGGAGAGGCTGTCCATGCGGAAGCTATCCGCTTGGTGCGTATCGTCCAGCATCGGCGTGCCCACGCGATCGTCGCCCACAATCGCCTTCAGTCGCGCCAGCGTAACATCCAGCCGTGATGGTTCCGGTGTCTGCGGTGCAAAAAGCCCAAGTTGCACCTCACGCGTCAGTCCTGCTTCGGCGGCGAGCGTGAGCGCAGCTACAGCGGCCGGCGGCGGATGCGCGGCAATCTCCAATTGCAGCAGTTTGAGCAGGAATTTGCGGTCCGTTGAAGGCAGCGCGGGGCGGATCGTGCGCTCATGCCATCCGCCTTGTTCAAGCTTCATGCGTGCAGTAAGCGACGCCAGCGCCAGAGCCCGTGTTGCGGCGCGAGTCACCAGGCAATCAATCATCCGGGCGCCGATAAACAGCAGGGCGTCAGCCTGTTCCACCGGCATCTCGAACTCGCAGAACTCCTCCAGCGAGAGCGAAGGTTCGATCGGCTCAAAGACGTGCGCCGCAGTGCCGCGTGCCAATGCGCTCCATGTGCGGGCTTCATCTCCAAGCCGCGCCACCAGCTCAGCCTCAGGTGCAGCGGCCAGTTCGCCCAGCGTGCCAATGCCCCACAGGATGAAGGTTTCTGTCTGCTCCTCGGTCAGCTCCAGCGCAGCGATGGGCAATGAAGCCAATGCGCTCGCTTCCTCACCCTCGGCAATCACGGCAATGCCGCGCTGTGCACCCGCCTTCATCCTGGCCGCGTGGTAGTTCGCGCCCAAAGCAACTGATGCGCGCAGGCCGGCGGCAGCCAATGCCGAACGCAGCCGCTTTGCCAATCGCTCCGGCGGGCCAAAAAGCCGCTCCATTCCGGCAATATCAAGCATGAAAGCACACGCAGTTCCCTGGCTCGTTTCTTCAATCCGGGGAGAAAACTGCGCTGCGCACTCCAGTAACACCGACCGGGCAGCGGCTTCGCTCTCCGCCGATCGCTGCAGCAGCTTCAACCCCTCAATGCTTTCGGCATCCAGCCGTGTGATGCCTAGAACTGCGCCACACCGGCGCGCCTTGCCGTTCAATGCGCACACCATCTCCAATGGCGCGCGGCCTTCGAGTACGGCCACGGGTTGAGTAGCAAGGTCTGGCCGCAGGCGCAGCAGAGCTTGGGCGGGAAACTCAGCGGCGTGAACGCACGCATACAGTTCGCGGCTCATGCTCGTTTCTCTGCTTCCCAGGTGGCATACGCCTGCCATGTTGAAACCGGTGGCTTTCGCATCGGCATCACGTTCGCCGCCCAGCGCTCCCGTCGACACTCGACTGCATAGGCAAAGCCTCGCAGCGCTGTCTCGCCGGCGATCTTCGCCTGCTCGCGCCGGCACTCTAGCACCAGGGCCGCGCTCGACTGTGCGTAAGCCGCCTTGCCCAACACCACCAGGCTGCAGCGCGTCTGATCGGCTGCCTGTCGAAAGCGAAACCACGTGGCAGCCGGAATGCGGCTGCCGTGCTCACGAGCTGTCCCACCCAGATCGAGCACAATGGCCGCGAAGCCGCCGGCCTGCAGCAGCAGATCGGTTGCGCGCAGGGCCTGATCCAGCCTGGTCCAGGGCTTAGCTTTCGACCCGGCTTTCCTGGTCACGCTCCTGTCGCGGCATCGCACCCATAGCAGTTGCCGTAAAGTCACGCCATTGGCCGCGGCCGACTCCGGATCGAAGGAATCGCTCACATCAACCCACGCGCAAATCCTCCCCTCGGCTGTGCGCCGAGCAAGAAAAGCCAGCGCCAGGCTGGTTCGGCCCGAAGACTCCGCTCCGGTCACTTCGCTGATCGCTCCCACCGGCATCCCACCTTCCAGCAGCTCGTCCACGGCAGCAATTCCTGTCGCCTCAACCTCCCTGAACCTGCGGGGCATGGGCGTAAGCGCCGAGGGGAAACGGTGGGCCAGAGAGCGCTCAATTTCCAGTCGAAGTGCGGCAGCTGAAGGCATAATAATGAAAACTCAAATTTTCGTTTTCCATTCGCTTTTTCAGCTTCGCGCCGATCGGTCCTTTTGTCAAAGGTTTCTCTGTATATTCAGGCCTGTGATTGGCTATTCTGGGAACTATGTGCGGCAGGTTTGCCAGAAAATCAACGCAAACCATTCTGGAAGAATGGTTTGACATCAACCTTGAAGACATGCCCTGGTTTGCGCCCAGCTACAACATCGCGCCCCAGAGCACCCAGCCCGTGGTGCGTATGGGCTGCGATTCCGGGCAACGCGAAATGGCCCTCCTTCGCTGGGGGCTGGTGCCATACTGGGCAAAAGACGCCAAAATCGGCTACTCCACCATCAATGCCCGCGCCGAAGAGGTAGCCTTAAAGCCCGCCTACCGCGAGGCCCTCAAACAGCGCCGTTGCCTTGTTCCCGCCGACGCGTTCTACGAGTGGAAGCGCCTGGACGAAAAAACCAAGCATGCCTTTGCCTTCGCGCTCGCATCAGGAGAGCCCTACGCTTTCGCCGGCCTATGGGAGAGCTGGCGCCCCAAAGATCCTGCCGGTACCCCGCCGCTCGAAACCTTTACCATCCTTACCACCGATCCCAACGAGCTGATGGAGCCGGTACACAACCGCATGCCGGTGATCCTCTCGCCCAAAGACTACGATCGCTGGCTCGATCCTGGCGATCCTGCGCGTCCTCCTGTCGATCTTTTTCGACCCTACCCGGCAGAGCGCATGAAGGCGTGGCCCGTCAGCGACCGCGTGGGCAATGTGCGGAACGATGACCCCGAATTACTGGCGCCGTCGAATCAGCCGCTCATCCAGCAGAACCTGTTCTGATCGTGTGTCCTTTGATGCTGGCTACATGGCGCTGCCGAGATACCGCATGATGCCGGCCGGCGGCCGCCCCTCCCTCAACTCGGCGGCCATGAACCGCATGTAGGGATCAATGTGATGGAAAAAGTGCTTATATCCCGCGCAAAGGTAGTTCAATCCGGGCTCATCGTCGGGCGTAGTCACAAACCGGTGCTTCGGGCACTCTCCGTTGCAGGCAAAGCGGACTTCGCACTGGAGGCACATGCGCGGCAACGAATCCCGCTTCGCTTGGCCAAAAGCCTTTTGTTGTGGCGATGCAACGAGCTCTGCGATCCCGCTCTCCATGATGTTGCCGAGTCCATTCTCGGGATACACGTAGTGATCGCACGAGAAAAGGTCGCCGTTGTGCTCCAGCGCGAGTGCCGAGCCGCAGGTTTCGCGGAAGACACAAAGGCTCGCTTGCATTCCCATCCATCTCTCCAGCGCCACGTCGAAGATCTGAACAAACACGCGGCCCACATCCTGATTGACCCATTCGTCGAAGATGCCCGTCAGGAAACGTCCATACGCCTCGGGTTCGACCGACCAGTCGGTCACTTCCGCTGCCTGACGCGATGACGGCTGAATCAAAACCAGTCCATCGGAGCCCGGCGCCGCGGCCTTGCGCTCCACGACGGGTATGAACTGCATGAAACCGCTGCCGATCTCCTTCAGGAAACGGTAAACCTCGAGTGGATGGGCGGAGTTGCGCCGGTGCACCACGGTCAGCGTGTTGAACTCGACCCTGTGTTCCTTGAGCTTCGTAATGCCGTGCATCACGCGGTCGAATGTGGGCGCCCTGCCCTTGTCCACGCGGTAGCTATCATGCAGCTCCCGCGGCCCGTCGATGGAGATGCCCACGAGAAAGTTGTGCGCGGCGAGAAACTCGCCCCATTCGTCGTCGATCAGCGTACCGTTGGTCTGCAGCGCGTTGTGAATGGTTTTTCCGCTGGCGTACCGCTGCTGCAACTCCACGGCCTCGCGGAAAAACGCCACGGGCAGGAGCGTTGGCTCGCCGCCTTGCCATGCGAAGTGCACTTCATGGCCGGGTTGGGCGGCAATGTACCCGCTGATGTAGCGTTCGAGCACATCGTGCGGCATCTGCCATTGCTTGGTGCCCGGATAAAGGTTCTCCTTCTCGAGGTAGAAGCAGTAGGAGCAATCGAGATTACACAATGGCCCAGCGGGCTTGCTCATTATGTGGAATGGGGAATCCGGCATGGGCTCGGCGCTGCTGTCTATGATAGATCTTCTGGTCTTTTCAGTCTTTCACCCACTTGGGCGTGAATTCGTTTCTCGCCGCCATCAGCTCGATCATCTTTCTGGCTTCGGCCACGTGGTGGCGCATCAGTCTCTCCGCGTCCTCGGGAAGGTTATTGCCAATGGCTACTACGATCTGCAGATGCTCTTCATGAACAACGCGCGGATCGCGAGACGCTCTCACGGCCATGCTCAGGACACGGTACCCCTCTGCCAGCCGCAGCAGAACCTTGTTGCGCGAAAGGTTCATAATCTTGAGGTGAAATGCCCGATCACTGGCCCCCATTTCCTCTTCATTCTTTTCCTGCGAGAGCTCCCAAATGTGGTCCGCCATCTTGCGCAGTAGGGCCACGTCGGCTCGCGAACTGTACTCGCACGCCAGGCGCGCCGCCAGGCCCTCAAGAACTTCGCGTACCTGGTAGGCCTCGATCAAGTGTGTAGCATCGAGCTTGCCCACGAAAACGCCGAGCCGGTCAATTGATTCCACAAGCCCCAGCCATTGCAGCTCGAGCAGAGATTCTCGTACTGTGCCTTGGGCCACGCCGAGTTGCTTGGCCAGGCTCTGTTGCGTGAGCCGCTCTCCGGGCTGGCTCTCGCCCGACAGAATCCGGCGCTGTATTTCTTCGCGAACCTGATGCCTGCCAACAGGATTTTGAACTGGCATGTCGAGCGCGTCCTCCATCTTGCACCCCGAGGTCGGAACGGCTGAGGGGGCCCTTCAGGCGCGGCGCCTAAAGCAATGACGATCGATGATCGTTGATTCCGTGTTGAGCTCCAATTGTACCCGGCCCTTCCCAGGCCTCCGCCAATCTGCCGTGGCGGAGGAACCTGAGAGTCGCGGGGCAGGGAAGTCAGCTAAGCCAGCCTAGAAGATAACCTTCGCCACAAACTGCCAGATGCGCTGCGTGCCCACCAGCGAAGGTGTATTCACGCTTCCCGTGCTGCTGCTGGTTGCGGTGATCTGGCCGAAGGTTGCCGCCGATGAAACGGTGCTTCCCGGGTTGGCGAGGTTGGTGTGGTTCCAGGCATTAAAGGCTTCGGCCTGGAATTGGCCGTGGATGCGGTGATCGCTCAGGATGTCCTTGAAGAGCGAAATGTCGGTGTCCTCAAACGCAGGTCCGCGCAGCGAGTTGCGCGGCACATCGCCAAATGACTGTGCGTAGCCGTTCGCAGCCGAAGGCTTCGGGTTTTCCGCGAAGGCTGCAGGGTTAAACCACTCCGCAATTTTGGAAACGCCGGCAGGACGGGCAATGCTCACGCCCGGGTTGTAGACCGCCAGGTCATTGTCGATGCCGGATTCCGAGTTGTCCACGCCGCTCAGGACGGTGATGGGCAAGCCGCTTTGCGAAGTAACGATGGCGTTCGCCTGCCATCCATTGAGAAACTGACTCGCGAAGCTATTGCCGCGGAACGTGGGAAACGGATAGTTGACCGAGCCGGTGACGCGTAGCGCCTGGTCAAAGTCGGCAACGCCTTTATAAGAATCGAAATTGTACGGATTCGATGGGCCGTCCTGTCCTTCGGTTCCCGACGAGCCGATATCGATGGTCTTCATCCATACGATATTGGAGAGTAACGTGAGGCTGTGCGCGCGCCGGGTCACGTTCATTTCCAGCGCGTTTGTTTTCTCCCAATCGTAAGCATCCATTAACTCCACAGCGCCCAGGCCTGGATAGGTGCGGGTGGTTTCGAAACCCGACGCCGGTGGCGGCGTGAACACGAATGGATTGAACTGCCGCGACGCCATGACGTGCTCGGCGCGATTGCCTACGTAGCCCACGTTGAAGGCGAAGCCCTGGCCCAGATCCTGCTCGATGGTGAAGTTGTAGGCCTGCGTGTATTCCACGTGAGAGAAAGGATTTAGCACGCCGCCAGAGAGCGGCAGGAGGAAGGTGTAGCTCTTGAACTGCGAGGGGGAGATGTGGTCGCGTGGGAACGGATCCATGTCGGCGCCGGGGGTTGGGTAGTTGAGGAAGGGTTGGTCCCACGGCACATTGAAGCTGCTCCCAGAAAGTTCGAGGTAGAGGTCGACGGGCTGCATGGCGTCGGTTCTTTGATAAAGCAAACCCTCGGGGAATCCATAGAAGATTCCGTAGCCGCCGCGCGCCACCGTCTTGCCGTTGCCAAACAAGTTGTAGGCAAAGCCCAAACGCGGCGCCAGGTCTTTCCAATTATCCTGGAGCACCGAGTCTTCCAAGCCGGGATCGCCAACAAACCACATGCCCTTGGGTGCGTCCGGGGCCACCGTCGATTGGAAGCTGGGATTGTTCAGGTCAAAGCCCACCAGGGTCCCGTTATCGTCAATCGGAGGCACCCACGGATCCCAGCGCAAGCCGAGATTGAGGGTCAGCTTCGGCGTTGTCTTCCAGTCGTCCTGCAGGTACAGAGCGGGCATAATTCGGCGCAAATACGCCTTGCGCCCGTTGTCCATGTAGTAGTCTTGCTCGTAGCCGGTGTAGAAATCGGCAATCGCATTGCCGCTCTTGGTGAATCCGGCCGGCAGCGACTCACCGGTAGGGACTTCCGTTCGTACTCCGTTGAAGCCGGGCGTGGTACTGTCGCCGGGCGTGTAAGAGTAGTCGTCCATGTCGATGCGGTCGCGCTCGAGGTCAAAGCCCATGCTGAGTGTATGCGTGTGCAGCAGCTTGACCGCTTGCGCGTGAAAATCGAACGTGGTTGAGTCTTGCGTGAGCGCGCCGCCAGAGAATGCTTCCACGTACCCGGAGATTTCGGCGCGCACGCCGGGAAATGGAACCAAGCTCTCATTCGGACTGCCGTAGGGAGCGATCTGCCCGAGGTCCTGCAGCGTCTTCAGGCCCGGCGCTTCAGGGATCTGCGTACGCGCGCCGCGGTAGAAGCCGAAATATACGGCGCCTGTGAGTGTGTTCGAGAAAACATGGGCATCGCTCAGGGTGACAGATTGGTTGCGGAAGAGATTTTCGGCGTAAAAGCCCAGAGGCGCGGTGAACGGCCGCTGAAAATTGTCCTGGTTGTAGAAGTACCGCCCGCTGACATGGTCCTTTGTGCGTAAAGCGTCGTCAAGACGGGTCAGATATTGCGTGCTATCGATATTGTTGTTGGTAGTCGAAGAGAACGATTCGTACGTTCCGTTAGTCGCCATGGTAGCCGTCGGCGATGATTCCTCAGAGGCAAGGTACTGCTTGTTCACCGCAGCCGAGAGTGGGTCAATGTTGATAGCCGCTCCTGGCGCGACGGTCGGGTCACTGGGATCCACATCATCGGTGATGGTGCCGCTGCAACTGGGTGCGGTCCCTGTCTGACCGAAGCCGCAGCCCGTGGCCGGGTTGTAGAGTGCGACACCAAGGGGCACAAATGCCGAAAAGTTGCCCGAAAGCTCTGCAGCTGTAGGGTATTCGACGGTGATCGGAGTCGGTGCTGAGCGCTGCTGTAAATCCTCCGACGAGAAAAAGAAGAACGCCTTCTTGCTCTTGAAGATGGGCCCGCCGACCGTGCCGCCGAATTGATTCAGCTTGAAGGGCGGATTCGGTTTGCTTGCCGGCCAGAAGTAGTTGCGCGCGTCGAGCACGGTGTTACGGAAATACTCCCATGCGGAGCCGTGGAGTTGCTCGGTCCCCGAGCGCGTGGAGAGCTGTACCAGCGCGCCGGCGCCGGCATGATCGGCGCTGTAGTTCGAGGCCTGAATGGTGAACTCCTGCAAGGCATCGGGGTTGGGCATGGTCGGCACCGAATCGAAGAAGCGATTGTTGTAAACGGTGCCGTCCAAGGTGTAGGTGTTTTCGGTTGCGCGCAAGCCGTTCACCGAAAGCCCGGTGTTGTCCTCTTGCCCGCTCTCAGTGCCGGTTGTGGTTAGCACGGTTCCGGCTGTGAGAGTGGTGAGTTGCAGAGGATTGCGTCCATTCAGCGGCAAGTCGCGCATCTGCTGCTGGGTAACGGACTGTTCTACGGCAGAGGCGTCGGTTTCGATCTGTTGTGTCTCCGAGGTGACGGTGACCTGCTGCGTTTGCGCGCCCACCGCCATGGTGATGGGCAGATCGATCACCTGTCCGGTGATCAATGTGAGCCCGGGGCGGTTCTGCGTCTCGAATCCCGTCGCGGCCACCTTCAACGAGTAAACGCCGATGGGTAAGTCGGGGAAGACAAATAGTCCGCTATCATTGGACGATTCCTCGCGACTTACACCGGTGTCGGTTGCGGTTGCGGTAACTGAGGCCTTGGCAATTGCAGCCCCGCTGGGGTCGGTGACCGTGCCACGGATGCTGCCTGTGGATTGTGCTGAGACGCGCGATGCGGCGCCCAGTGCGATGACGATTGCGAAGCTGGCGAAGAGTAGTTTGCGAAGCGTGGTGTTCATTCTGTCCTTTCGTGAGAGGAGCGCCCAAGGGAAGCTCCTCATCTGTCTGTCGTTGTGTTCGTCTTCACTGTGTTGGCCTGGATTCGTGACGGAGCAGAATTGGCATTACATCCCGAACGAGTCGTCGGCCTCGCTTTGCCGCGCTCCGGTTTCTGGCCATTCACCGGCTCGCTGTCGCTCGCAAAGTGAAAACACCTCCAAGGGATCGATTCCCTTTTTCAAGGCACGGGCGAAGAATGAACCCCGTGGTTGGCTTTCCATTCTGTTGCAGCACGCGGGTGAAGCGTGCGGACCTCTAAGCAAGTTCCGTACAGATTCTCTGCGACCAATACGAATCGAGCGCCATCATGACGGGCACGCTGGCCGCAATTCCGGCATCGAGGGGCGCGTTGACCTTGGAGCCATTCACGATCGCATCAAGAAAATTGCTGGTGTGTGCGCGTTCCAGGTTCTGCGTGGCCCGCACCTCCACCGGTTCGCCGCTGTTGGGCGTAAAAACGTAGCCTTCCCGGGAAAGATCGAGACAGCCTTCGGTGCCTTCAAAATAGACCGAGGGGCGCGGATTGTTCACTGAGAGCACCGTCGACTCAAAGTTCAGGTTCCAATCTTTGTAACGCACGATTGCGCTCACCGTGTCAGGATTGGTGAGGTCGCCGCGGAGCTGAAAGTCCCCGCCCAGAGCCGCGGCCGAAACGGGCTTCGCGTCACTGAGCATCCACTGCGCTACGTCGGCCCAGTGCGTGAGGATGTCGGCCAGCAAGCCGTTGCCGTAATCGTGATAGGAACGCCAGGAGCTGTATCGCGACATCTCAAAGGGAACCTTGGGCGCTGGACCGAAGAACAGATCCCAGCGCAGACCGGCCGGCTGCGGTACGTTTGGAATCGCGCGGCGCTGCCAGGGGAAGTTTTGCCAGACTGCCCGGGCAAACACCACGTGGCCAAGCTTGCCACCGTCGAAGTATTCCCGTTTGGCTTGCATATAGTGCGCGCCGCTGCGCTGCTGCGTGCCGCACTGCAGCAGCGCTTTGCTGTCGGCAGCCGCTTTCATCAGCATTGTGCGCTCGCTCCAGCGGTGCAGCGTCGGCTTTTCCAGATAGGTGTGCTTGTTCGTTCCCAGCGTGTTCTTGGCGATCTCTACATGCAGGTGATCGGGAGTAGTGATCAACACCGCATCCACATCCTTGCGGTCGAGCATCTTCTGATACTCGACCGAAACTTCGGCCTGCGCCACCTGGTCCTTGAACCGGCTTTGAAAAGCCGCCACTTGCTTGTCATAAATGTCGGCCAGCGCGCGGATTTGCACCCTGGAATCCTGTACAAATCCGCCGCAGACGGCCGTCGCGCGGCGTCCGGTTCCGATCACGCCCAGGCCAACACGATCGTTTGCGCCGGGGATGGCGGCGTAAGCCCGTGCATCCATGTTGCGCGCGGTCAAGGCGGCCGCTGCTGCTCCTGCGTAGACAAAGTCGCGGCGGTTCACGATTCGAATGCCTCCTTCATCGCCTTGAAAGCCGGCACAATCACTTCCGTTCCATCCTTCGAAAAGTCCTCGCGTTCCTCCTCGTTCTCCACCCATCCCTTCCAACCGAGCTGCTTGATGGTATGCGCAACCTGGGCCAGCGGAAACGTTCCCGTTCCCAGTGTCACCAGGTGGCCATTCTTGTAGTCGCGCAAATGAAAGCCGATGATCCGGTCAGAATGCTTCTGGATAAATTCAGGAACGTTGGCGCCGCCGTGGTAGGCGTGTCCCGCATCGAGCACGAAGGACACGAGCGATCGATCAGTCTGCGTGTACAGAGCTTCAATCTCGCCGACCTTCGATTGAAACTCCCACCAATGGTTGTGATATGCGGCGGTAATGCCCACAGTCTGCGCAAACCGGCCGGCGGCATTCAGGCCATCGATTTTGCGCTCGAGCTCATTGGCATCCGCCGCGGGCGCGCCGCTCAGGATCAGATGCTTGGCGCCCAAGGCGGCTCCTCCGCGCGCCACCGGCTCATAGACCGAAGGTGCTGCGATGCGCGTGGTCTGGTCGTACATTGGATCGGCAAAGAAGATATGAATGCCGAAGAAGGTGAGGCCTGTTTGCTCAATCTGCTGCCGTGCCGGCCCCGGATTGTCGAATTGTGCACTCACATTGCGAAAGCTCGACTCGAACCCCTCATAGCCGATCTGCTTGATTGTCGCTAAGGTGTCGAGGAAGCTCTCAAACCGCACGGGGTTGATAGGAAAAGCATTTATCTGCACGCCGAATCGGATGCTGGCAGGCGCGCGGCCGTTCTCGCCGAACATGCGTGCCGAACCGAGCAGCGCCGGAGAACCGGCCGCAAGGGCGCCCAAGGCCTTCAGAACTTCCCTGCGCGTTCTCGGTTCCATTCGTGTGTGCCGTGCCATCATCTTTCCCGCTCCATCGCCATCGAGCCGCTGTTGCTTGACCCCTCAGCCCGCCGCGCTCTCACTAGGCAGCGCAACCCCTCTTGCGTGCCCAAAGACGGAAAAACCCACCGCGCCGAGGGCGGGTGGGTTGCCGGAAGCCAGAAATTGTTTCTGAATCTAGTCCAGGGAACACGCCCGCATCAGGTTGCATGGGCTGCAACATGTACACATCGCGGGATTGAGATTCGCTCTCATTGGTTCCTGAGTTTGACCTGCATCGCGGTTCGACACTCTGCCTCCGAAGTGCCTTACCGGGTAGGGATACTCTAAAGTTTGCACGCCCAAGTGTCAAGCAGAGCCGTCCTTTTCGCTCAGATTGCTGCATACGATTGCGAAAAGATCGCATAGCCGCCAACGTGGCGTCGCTGATCGAAAGGAATTCCGCACCCGCCTCTCGATCACCAGAGATCTTGCGCTTTCGGACTAGGGAAGAAAGAACGGTCTTTGAGTCGGGGCAAATTATAGGCAGAGGAAAGAATAACTGTCAATCAATTTCAATCGATTGACATGAAGCCCTTGATTCCCTGAGATTTGATGGAATAGTGCTGCGGCCTGTGCTCCGTCCAATTCTCCGCTTTGGACGGCTGCAAATGTGTGTATAAAATCTGTTCGACAGCAAGAATCTTGGAGGGTAATGTCGATCCATCTCACGCCCGGAAAGCTCGCCGGCCTGCGCGCGGTTTCCGATCGCAGAGGCGTTATTGCTGCGTTGGCCATGGATCAGCGCGGGTTGCTCAAGAACATGCTGGCGCGCGAACTTGGGGTCAGCGAGCCGCCGGCACGATTGATGTCGGAGTTCAAGCAACTGGTCGCGCGCACGCTCACCAAAGAGGCCTCGGCGATCCTGCTCGACATCGAATATGGCCTCGAAGCCACAAAGCTCATCAACGGCAAGGGCCTGCTGTTGGCGTATGAGCATGCGGGATACAGTCCGGATAAGCCGGAACGTCTGCCCTCACTTTTTGAGGGTTGGTCGGCGCTCCGCATCAAAGAAGCTGGAGCGAATGCGATCAAGATTCTCGTTTACTACACGCCTTTTGAAAAGGAATGGGTGAACGATCGCAAGAAGGCCTGGTTGGAGCGGATCGGTGCGGAGTGCAAGTCCGTCGACATTCCGTTTTTTCTCGAGTTCCTCGGCTACGACGTGCACGGCGACGGCGAGACCAGCCTGGAATACGCGCGCAAAAAGCCTGAGATCGTGCTCAAGTCAATGGAGGAATTTACCAAGCCGCGTTATGGCGCCGACGTGTTGAAGATCGAGGTCCCCATCCAGATGGCGCACGTTGAGGGGACACGCGCATTTAAGGGCCACAAGCTGCATACCCGCGCCGAAGCCATGGAGTTGATTCGCGCCGAAGCGGCTCTGACCGATAAACCTATCATCTATCTCTCGGCCGGCGTCAGCAGCCAGGTTTTTCTTGAGACGCTGGAGCTGGCGACCGAGAGCGGTGTCCACTTCAACGGCGTTCTGGCCGGAAGAGCTACCTGGCAGGATGGCGTGCCAATTTACGCCAAGAAAGGCGCCGGCGCGTTGGAGGAATGGCTGAACACAACCGGTCTTGAGAATGTGAAGAACATCAACAAAGTACTTCAGTCCGCACGTCCGTGGCAGGAGGCTCCAAGCATGCAGGTGTAGTTGCGGTTAGCGGCACCCGTGGCGCGGTTCGCTCAACACGATACACTTGGCCAGGCGGCGCGATTCAAATTGTTGCAGGAGGTTGCTTGCTTCAAGCGGACGAGATCGGCCGGCCTGAAAGCAGCGCTCCCGGGCACAGATCATCCCAGCGAAATCCCTGGCTTGTCCTCTGCCTCCTCTTCATTCTCACTGTCATCATGTTCATCGCCCGGCAGGCGTTGCCGATCATCATGGGGTTCGACCTGCGGAAAAGGCTCGACCTTTCCCCTTTTGCCTACGGGTTCATCGTTTCTGCTCTCGGCCTGGGGATGATGACCGGCGAATTCCCAGTGGGCCTGTTGATGGACAAGCTGGGTGCGCGGCGGGGTTTGTCGATTGCGGTGAGCTGGTGGTCGACGGCTACCGCCTCGCTTGCGCTCGCTGCTGTCGGACTGCAGTTGGCCATCTCTCATCTCTGGATCAGCATCCAGCTTGGCGTTTCACAGTTTTGGAAGGGAACGGGCGAGTGCGGAGCCTATTCCGGCGGTGTGAAGACCGTCAATCGTCTTTTCGAGAAGAAAGACCGCACGCTTGCGATAGGCATTTTCAACGGCGGCAGTGTCATCGGCGCCACGCTCGCTCCTCCCATCATGTTCTTCCTGATGCAGCGCTACGGTCCGAGCAGCGGATTCCTGGCGCCCGCGCTGGCGGGGTTCTTGTGGATCCCTTTGTGGTGGCTGGTCTTTCGCAGGGAACCGGGCACACATTCCCCAACGGCTCTGCCTATCGTTTCGCTGCGTCAAATGTTGGGCAACTCCTCCTCGTGGGCGGTGATGTCGTGCCGATTCTTCATCGGCCCAGTCATGCAGTTCTACTGGTACTGGATGCCGCTCTATTTTAATGACGCGCGGCACTGGTCCTTGAAGGAGTTCGGATTCCTGGGCTGGATTCCCTATCTGATGGGCGACGTGGGCGGGATTGCCGGAGGATGGGCCGCGGGCGTGCTGTTGCGCCATCGCGTCACGGTGCCCACTATGCGCCGCTATCTCATGTATGGGAGCGCAGTCGTCTGTGTTTCGGCCTTGGCCGTGCCTTACATGAATGGGATCACTGCGCCGCTCATTGCGATCTCGATTGCCATTACTGCTGACAATTTTCTTTCGGCGCACATGTTTGCCGCGGTCACAGACTTGTTCCCCGACGAGCAGGTCGGGCGCGCGACTGGGCTGACGGGAATTGCCGGCGGGTTGAGTGGGATGCTTTTCCCCTTGCTAACCGGATGGATTGTAGGCAGAATCTCGTACGCGCCGGTTTTTCTTTTGGTTGGCTTGATGCCGCTGGCCGGCACCATCGCCCTGTTCGCCGCCGGCCGCAAGTATCGGCAGCTTGATAAGCCCGCCGAGGCCGCAACCTGATCGATTCGGAACCTGGGTTCCGACGAATCTCAACTGGACACACCAACTCTGGTTTTGCCAATGGGTGTTGTCCGCCGCACTGCATTGATTGCTGGTTTCCCTTCAAGAACGCGAGCCACGTCCATGCAAACCGCTGCCGTCACGCGGTCCTGAGCCTCGCGCGTAAAGGCTGCGATGTGGGGCGTCAGGATTACGTTGGGCAACGTCTCCAGTTCGCCGATCTGCGGTGGCTCCTTGCTCCGCACATCGAGCGCGGCCCCGCCCACCACTCCGGCCTTCAGCGCTTCCACCAGGTCCTGCTCTACCACCACTTTGCCGCGTGACGTATTGACGAAAAGAGCGCCCGGCTTCATGTTCATGAACCGTTCCTGATTCAGGAGGCCCGCCGTCTGCGGTGTAGAAGGAAGATGGCACGAAACCACGTCGGCACGCGCCAGTAGCTCGTCCAGTTCTACCAGCTCGGCCTGTACTTCGCTGAGCAGAATATTGTCCTGGCTCAGGAACGGATCGTACGCGATTATTTTCATCCCAAACGCTGCCGCTCGGCGCGCTGTCAGGTATCCGATCTTCCCCGCGCCAATAATGCCCAATGTCTTGCCGTAGAGCTCCGTGCCCACGAATTGCTGCCGGTTCCAATTTCCTTTTCTGGTGTCAGCGTCCGCGGCGGGAATAAAGCGCGCCAGCGAGAGCATCATGCCGATCGCAATCTCAGCTACGCTAATCGCGTTCTGGTCGGGCGTGAACGAAACCACGACTCCCACCCGCTCGGCGTGCTTGAAGTCGACGTTGTCCAGTCCCACACCGGCCCTGCCGATGACCAGCAGCTCTGGCGCGGCATCGATCAACGCGGCATTCACCGGCGTCTGGTTGCGCACAATTAACCCGCGGCAACTCTTCACCTTTTCCGCCAGGAGCGCCAGGTCCCTCCACAAATCCGGCTCGATGATCACCTTGAATCGCGAGCAGAGTGCATCGACGGCAGCGCCCTGGATGTTTTCGGTGATGAGGACGTCGATCATGGCCGGCAAACCACCTCATGACAATTGAATGCGACATGTAAGCGCGAACACCAATGTTCCAGCTCGGCAACTGTCTCCGGCGAGACAGGGATTCCCTGCGCGAGGTTGATGGCGGCTTTGCGCGCGGAACGCTCCCCGGGTACCAGAATCTCGTCGACGCCTGGGCGCCTCTTTGAAGCCCTGATGCGATCAATAGTTTTGTCGATGCGGCCCAGATACTCGCTGTAGTCGAGAAAAGCTTTCACGTCGAAGAGGCAAAAGAAATGACCTACATCCTGTTTGTGGTCGAGATTCTTGTACATCGATCCGACATCAGGTCCAATGGCCGCCCCTGAAAGCACGCCGCTGAAGAGCTCCACCATCATGGCCAGCGCGTAGCCCTTATGCCCAGCCATCGTGAGCACAGTGCCGAGCAGCGCCTGCGTCGCGTCGGTAGTGGGCTTCCCCTTCGGATTGAGCGCCCACCCTTCGGGAATCGGCTCTTTTTTCTTTTGCGCAGCGATGATGTTTCCGCGCGCCACGATGGATGTGGAAAGATCGATTTTCACGGGGAATCCCTTGCTCGTGGGAAACGACGCGGCAATGGGATTGGTGCCGAAGAAGGCCTCGTATCCGCCTTCCGGCGACATCGCCGCTTCGCAGTTAGTCATGGCCAGCAGAATCATCTGCTGGCTCGCGGCGTAGTTGCAGTACCAGCTCAGCGCACCGAAGTGCTGCGAGTTGCGGATGGTCGCGGCCGCCACGCCATTCTGCCCGGCAAGCAGGATCAGCAGATCGAGAGCCTTGCGCGCTTGCACCTGGCCGAGCCCATTTCCTGCGTCGAGCGACAGCACGCTCCCCGCGCGCCGGACTGTCGCCAGCTCGGCCTGGGGATCGATCAGTCCGGCCTCGATGCGCTGCAAATAAATATTCAACCGCGAAACGCCGTGGGTCGGCACACCGCGCAGGTCTGCGTCGACCAGCGCATCGGCAAAGAGCGCCGCATCCCCGCTCGGCACGCCCACGCCCGCTGCCAATTGCGCAACCAGGCTTTGCAATTCCTCTTTCGAATATCGGTTCATCAAGGTCTCGCCAGTGAAAACACTACTGGCGCTCCGTCTGTCAATCCGTGCCGGGAGCGCCGGCCTAGTCTCGATCACGCGCAGTGCGTTACGCGCTGCGGTACAACTTGGTCATCACGAACTCGCGATGGCCCAGTGCT
>JASHQH010000187.1 GCA_030037635.1 Acidobacteriaceae bacterium
GCGGTGATGGCCACGATGCGTGGATCCTTCGAGGCCAGTTGGGCAAGGCTTTTGGCGAAGGCCTCGGAATAGGTCGGCACGCCGTCAGGCGTCTTGCCGGTTTCAGGATCGTAGGGGCCGAGACCGTGGAACTTCTTCTGGCCGTCGAGCGCAGGCTGAAACCCGCGTCCTTTCTGGGTAAGAATGTGCAGCAGGACGGGATGGTCGAGCGGCTTGAGGAACTTGAAAGTCTCCACCAGCAGCGGGAGGTTGTGGCCGTCGATGGGGCCGAAGTACTCGAGGCCGAACTCTTCAAAGAGAATGGAGGGCCACAACATGCTTTTTGCGGCTTCCTCGGCGCGGCGCACCACCTTGACGGCTGTCTTGCCGCCGAAGCGTTCAATGAGGCGCGTGGCGCGGTCGTGCAGGTGCTGGTAGTGTTCGTTGGTGACGATGCGGTGGAAGTAACGTGCCACGGCGCCCACGTTGCGGTCGATGGACCACTCGTTGTCGTTGAGCACCACGAGCATGCGCCGGGTTTGGCCGGCGATGTTGTTGAGAGCTTCGAAGGAGATGCCGTTGGTGAAGGCGGCGTCGCCGGCCACGGCTACCACATGCTCGTGCCCGCCGGCCAGGTCGCGGGCTACGGCCATGCCCAGCGCGGCTGAGAGCGCGGTGCCGGCGTGGCCTGCGCCGTAGCAGTCGTGCTCGCTTTCGGTGCGCAGCATAAAGCCGTTCAGCCCGCCGGGCTGGCGGATGGTCCCGAAGCGCTCGAGGCGGCCGGTGAGAATCTTGTGCACGTAAGCCTGGTGGCTGACGTCGAAGAGGATCTTGTCCTGCGGGGTGTCGAAGACGGCATGCAATGCGAGGGTGAGCTCGACCACGCCCAGGTTGGGGCCCAGATGGCCGCCGGTCTTGGAGAGGGTCTGGATGAGGAATGCGCGGATTTCCTCGGCGAGATCCGCCATCTGCGCGTAGCTCAGGGCTTTTACGTCGGCAGGAGAATGGATGGACTCCAGCAGTTTTCCCATGCGGTTTCCTTCTCCCGAGAGTCCGGCGTTTTAGCAAATCCGGCGGCGTTTTTGTTCCTTCTAAGGTCGCCGCTCCCTGTTGGTCCCACCCCAACGACAAAAGGCAGCCGTTGGGAACGCCGGGTTGGCCGCGTCGACTTTGAGGAGCCGGCTCTGCGCAGCGGGTTTCCTGAAACGCGTTCGGCGGATCTCCAGCCAAATGCCCATGCTGCAAGGATCCCTTTTGGGGCGGGACTTCTCATGGCAGGGACCTGAAAATCCGGGGGCTTGCCAATCCTTAGTATAGCTTTTTGCCGAATCCTCTTGACTGAGGGATTAGACGGACGTAATGGGGTGGAGTTTGGGCAGTAAACGGGGCGTCGGAAGCTGTGAAAAGGCTATACTTGTGCCGGGCGAACACACGGGTGTGCCATGCGGAAATGGGTGGTTGTGCTGCTTGCGGCGGCGATGGTTGTGCCGGCGCGGGCGGCGAAAACAGTGTCGGTGCAGGATTTAGAGGACCTGCTGGCCACGCTGCACGGAAAGCCGGACGCCAAGGTAGCGCAGCAGTTGTCGGAACTTCAGGTGACCGAGCGAATCAGTTTTGCCCGGCTGACGCGCTGGGAGAAAGACTTTCCCGGCGAGCACACGCGCGAGGAGCTGACCAAGCTGGCGGGCTTAACCGCGTTTCTGAAGCCGCCCGCGATCGACGTGCTGCGCGATCCGGAGCCGGACGCCGATACGCAGGAACACATGCTGTCGCTGGCCGGCAGTTACGTGAAGACAACCTTGACGCGGCTGCCGAACTTCTACGCCACGCGCGAAACCACGCATTTTGAAGACACACCTTCGCAGGAAACAGGGCCGGGGAGTGGTGGGGGCCAAGCCGGAACGGGCTGGCGCGCCATGCGAACAGAAATCATGGAGATGGGCAAAACCGATAACCGGGCGCTGCACAGCACCGGCACCTCAAGCGCGATGGTGACCTACCGCGACGGCTACGAGGTGGACGACGAGAATGTGGGCAACAGCGGAAAGCCGTCGCCGCCGCCCGGCCTGTCGACGAGAGGCGAGTTCGGTCCGATTCTGTCAATCGTTTTAGGAGACGCCTTGCGCAGCAACAACGTGACCTGGCTGCGATGGGAGCAGGGCCCCAACGAACCGGTCGCAGTTCTCGGCTATCGGATCCCTGAGGATCAGTCGAATTACGTGGTGATGATCCCGAACGGGACGCGGCTGGATCGCATTTACAGCGCCTACCACGGAGAGATTGCGATCGATCCGGAGGCGGGCCAGATATTGCGCGTGAGCGTGGTGGCCGATCTGCCGCCGCCGCACGAATCCATGCAGACGGCCATGGTGGTGGAATACGGAGCGGTGATGATTGGGGATCAAAGCTACATCTGCCCGGTATGGGGAGTGGCGTATTCGAAGGTTCCGGCCGAGAAAGCTCCCGGAGAGCCTCAAGGCGCAGCGGCGACGGTTCAGACCGAGATCAACGACGTGGCGTTTACCAACTATCACCTGTTCCGGTCCGACGCGCGGATTGTCGCCAATGACAATAGGAAGAGCGCAGCACCGCCGGCCGACCCGGCTCCGGCCAAGTCCCCCGGCTCTGGTTCGAAACCCAATTGATGCAGGGTGATTGCGGCGCGAGAGCGGCGCATGCCCGCGATCGGCGACGCGCAGGCCCGCTGGCTGCGGCCCTAGCTCTTTTTTGAAGTGACCGCCGAGAATGCCGTGACCAGTTGCTCGACGCGCCTGCCGCCGCAGTGGGGGCAGGTGACTTCAATCTTCTCGCGTCTGCCATGTGGAGAGTCTGGGTGAATTCCTTGTTGCAATCGATACATTGAAAGATGTATTGAGACATGGCGCTTCTCCTGCGTGAACATCATAGCGCCGTTCGTGGAATACCGGCGGCGGGCCATGCAGCGTTCGCGCGACCGAACGGAGCCGGGGCTGGAGTTGTAGGATGAGCGCATAGATCCCGGGTTGGTTGGAGGGCCTGAACGTGAATCGATTGCGGAATTTTCTTTTTTCATGGGCTTTGATGGCGGGATTGGCGGCGGGCTGCGGCGCGGGCGCGGCGCGGGCGCAGTTGCCGGAGCCGGGTTTGACGCCGCAGGCGCCGAATCCGCTTACCGACTCGACCGTGAAGCCGGGCAAAATGCTGCTCTTCGACCTGGAAGCGCGTTTTGCCAAGGACGTGCTGGCGCGAGGGGGAGCGGGATTCGCCTCGTGGTTTGCCGACGACGGAGTGGCTCTGGGGAATGGCGCTGCGCCGCTCGTCGGCAAAGTAGCCATAGCCAAGTCGGCGAACTGGTTGCCGCAGGATTATCAGCTCACGTGGACGCCGACGGACGCCATGATGGGACCTTCAGGCGACATGGGCTACACGTGGGGCCACTACGAAGGGCGCAGCAAGGATGCCAACGGCAACCCTGTGCTGACCAGCGGGCGATACATCACGATGTGGCGCAAGGAAGCGGACGGAACCTGGAAGGTGGTGCTGGACGCGGGCGCCAACGAGCCTCCTACGGCGGGCGATTGCTGTAAGCTGCCGGGACATTGAAGAGCAGGGACCAAGGGACCGAGGGAGCAAGGGAGCGAGGCGGCAAGCCGGCGTTCCTGCTCTCTCAAGTCCCGAAATCGGGAGCTGTGGTACCCACCTGCTTCAGGTTGGAGCCCGCCAATCAGAGGAGCTGGATCGGCCTGG
>JASHQH010000188.1 GCA_030037635.1 Acidobacteriaceae bacterium
CTGACCCTGAATCTGGGGATCCGCTATGACGCTCTGCCGCACGTCTACAACAAGGAAAACATGACGTCGAATTTTGTGCCCGGGGATTACAGCGCGAGCAATACGGCGACGTTCGCAACCAGCGGCGCCCTGTGTGTTCCGTCAGGTTCACCTGCGACTCTTCCGGCTGGTTGCACTGCGGCCAGTCCCGGACTTCAAACCACCAACGGCAACACTTTCTATATGAATGGCATTGCAATTGCGGGCCAGAACGGCTTCCCGCGCGGAATCGTGAAGAACGACTACTGGACGTGGCAGCCTCGTCTGGGCTTCGCCTACGATCTGTTTGGCAACGGCAGAACCGTTCTGCGCGGCGGCTTTGGAATGTTCTATGAGCGCGTGCAGGGCAATGACATCTACGGCACAGACACCAATCCTCCGTTCGCCTACGAGCCCTCGGCGGACGACGTGTACTTCACCAATCCTGCTCAGAGCGACACCACCGGGGCTACTGCCTCGACGCCCACCTTCCCGGCGAGCATTGGCGTCCTTGACTATTACTATCCGAATCCGGCCACAGCACAATACAGCCTGGGGATTCAGCACCAGATTGCGCCTGCGCTGGTGGCTGACGTTCAGTACGTCGGCTCCGAAGGATGGGACCAGGACGTCGAGAGCGCGATCAATACCTTGCCGCTGGCCAGCACCGAGCGTGAGGCGGTCGCCACCACGGGCGCCAACGCCAACCTGTACAGACAGTACCTTGGTTGGGGCGGCATTAACCAGGACTACAACGGCACCAACTCCGACTACAACTCTCTCCAGGCGTCTCTCAGCATGGAGAATAAGCACGGTTTCACCTTGCATCTGGGATATACCTGGTCGCATGAAATCGATATTCAAAGCGACGATCTGCAGGGCAACCTGTCCGACCCATTCAACGCCAAGTACGATCGCGGATCGGGAACCTATGACCGGCGCAACATTCTCACCGCCAACTACATCTACAATGTCCCGTTCTTCCTGCACTCCGGCAACACGCTGCAACGCAGTCTACTGGGAGGCTGGACCATCTCCGGCATAACCACGTCGGAAAGCGGACTCCCGGCGACCGTCACCTGGAGTGGTGCGGACACGATCGGGCTCGGCGGCGGGACAACCAATCGACCGAACCAGACCGGCAAAGTGTCGTACCCCCACACTGTTAAGTCGTGGTTCAACGACACTCCGGGGGTCACCTTCTCTGATCCCGTGGCTCCCTGGGCTGGAGGCACCCTCAATGGTTGGGGAAATTCCAGCAAGAGCCAGGTCAGAGAAAATGACTATCAAGACACCAACCTGAGCCTGTTCAAGTCATTTGGCCTGACAAAGAGTGAGGCGACTCGGATCGAGCTTCGCTTTGAGACGTTCGACGCCTTCAACCACCCCTTGTGGAACGGCTTTAATAACAACTTTCCTGGTGGCGGCCAGATCACCGGGGCCGATGACCCACGTGTATTGCAGTTCGGAGGAAAGTTCCTGTTCTAGCCTCCTCTGAAGCATCCAGACGCAGCGGAGCCTCGGCTCCGCTGCGTTCTTCTTTTTCGGGCAAGAGAGTCGCGAATTCACATGAACCTCTTTCCGGAGAATCCCCCAACCTGCAGGCCGAACGCTCCCTCCGCGCCTTCAGTTTCTGCAAGGATTCTCCGCACCAGTTTGCGTGCGCCTATGGGCGCGAGAGAGAATGAGTGGAAGAAAGCCGTCAGCGGAAAGACCTTGTGAATGGCCGGTATGGGTTCAATTCAAAAAGGAGCGGGGCAGGAGATCGGTTTGCGGCCCCTTCTGCTGGCGGCAGCGATTCTACTGCTAGGCGCAGCGGCATGTGGGGCGCAAAACGCGGCGGCGCAGGAGGATCAGCGGCAAACGGCGCTCGGGTTTGAGCAGCAGGGAAGAAACGCCGAGGCAGAGACCGCATGGCGCTCCTACCTGGAAGCGCATCCGGCAAGCTCTGAGGCCTACGCCCATCTCGGCCTGCTTGAAGCGCACCAGGAGCATTACAACCAAGCCATACCGCTTTACCAAAAAGCACTGGCCCTCCATCCCACCATTCCCGGCTTGCGCCTCGATCTCGGTCTGGCCTTTTTTAAAACCGGCGACTTGAAAGATGCGCTTGCGGAGTTCAGGACGGTGCTGAAGAGCACGCCCCAGACCTCGCCGGATCGCCAGCGCCTCGTCATCCTGGTAGGAATGTGCCATTACGGCCTCAAACAATATGCTGACGCTGCTCCATATCTTAAGGAGGCCGTGACGGGCGACCCGCAAAACCTCGAGCTGCTGCTGGCCCTGGCGCATAGTTGCCTGTGGTCCAAGCAATACCAGTGCGTTCTCGACACCTATCACGAGATTCTCACGCTCAATGCCGAGTCTGCCGAGGCAGATATGCTTGCCGGCGAGGCCCTCGATGAGATGAGAGACGTCAATGGGGCGATTCAGCAGTTCCGCGCTGCCGTCAAAGCCGATCCGCACATGCCCGATGCGCACTTCGGCCTCGGCTATCTGTTCTGGACCACGCGCCGGTACCCCGAAGCCGCCGTGGAGTTGCAGGCCGAGCTCGATAACAATCCGGCCCATGCGCAGGCGCTCGCCTATTTGGGCGATTGCGAGCTGAAATTAGGCCGTGCCGACAACGCCGCCCCTCTCCTGGAGAAAGCTGTTCGCGCCGACGGTAGCATCGCGCTGGCGCACCTCGATCTGGGCTCGATCGACGCTGATGCCGGCCGCACGCAGGAGGCCCTGCGTGAGTTGACGGCCGCCGCCACCCTCGCTCCCAACGACGTGAACGTGCACTGGCATCTCGGGCGACTCTACCGCGCTATGGGCAAGCCAGACGAAGCGCGGGCCGAATTCGATAAAGCACGGAACATTACCCAGGCTGCCGACACGGCTCTTATCGATAAGCTCACGCCGCGCCCCGCGCCAGCACCTGGGAAGTAGCGCGCGTTTAGAGGAAAGACCCGGGCAAGGCAATGGGCGACTCACTGAAAGATCCGACATCCGGCGAGCCACGAAAGGAGCGTGCGGATCCCGTGGCTGGACGGCCCGCTAACCTGAAACAACTGGCTGCTCACCTTGGCTTGAATCCCGCCACCGTCTCGGTGGTCCTCAACGACGTGCCGGGGCGAGCCATTCCCCAAGCAACGCGCGATCGCATAAAGGCCGCCGCTAGGCAAATGAATTACCAGCCCAACCTGCTGGCGCGCTCGCTGCGCAGCCGCCGCACTTTAACCATCGGCATCCTGGTGCCTGAGTTGGGCTCTGGTTACCATACGCAAGTCATGAGTGGCATCGGCGATCAACTCATGAAAGCCGGCTACTTCTACTTCACCGCCCACCATCGGCACAAACGGAATCTCATCGAAGAGTATACGGGCATGCTCATCGGGCGCGGCGCCCAGGGAATCATCACCATTGACACCCTGCTCGAGCACCCCATCGCTGTTCCTGTCGTCGCCGTGGCCGGTCATCGTCACATCCAGGGCGTCACCAATGTCCTGATCGACCACGTGCGAGCCGCCGAGCTCGTCTTGACTCACCTCCATTCTCTCGGCCACCGCAAGATTGCTTTCATGCGCGGCCAACCGTTCAGTTCCGACTCCGATGCGCGCTGGCAAGGATTGACTGCGGTTGCGCATAAGCTCGAAATCGAAATTCAGCCGGAGCTCGTGGTCAGTCTCGAAAGCGATGTGTTTTCGCCCGACCTCGGTTATCCCGTCGTGCAGCAACTTCTCGCTGCCGGCGGACCCTTCACGGCCCTCGTTGCCTTCAACGATGTTTCCGCCATAGGCGCGATCCGCGCCTTACAAGATGCTCATATTCAAGTCCCGGCCGATGTGTCGGTCGTTGGCTTCGACGATATCAAAGAAGCTTCCTTCACCATGCCTCGGCTTACCACCATTAACCAAGCTTTGGAAGAGATTGGCCGGATAGCTACTCAAAGCCTGCTTAACCGCATTCACAATACTGCGTCTCCACGGGATGAGATCACCGTTGAGCCCGAGCTTGTAATTCGCGAATCGACCGGTCCCGCAAGAACTTAGTCAGGTGACTTAGTCATTGCTTGCTGCCATACATCCATAACGGAGTGATTAGTCATCTTAGATTCGCCGTGCGCACTGGCCGTAACTTCCCATCCGAGTAATGACGCAACCGGGCTTCACCTTGGTGCTGTGGCTTCGGCTTCCGGCGCCTTCTGCAGCGGACCGCCTTCACCGGGATTAGTCGGCTCCATCCGCAGCGCGTTATTGAAGCGGTTGAAGTAGTTGAAGAGGCCGATGGCGCAGAGAAGTTCGACGATTTCTCCCTCGGAATAGTAGCCGCGAAGCTCGGCAAAATGCGCTTCGCTCACGCTGTTGGCGTCGCGCGTGACGGTTTCGGCCAGTCGCAGCGCAGCTTTTTCGGCGGCCGTGAAGTCCTGCCGGTTGCGCCATCCGGCTAGGTGCGCGAGCTGATCCTCGCTCCAGCCCAAATTGCGGGCAAGGATGGTGTGGCTGGCCAGGCAGTAAGGCGTGTCGTTCACCTGGCTGGTGCGGACGATGATCAGCTCCTTGAGCTTGGTCGGCACCGTGCCCGTATTCAGGACAGCGGCGAAGTGCGCCTGCATCGTGGTGAAGATTTCAGGCCGGTGCGCCATCACGCGAAACATGTTGGGCACGTTGCCGCGCTGGGCAAAGACTTTGTCAAAGCCGGCGGCGATTTCGGGGCTGACCTGGTCGCGATTGAGCCGGGAAATGCGGGGCATTGGGCCTCCTTGCCGTTCTCTTCCATGTTACCTTTTCGGACATCTGCGCGCCGGGGTTTCAGAAAATCCCGGCCCTGAAGCCTCGAACCGGGGCGAAGTCCGGCTGATCCTGCCCGGGAGTCCCAGCGTCTTCGATACGATAGCTGAGGAGACCAGAAACCGAGAATGAAGTTAAGCATCCCTCCTGGCACATTCCGCGCCTATCTCTTCGACTGCGATGGCACCGTGGTCGACTCCATGCCTCTCCACTACATCGCCTGGACCAAGGCACTGGGCGAGTATGGCGCCACCTTCGATGAAAAGCTCTTTTACGACTGGGGCGGCAAACCTCCGCTTGAGATCGTCGCCACGCTCAATCAGATGCAGGGCCTCAACATGCCGGTCGAAGCTGTCGCCGCACGCAAGGAGAATTTCTACTTCGAGCTGGTACCGCAACTCAAGCCCGTCCCCGAGGTGCTTGAAGTCATCGAGGCGCAGTACGGCCGCATTCCCTTTGCCGTGGTCTCCGGCAGCACGCGTGAGTCTGTCATCAAATCGCTCACGCAGGTGCACCTGCTCGACCGCTTCGATGTCCTCGTCGGCTCCGACGACTATGAACACGGAAAGCCTGCGCCCGACGCCTATCTGACCGCGGCCGCCAGGCTGAGCATCGCGCCCCAAGACTGCCTGGTCTTTGAAGACACAACCCTCGGCATCCAGGCTGCCACCGCCGCCGGAATGGCCTCCGTGCGCGTTCCCTCGCCGCTCGAACGCCGCGCTGGAACCGGATCCGGCCAGCCGGGTTGATCGATTCAAGCGGGCGCTGTCAATACAGCAGCACCGCTACGCGGTACGCCGTGAACGCCCCCACCACATCCTGCGCCGGGCAACTGCCCACCGCTGCCTGTCGATACTTTCCCGTTTCCAGTTTGTCCACCAGCGCCTGCGGCAGCCGCGTCAAATCAGCGTCCTGCCAGCGCATAATGAAGCCCGGCGCCGCGCCGGCCATGGACGGCCATCCCTCGTCGGTCGCACAGGCCATGCGCGCCGCCTTGTGATCGGCCAGAACGGTCACGCCACTCACGCGCACCAGATCGGCCACGCGCGCCTCAACTTGGGGCGCGCTCAGCTGCGTGACGGCGCGGCTATAGTCGGCCACGGCATAGAGCACGCCGCGCGCGTACACCACGGCCACGCCCACGTGATCCACTTCAGGGCTCAACATGTTCGACCGGTGCCCTGGCGACTGCATCCACTGCCTGTGAATGGCCTCCGCCGAAGGACCAATGGCCACGTTCTCCTCAATCACGCTGAAGTGCGCACCGGCTTGCGCGGCTCGACCTCCCACGTCAGGCTCGCCGCCGTAGCGGTGGGCAATCGGCCCCTCTGCGACCATGCGCTGGCAATGTGCCAGTGCGGCTGCGGCCAGTGCCGCATCCCACTGCAACGGCCCCACTCCCGCCTGCGCGCGCGCCTGGTTAGCCAGCGCAAAAATCTGGGCGGCCTCGGCATGCAGGCCGCCCGAGCCCTGCTCCGGCGTGCCCCCCGCAGACTGCGCCGCTGACGTCAGTCCCGCCGCCGGCGCTAGCAGAAACACCAAAAGTCTCAGTTTGTATCCCATATAAACTGTCCCTCGGCCCCCATTCCCTAACCCCTGTTCTCAGTTCCCTGTTCCCTGTTCCAAGAACCCTGAGCCCTGAACCCTGATTAGACCCCGTCCACGCCGCAGGTGTCGCTGTATTCTTTTATTTGCCGATGAATTCTCCCGTCTCCAAAGTTTTCCGCCAGGCCTGGATCCGCATTCGCCGCCAGCCGCTGGCCGTGATCGGCGTGGTTCTGCTCGCGATTTTTGTCGTCTGCGGCCTGGCCGCGCCCTGGCTCGCACCCTACAACCCCGCATCCATCGACTTGCTGCATCGTCTCCAAGGCCCGTCGGCCGCGCACTGGGCCGGAACCGACGAGCTGGGCCGCGATACGCTGGCGCGCCTGCTCTTTGGCGCGCGGCTTTCGCTCGCCGTCTCCGTCACCGTGGTCGCAATTTCGTTGGCGCTAGGCCTGGCCATCGGCGGGCTTGCCGGCTACCTTGGCGGATGGGTCGACACCGCGCTCACCACCTTCGCCATGAACACCTTTCAGGCCCTGCCGGGAATCCTGCTCGCCATTGCTTTCGCCGCCTTCCTCGGGCCTGGATTCACTAACCTTGTGCTCGCGCTGGCCATCGGCGGATGGGCCGGCTACGCGCGCCTCGTCCGCGCCCAGGTGATGGCCGTGCGCGAGCGCGAGTATGTCGATGCTGCTCGCGCGCTCGGCGCCTCCGGCCTGCGTATTTTCTTCCGCCACATCCTGCCCAACATCGTGCAGCCCATTCTGGTGCAGGCCGCCATCGGCATGGCCGGAGTGATTCTCGCCGAAGCCACACTTTCTTTCCTTGGCCTCGGCATCCCCGCTCCCGCGCCCAGTTGGGGATCGATGATCAACGATGCGCGCCTGCATCTCTTCGACTCGCCCCACCTCGTGCTCTTCCCTGCTGCCGCCGTTGCCGGCGCCGTGCTCGGCTTCAACTTCCTTGGCGACGCCCTCCGCGACCAGCTCGACCCGCGCACGCGGATGGAGTTGGGGCTTTGAAGCTCGGAGTCATCAGCGACACCCACGGCCTGCTCCGCCCCGAAGTCGCTCCCGTTCTCCGCGGCGTTGACCGCATCCTGCACCTCGGCGACGTCGGTAAGGCGTCGATCCTCGACGAACTCGCCAAGATCGCACCGGTAACGGCCATTCGCGGCAATATCGATCGCGACGGCTCCTCCGCCAAACTCCCCGAAACCGAAGTCGTCCTGATTGAGAACCCTCCCCACCACAGCCTCTACCTCTACATGCTCCACGACCTGAAAACCCTCCACCTCGATCCCTCCGCGGCCAGGTTTGCAGCTGTCCTGCACGGCCATACTCACACGCCCAACTTCTTTATGAAGAAAAACGTGCTCTACTTCAATCCCGGCTCCTGCGGCCCACGCCGCTTCGAGCTGCCCGTCACCGTTGGACTTCTCACGGTCAGCGCCAGGGGAGCGCTGAAGCCTGAGATTGTTCACCTGCTCGTCGGCGGCGCCTGAAAACTTCCCCATAAGCACCTTGCGCAACCCTCCAAGTCGTGCCCTTTCAGGACCATGCTCGATTCATCCGGTCCCGGCTCTTGCCCGGTTTTGCAATCCGGTAAAATGGGTGCATACTGCGAGCGAGGTGCGATGCGCGCCTGCATGATTTTGGCCGTGGTGTCTTCCCCTTTTTCGCGCTCATGCTGAGCAACCCTTGTCCGCGCAATTCCTTTTGAGAGCCGGCTCCTCAAGCGGCCAAATCGGGCACGCGAGAGGCGTGCACTCAAGCCATTTCTCCGCATCGAACGTCTTTTTCAGTACAGCCGCATTTCCGGCCAGTCGACCGGATGAGGAGACCCTGGATGCCTGCACCCCATCAACTTCCCCAAACGCTGGGCGAACTGAGCGCCAGCCCGCAATTCCCTGAAGCTCGACTGAAGACGCGGACCGTGAAGGACGAGATGCGCTCGAACCTCATAGCGCGCCTCAAAGCCGGCGAGACCATCTTTCCCGGCATCGTGGGCTACGAGGACACCGTGATCCCGCAGATTGTCAATGCGGTGCTGTCGAAGCAGAACTTCATCCTGCTGGGCCTGCGCGGGCAAGCCAAAAGCCGCATTCTGCGCGCCCTTACAGCACTGCTCGACGAGCATATGCCCTACGTGGCCGGCTGCGAGATTCGCGATAATCCGTACCATCCGCTGTGCCGGCGCTGCCGCGACCTGACCGCCAAGTGCGGCCCCGCCACGCCCATCGCCTGGCTGAAGCGCGACGAGCGCTACGTGGAGAAGCTGGCCACCCCCGACGTCACTGTGGCCGATTTGATTGGCGATCTCGATCCCATCAAAGCGGCGCGCGGAGGCGAAAACCTTTCCAGCGAGCTCACCATGCACTACGGCCTGCTGCCGCGCGCCAACCGCGGGCTCTTCGCCATCAACGAGCTGCCCGACCTGGCCGGCAAGATCCAGGTGGCGCTGTTCAACATCATGCAAGAGGGCGACGTGCAGATCAAAGGCTACCCGGTGCGCATGGAGCTCGACGTGGCCCTGGTGTTCAGCGCCAATCCTGAAGATTACACGGCGCGAGGCAAGATCATTACCCCGCTCAAAGACCGCGTTGGCTCGGAGATTCGCACCCACTATCCGGAGACGCTGGAGGAAGGCATCGCCATCACCGCGCAGGAGGCATGGGCCGCGCGCGGTGCGGCGCAGGTGGAGATCCCGCAGTACCTGCGCGAGGTCGTCGAGCAGGTGGCGTTCAGCGCGCGTGAAGACAAAAGGGTTGACAAGCGCAGCGGCGTGAGCCAGCGCCTACCCATTTCCACCATGGAGCTGGTGGTGTCGAACGCGGAACGGCGCGCGCTGCTGACCTCAGACGAGCCGGTGCTGCCGCGCGTGGGCGATATCTACGCGGCCATGCCCGGAATTACGGGCAAGCTGGAGCTGGAATACGAAGGCGAGATGCGCGGCGCCGACACCGTGGTGCGCGAGCTGATCCGCACCGCGGTGGGCAAGATCTTCGATCGCTATTATGCCGGCGTGGACACGCAGCAGATTGAGCAGTGGTTCAATCTGGGCGGCACGGTCAAGCTCGACGAAAACCAGGCGGCAGCCATGGCCCAGAAGGAATTGAAGGCCATCCAGGGATTGCTCGACAAGCTTGCGCCGCTGGGCGTGAAAGCAGGCGATCCCGCACCCAAAGTCGTAGCGGCGGCTGAGTTCTTCCTTGAGGGCCTTGTGGCGCATCGCAAGTTGAGCCGCAATGAGCAGCACGGTTTCGCCGCGCAGGAAAATGTGCGGCTGCGCGAACGCGAGCGCGATCTCGAACGCGGCCGCGGGCGCGAAGAGCTCACCGAGGAGCGCAAGGACCTGGAGATGGAGTTCGAGGATTGGGAGCGCGCGCGGCGCAGGCGTCGCGGCGGAGGACTCAATTAAGGCCTTAGCGTCGTGAGTAGCAAATCGATCCGCAAAGCCCCGTAGGGCGTCGCAGGAGAGAACGGCAGCATGAAACGGGTCCATTACACCAAGTACACCGGCGATCTGGCGCAGGAGATCGATCTCGAGAGCCTGCTGCAGGCGCTCTCTGATTACCTGCTCGACTCGGGCTACTACGATCCCTACAACGGATTTCAGGACCTGGACCACACGCTCGACGATTTGCGCGAGGCATTGCGGCGCATTCTGGAGTCGGGCGAAATGTTCGACGACGCAACGCGGGAGCAGTTGCAACAACTGGCAGCGGAAGGCAAGCTCGACGAGCTGATCGATCGGCTGATGGAACGCATGGAGCGGGAGAACTATATCTCTTCGTTCCCGCAGCAGGGGCCCACGCGCATCGATCAGGTCAACGGGCAGGGGGGCAACGCCGAGGGCCAAGTCCGTTTCGAAGTGACCGATAAAAGCCTTGACTTTCTCGGGTTCAAGACGTTGCGCGACCTGATGGGCTCGCTGGGCAAGTCGAGCTATGGGCGGCACGACACGCGGCACTGGGCCACGGGGATCGAAACCGTGGGCGCGTCGCGGCGCTACGAGTTCGGCGACACGCTGAACCTCGACACCACGGCCACCCTGAGCTCTGCCATTTCGCGCGAAGGGCTGAATCTGCCGCTGAACCTGGAGTACGACGATTTGCATGTGCACCAATGCGACTACCAGAGCTCGTGCGCAACCGTGGTGCTGCTGGACTGCTCTCACTCCATGATTCTGTACGGCGAGGATCGGTTCACTCCGGCCAAGCGCGTGGCCATGGCGCTTTCACACCTCATCCGGACGCAGTATCCCGGCGATTCGCTCTCGCTGGTGCTGTTTCACGATTCCGCCGAAGAGATGCCTGTGTCGCACCTGGCGCGGGTAAAGGTGGGGCCCTGGCACACCAACACGCGCGAAGGGCTGCGCGTGGCCCAGCGCGTGCTGGACCGCCAGCGCAAAGACATGAAGCAGATCGTGATGATCACCGACGGAAAACCCTCGGCGCTCACCCTGCCGGACGGAAGGATCTACAAAAATCCTTACGGCCTTGACCCCCTGGTGGTGAGTGAGACGCTGCAAGAAGTGGCGCGCTGCAAGCGGTCGAACGTGATGATCAACACCTTCATGCTGGCCTCAGACTTCGGGCTGGTTCAGTTTGTGCACAAGGTTTCAGAGATGTGCCGCGGCAAGGCATACTTCACCACGCCGGCCACGCTCGGTCAGTATCTGCTCATGGATTACATGCAGCGCAAGTCGAGAACCATCCACTAGGAAGCAGGTCTTCGCGTGAACGCTTCTTGAATCGCCCGCCGTGCAGGCAGGGACGCCCGCGCGATAGCCGACAGGATGCCGGCGTTACACGGCTCACTGGTCGCTCTTGTGCTTCCAGGGTAGAAGACTGTTGTGCTCTTCGCCGGTTTCGATGAAAACGAATTTGTTGCCGTCTGGGTCCTGAACAAAGACCAGCTTGTCGTCGCGTTGGGCATTCACGCTCGCCGCTCTCAGAGCATCCGCGGTGCGCCGCGCATCGGGCACCGGAAACAGGAATTGAGGCATGGAGCCGGGACGCGCCGGATGCAGCTCGATATGCAAGTCTGGTGCGCCGGGCGTGGTCAGGCGCACATTGCCGTTCACTTCGTCCGGCTCAAAGCCGAGGTCTGAGTAGAACTCCTTCATTGCCGCCCCTTCGCGAACCGGCAGATCGAAACCGATCAGCTCAGTGGAAACGCGGCCCATCCCAAGGTGCTGGCCCCGATCGACGGTATGGCGCGAGCCGGGCATGTATTGAGTGAACTCTGTAACCCCACCTTCGGGGTCGCTCATGTGAAAGATGAGGTTGCCCGCGGCCGCCTTTTCTACACGTGTAGGATTCAATCCTTCTTTCGCATAGTACCCTTGCAGCACATTGAGATCCCCGGCTTCGTAGCAGACGTGCATCCACCCCAGCGGCTGCGTGCGACTGGTTTGCGGGTAGAGCTCGATGAACTGGTGGTCGTTCACCTTGACGAAGACTTCGTTGGTTTTGCCCGCATTGGTAAACGCGAAAGCCTCTTCATACCCAAGCTTGCCCAGGAACGAGATCTCGCGGTCAACGTCGCTGACGCGAAAGGCGATGTGCGCGATGCCGATGATGCCTTCGGCCGGTGCAGGCGGCTGCGCCGAAATCGCCGGCCAGGTGCCGGCGAGCGCCAGAATTGCCATCCACCGCATTTTCATCCTCGTCATTATTTCAACCTCCAATGCCCTCAGGCTCGATGGACAAGGCAACGTGCAGAGTCCCCGCTAGGCGTAGTCTTGGCGAAAAGGCGTGAAAATGTCGAGCACCTCGGAAGGCTCCATGGCCGCCGCCTCGTGCTCAATCCCGCCGTCCACCACCAGGCTGTCGCCGGCACGCATTTCCCAGCTCCTGCCCTGCGCGTTGAAGCGGATGTGACCCCGAACTACATACACCATTTGATGATGAGGATGGCTATGGCGTGCACCCACCCATCCTTTTTCGAATGTGTGGCGAACCAGCATAAGTTGCGAACTCCAGGCCAGAACCTGGCGCTGCATGCCCGACTCGGGAGTGGTCGCCTTGATGCTATCCGTCGCCGCATAAATGACCCCGCTATTGCCCATGGCCGCTCTCTGGTTCAAGCCCTTTAGCTCCCCGCGATCCGCTTTCATCCTCCTGAATTCAAAGGTAAACCCAGGAAGAATCCTTCTCGAGTCCCTGTTTTCTGTTTTCTGTTTTCTGTTTTCTGTTTTCTGTTCCCTGTTCCCTGTTTTCTGTTCCCTGTTCCCTGTTCCCCGCTTCTACCGGTTTAGCCAGCCGCCATCGACCACCAGGACGTGACCGTGTACGTAATCGCTGGCCGCGGAGGCGAGAAATACGGCCGCACCGGCAAGGTCGTCTGGCGCGCCCCAGCGGCCGGCCGGAATGCGCTCGAGAATCTGCCGCGCACGCTCCGGATTCTTCCTCAACGCCTCGGTATTGTCGGTATCCATGTAGCCGGGCGCGATGGCGTTCACGTTGATGCCACTGGCTGCCCACTCGTTGGCGAAGGCCTTGGTCAGTTGGCCCACGCCCCCCTTGGTGGCCGCGTAAGCAGGCACCAGGATGCCGCCCTGAAAAGTGAGCAGCGATGCGATATTGATGATTTTCCCGGCGCCTTGCGCGAGCATGTGCCTGCCAGCGCGCTGGGTGAGGCGAAAGACGCTCGAGAGATTCACGTCGACGAGCGCCTTCCAGTCCTCTTCGCTGTACTCGGCCGCTGGCGCTCGGCGGATAATGCCCGCATTGTTGACCAGGATGTCGATGCTGCCGAAGTGGCTCACGGTGTCTTCGACCAGCCTTTGGCAAACCTCGATCTCGCCTACGTCGCCCGCAAGCGCGATCGAATCGACGCCCAGAGCGAGGAGCTTTTGTTGCGCGGCTTTGGGGGCGGCGCTGGCGCCGTGAACTGCCACATTGGCGCCTGCCTGTGCCAGAGCTACGGCAATGCCGGCACCCAGTCCGCGCGAAGAGCCGGTTACCAGCGCACTTTTTCCTTTGAGGCTGAATTTGTCGAGGATCAGGAGTATGCGGGTCCTTTCTGGCTGCTTTTTGAGCGTATCTTACTGCCTTCTTATTATCTCCGAGCGGATCGCGGGGCCCTCGCAGCCTCACGGGCAGGCCAGGCGCGGCACCTTCTGCCGGACACCAACTTACTCCCCAAGCCACGAAGAAGTAACCATCGATATGGAAATTGGTTAGATGAATAAAAAGCGAAAATCGCCTTCTCCCCTTGCGTCTCAGAATCGGACAATGTAATTCTCCACTTAATCGCCGCCGGTACTCCCTCGCCGGTGCGCCTTCCCGCAACCCTCCCCATTTCCGGCCCTTGCTGGGCCGTGGAACAGCGTGCTGAGCTGCGCGCTGTACCGGGAAGCCGTCACCGGAATCGCGTGGCAGATGCTGACGATTCCTGGCATGCCGGCCCTTCGTGGTAAGCCCGGAGAAAATCTTCGTCGAGGAGGGTACGCGTGATCGAAGTGCAGGATCAAGTGATCGCTCAGAGCCCCGCATTCGAGCAGCAGAGCGAGTCGCTGCGCGTACGTCCCATGCTGGTGCGCAACAGCAGGATTCTGGTCGCCCTCACCTTTCTGGGCAGCGTCATGGCGTTCGGGCTCTCGGTCTACATGACATGGATCGGTTGCTCCTACTTGTTCCCTCTCCACGCACTCACCTTGAACCGGCTCGCAGCCGCTTCTTTGCTGGCTCTCGGAGCCTGGTTGATGGCCATGAGCTACGTTTTCCTGTTCAGGCAGGGGCGAGTGCTGGCATTCTGCTCAGTGCTGCTCGACAGCTTCGGAGTCCATTTCAGGCTGGGCGGCACCAGAAACTCCCGCGAAGTTTTCCTGCCCTGGAGCGGAATCGCCGCGGTACATTACAAGCGCCGCGCTGAAGGCCAAAGGTACACGGTACTGAGCACCGACACCAGCACCGTCACCTTTACCTCCAACTGCTTCTACCGCCCGAAAAAAGTGGCGCGACTGATCGCCGATCGCGCAGGATTGCCCATTCTCAGAGGCTAGAGTTGGTTGCATAAATGCGTTTTTGAAAGGGCACGCCTTCCGTCGTGCCGCAAAAGCCGCATAAACGCTGGGGCTTTGGCCCCTGAGGGATGGTTTTCCAGCGCGCTGCGGTATTTATGCAACCAGTTCTAGGACTCTCCGGCAGCACGGCCAACTTCCATCTCGGATTCGACCACAGGCTTTGAAGGAAAAGCGTGACTCTCGAAGCCAGGCATTGCCGCGTTCGATGCCGAAAAATTCGGCATAAATTGAAAACGCCAGAGACCGAAGCCTCTGGCGTCTCAATCTTGATGGTCTCGTAGTACAGCCGGCGTTGCGTCCTCCAGCTCCCCCAGCGGCCAGCCTTCCAGCTCGCGCTAGACGCTGCGTCCTCTGGCTGCGCCGGTGCCAAACCTCCGACTTGCGTCGGCTGCTCGCTCTCCGGCTCGACCGGTGGCCAACTTGCCCGGCTCGGATCGGCGCCGCATCCTCAGCTCGACCGGTGGTGAACCTCCGACTCGCATCGGCTGTTCCACGCTTCCGATCGACCGAAGGCTGACTCTCCAACTCGCGTTGGCATCACATCCCCCGGCAAGGCCGAAGCCGACCTTCCGACTCGCACCGGTTTCCGATCCTTCAGCTCGGCTGGTTGAACACCCTCCGGCTTTCACCGGATGGTATTGCAGCTTCAAGCTTGCGCCTTCTGCTGCCGCAGCCTCCGGCTTTCACCGGCTGCTGCCCCCTTTGTTTGCCAAACCGGCGGCGAACTTCCGACTCGCATCGGCTGTTCCACCCTCCGGCTTCACCGGTCTCGATTCACCTGGCTCGCGCCCGGCGTCTCTCCCTCCGGCTGGGCCTTCGATGCACCCCTAATTTCAGCCGAACCTTGCATCGCCGGCTGCGCCGACGATGAGTATTCGCTTGCCATCGGTTCGTGCACCCTCCGGATCTGCCAGCTAAACAACCTCCGACTTTCGTCGGCTTTTGCATCTCTTGGCGCGACCAGCGATCCCTCTGCGGCTTTCGCCCCAGGTTTCACCCTCTGGCCGGGTTCGCGGTGATCCTCCGATTCTCATCGGCCTTTCGTTCCGCCAACCGTTCCGGCAATCAGCTCCGATGCCCCACAGGGTCATCAGTTGAATGACACACTACGTCTGCCCAATCTGTGGATGCAAGTGCAAAAATCAAGTAAATTTGTGGATTTCACCAATGCTGGTGCATTGTTGATTTTTTTGAGGGTTGAAGGCGATTTTTGTTGCAACATCAGTGCAGATTTCGCCTTCGCCAACGCTCCCTTGATTGCTTTTTGGGCATCCTCTGTCAGGTTGATCAGGCCAGCGGATTTGCTGCCCGTGTGCCCACAACCTGTCCTGAGCCAAGCCAAAGGACTGCCGCGATCACTTCAGCGTCCAAAGTTCGCTGGTGAGCAAACCGCGTAACCAGGTGTGTCGGCGCCGAAGTTCGAAGCCGGCCGCGCTCATGGCAGCGCAATGATCGGGCAATCGGCGCACGCTGAGGCCGGTGAGCAAGCCAAAGGCGCGGTAGAGAAACCAGACCAGCGGACGAGCCACAAACCGGCCGAAGGCCCCCGCAGGGATGACGAACTCTGAAACCGCCCAGATGCCCGAGGGCGCGATCGCGCCACGCACCGTAGACGCCAGCGCGCGTATTTCGGCGGTTGTCAGGCAATCGAGAACGAAGTGCGAGACCACCAGGTCGAACTGCGCGTGCGCAGGCTGCCAGGCGCGGGCATCCTCATGGTGGGCGCGAACGCGCGCGGCATCCGGGCCAATGCGGCCGAGGAGCGCACGCAACATGGCGGAGCTTGCGTCCACCGCGTCGACCTCGACCAGAGAATTCACGCGCAGCAGTTGCGCTGTGAACCGCCCGTCGCCGTCCCCGAGGATTAGAGCGCTCCGGCAGTCAGCGAGATCGGCAAGGAAGGCGCAACGGCAGCGCTGAAGCCATGCGCCGAAGGTAAAGAGCTCCATCCAGCGATAAATGCGCGCCAGGCCATTGAAGTCCGGCGCACTGCGTTCGGGCCCTCCAATCTTTGGCCTCTCGGTTGCTGGCATCCCAAGCGAAGCGATCGTCATGGCAGCAACCACGCGAAAGAAATGAGCAGGAGGGGCGTCAGAAGGACGAGATCGGCGGCAGCGCGGAGAGCGAGCGGGGTCATGCGGCGGCGCAGGCGACCGAGAAGAGCCAACAGCAGCGCGCTCAAAGCCCCGCAAGCAAGCAGCGCAGCAGCGCGGGCGTTCCAGGCCATGGCGAGGGCGGAGCAAAGGAGACCTGCGAAAACCAGCAGGCCGGCTGCGATGAAGCTCGCCTCAGGCCGCATCGCCGACTCCCACTTCGCAATGCAGACGCAGTTAAGCCACGCAAGAGCAGCAAAGGTGAAGCCAGGAATCCAGAAAGCCCACAACGAGGCAATCGCTGTTTGCGCGTGCAGCCCGGCCCATGCGGGAAGAACACAGCCCGCTGTGAAGAGCGCTCCCACCAGAAACTCCTTGGGCATCATGCGGTGCAGGCGCTGCGCCAGCGGTCGAGTACTGGAATTGCCGATGTGCTCCACCAAAAAATAGGCCAGCGCAGCCAGACCCAGAATCGAACCGTGCCTTAGAAAAGGGCCCGGCATTTTTAGCAGCAGGGCTGCGGCAGCGCAGGCAGCGGCAAGTGTGAGAGGCACAAGAATGCGGCGATGGCGCCAGTGGAAGTAGTGACGCTCGCGGAGTGATGCGTGGGCGGATGCGCGCAGGCCGGCGCCGGAATCGATGAGACGGTCGGCTGCGTAAACGCACCATGTGACCAGAAAGAGCAGCGCCGGGATCGCGATGGAGAAGGCCCGATGGCCGGCCCAGGCGAAGGCGAGCGACCAGACGACGGCTACCGTTGGAGCGTCGAGGCTTGCCAGATGCCAAATGGCCAAAGGGCGCGCGGCGTCCAGGATGCGTGTGGCGGTGCGGGCTTGCGCCGATGGCTGGGCCAGAGGAAGCGGCACTAACTCGATTGTAGAAGACCGAGGCTGCTCTTCTCTCTTCTCCGTATTGATCGGCGGTGAAGGGTACGGCCTTATCACGGTCCCCAACAATTGATCCTTGATTGTTGGGGTGATCTTTAGCCCGTACGTTGACCCCCTCCAAAAATCAATCGTGGGCTTCAGCTTCTGGGGGCCTTCCAAACCGATCTACCACCGTCTTCTCTGTTCTCTGCTCCCCGTCTCTTCCCCGCCTCTACGCCGGCACCACGCCTTTCGCCAGCATCTGCCTGATCCCGCGCAGTGCCTGCCGCGTCCGTTCCTCGTTCTCGATGAGGGCGAAGCGCACGTGGTTGTCGCCGTGATCGCCAAATCCAATCCCCGGCGAAACCGCAACCTTGGCGTCGGTCAACAGCATCTTTGAGAACTCCAGAGACCTGAAAGCCTGGAACGCTTCGGGGATCCGCGCCCACACGAACATCGTGGCTTTGGGCGAGGCCACGGCCCATCCCGCCTTGTTGAGGCCCTCAACCAGAACGTCGCGGCGTCGCCGGTAGTTTTCGCAGATCTGCGCGACGCACTCCTGCGGCCCCTCCAGTGCGGCGATGGCCGCCACCTGGATCGGTGTGAACATCCCGTAATCGAAATAGCTCTTGAGGCGCGCCAGCGCGCCCACCAGCCGCTGGTTGCCTACCATGAAACCTACCCGCCAGCCGGGCATGTTGTACGACTTCGAAAGCGTGAAGAACTCCACAGCCACGTCTTTGGCGCCAGGAACCTGCATCACGCTCGGCGGACGATAGCCGTCGAAGGCGATGTCGGCATAGGCCAGGTCCTGGATGAGATAAAAGCCGTGCTCGCGGGCCAGCTGCACAAGGCGCGCGAGGAACGGCAGATCGACGCACTCGGTGGTCGGGTTTGAGGGGAAGTTGACGATCAGCGCCTTGGGGCGCGGCGTCATGCGCGGAATAAGTTCCTCAAGCTGGGCCAGAAAGTTTTCCTGGTTGTGAACCGGAACGCTGACGATGTGCGCGCCTGCGATAACAGGACCATATATATGGATGGGATACGAGGGATTGGGGACCAGCACGGTATCGCGCGAGTCGAGGATGGCGAGACAGAGATGTGCGATCCCCTCCTTGGAACCGATCGTGACGATGGCCTCGCTTTCCGGGTCCAGCTCGACGCCGTAGCGCGACTGGTACCAGTTGCAGATCGCCTTGCGCAGCCTCGGCAGGCCGCGCGAGACGGAGTAGCGATGCGTAGGCGGCTTCAGGGCAGCTTCCACCAGCTTGTCGACGATGTGCTTGGGCGTAGCGCCGTCGGGATTGCCCATCCCGAAATCGATAATGTCCTCGCCGCGGCGCCGTGCCGCTGTCTTCATCTCCGTGGTGATGTTGAAAACGTAAGCCGGCAGTCGCTGAATGCGTGAAAATTCTTCCATCATGACTCCAGTCTAGCGGCAGCGGTGTTTGTGGCGTTGCGAAGCTGGCGCTTAGGTGCCGCGTAGGTGAACAGAGTGAACGAGCGAAGACAGTGAATGAGTGAAGAGCAGGTGGGCAGCAAGCGAAGACTGACCACTGATCACTGACAACTGAGATTTGGGGTGAGGTGAGGCAGGAGTCTAGGCGGCACAAGCCGCCGCCGCAGCCGAGCGCGCGATCAGACCGAACTGGTGAGCGGTGCAGTGCACTGAGGTGATTATACCGTGCAGAAGCTATCGGCTATCAGCTCCTTTGCCCAGGACAGAAGGATCGCGCAGCGCCGAGATGCCAGCAAGCGTGCCGGCGAAACGACGGCGAGTATAGCTCGGAATCAGCGGCGGCTCGCCCACAGGGGCTTGACAACGAGTCAGTTTCGATATATCTTAAGATATATCTTGGATGCATCGTAAGATATATCTAGGAAAAACAAGGAGAAACAGCAATGTTTGGATATTGGAAAGAAATGCACAGGGAGCAGGGCGGGCACTGCGGCAGCGAAGAGCGGCATCGCCATCGTCACGGCGGCTTTGGTTTTGGCGGCCGCTGGGAGGGATTTGAGCACGGATTCGGCGGCGGGCGCGAGCGGTTCTTCGACAGCGGTCAACTGCGCCTGGTCATATTGCAGCTCATCGCCGAGAAGCCCAGCTACGGTTACGAAATCATGAAGGCCATCGAAGAGCGGCTCTCGGGCGGCTACGCGCCGAGCCCGGGAGTGGTGTACCCCACCCTGACAATGCTCGAAGAGGAGGGGCTGGCCATGGTTTCGGCCACCGACGGCAACAAGAAGATGTATGCCGCCACCGAGCAGGGTAAGGAGTATCTCAAGGCCAACAGTGTCGCGGTGAAAGCCATCTTCGGGCGGATGGAGCAGGCGCGCAGGGTGTTCGGGCGCGGGCGTTCGCCGCAGATCATGCGCGCCATGATGAATCTGCGCTACGCGCTGAGGATGCGCGTGGGACGCGGCGACTTGAACTCCGACCAGGTGAGCAAGATTGCCGAGGCCATTGATGCGGCGGCGCGGGCCATTGACGAAGCCTGAGAAGAGCAGCGGGTTGGCGAGTCAGCAAGTCCAGCGCTCGCGGCCGAAGTGGCTTAGGCGATGAATGCTTTCGCAGCGGACCGCAGCTTGAAACGCGCACGAGGTGTAGTGATCATGGAGACATTGCAGGCCAAAATCAGTAAGGCAGAAATGGCGCCGGCCAACCAGCAAAGCGAGCGCCTGCAGATGCTGGTGGGCGAGCTGCTCGAGGAAAATCAGAGGTTGCGCTTTCGCGTTGCCCACCTGGAGCACGAGGTGCAAAGCACTGAACGGGGCCTGGCGCAAGCCACGAAGTGGGCGGGAATGGTGTTCTAAAGACAGCTTGCAGCTCGTAGCCCGCGGCTCGCTCTGAAAAGAAAGCGGCCGCGGGCATTATTGCTGGCTGCGAGCTGCAGGCTCGATAGCACCGGAATTTATACTGAAACACAAGATGAGCAAGTTTCTACCGGTTGACGAGCAGATGGATCTGCTCGAAAAGGGCGCGGCGGAGATCATTCGCGTTTCCGATTTGCGCGAGCGCCTGGAAGAGAGCCGCAAAACGGGCCGGCCGCTGCGTGTGAAGGCGGGGTTCGACCCCACCGCCCCCGACTTGCACCTGGGGCACACGGTGCTGATGCGCAAGCTGCGGCACTTTCAGCAGCTCGGGCACACGGTGATTTTTCTCATTGGCGACTTCACGTCGCTGATCGGCGACCCCACCGGCCGCAACGTGACGCGCAAGGCGCTCACACGGGCCGAGATCGACAAGAACGCCCAGACGTACAAGCAGCAGGTATTCCGCATCCTCGACGAAAAGGCCACCGAGGTGCGCTACAACTCGGAATGGCTCGGCAAGCTGGGCTACGAGGACACAGTGCGGCTGACGGCGCACTTCACGGTCTCCCAGATGCTGGAGCGCGACGAGTTCCACAAGCGCTTCCAGGAGGAACAGCCCATCAGTCTGCACGAGCTGCTGTATCCCGTAATGCAAGGCTACGACTCGGTGGCGCTCCAGTGCGACGTCGAGCTGGGCGGCACCGACCAGAAGTTCAATCTGCTATGCGGTCGCGAGCTGCAGCGGCACTACGGGCAGAAGCCGCAGATTGTTCTCATGACGCCGATTCTCGAGGGCCTCGAGGGTGTGCAGAAGATGTCGAAATCGCTGGGCAACGCCATCGGCATCAACGAGCCGGCCAGCGAAATGTACGGCAAGCTCATGAGCATCAGCGACGAGCTGATGTGGAAGTACTGGGTGCTGCTCACGGATCTGAGGACGAGCGAGATTGAGGCGCTGCGGGCCGATGTCGCCACAGGCCGCGCGCACCCGATGGAAGTAAAGAAGCGCCTGGCGCTGACCATCGTGGCTGGATTTCATGGGGAGGCTGCTGCACGCAATGCCGCCGAAAACTGGGCGCGCATGTTCCAGCAGAAGCGCTTCGCAGGAGATGTGGAGGAAGTTAGGTTGAAGCTAGAGGATTTTGCAAAAGAAGATTTGCGCGAGATCATCGAACGTCGCGAGCATTTTCAAACTGGCCCTGTTCAAGCCGGTGGAGCATTCTTACCTCTCAAGGTAGCGAGGCTGCTGACCGATAGCGGACTGACAAACTCAAATGCAGAAGCGCAACGCAAAATCAAAGAACGGGCCGTCCAGATCAATGGTCAAATTTGGGATCGCGTAGTTTGGCCGCTTGATGCCAGTCAGCTTGTACCATCTGCAGACGACCCCTCTCGAATCGAGGCAACATTGCGGATCCGCCTGGGGAAGAAGGCCAAGATTGTCATTATTTCATAGCTTCCACATCGCCGAAGTCGAAGGATGACAATGGACAGGTGGGATCGTGCTATCCCACGTCTCAGAATCGAGACGTGGGGCACCCGGCCTGGCAGCGAGCGGCGCCGAAGCCAATCGCAAAATCGGCGAGAAGGCGGTTCGCGTGGATGGCGACGTGATCGAGGCCCTGCTGATTCCGGCCGCCAGCCTGCCCGCGCGCCTGGCGGTGCGCCTGGGCAAGCGCGCCAAGGTCGCGGTGATCGCCTAGCAGCTTGGGGTTGGGCTCGGCCCTACGAGTTCCCCAGCGCGAACTTGCTCGCAGACTCGAGCAGCCTGGCAACCGATTCCTTCGAGCACGATTCGGTGTAAATGCGTAGCAGCGGCTCGGTGCCGCTGGCGCGGAGCAGCAGCCAAGTTTCCGCGGCGTTGGGCTTTTTCTCCGCTTCCGGGTTGTCGAGGTAGAGCTTTACGCCGTCGAGAGTTTCCGTGCGCAGGACCCTCATGCCGGCGAAGACCGGATCGCCGACGGGGAGCACGCGGGCGCGCACAATGGCCGCGTTCTTGATTTCATCGGAGATGTGCAGATCGACGCGGCCATACTGATGCTCGCCGTACTCGGCCTGCAGCGCGGCCACGAGCTGGCCGAGCGTCTTGCCTTCCTGGGCCATCACGTTCGCCAATAGCAGGCAATTGAGCAGGCCATCGCGCTCCGGCAAGTGCCGCTGGAAGCCGATGCCGCCCGACTCTTCCCCGCCCATCACAATTTCCCGCTCCAGCATCAGATCGCAGATAAATTTGAAGCCGATGCCATGTTCGATCAGCTCGCGGCCGTGTTTTTTCGCAATGCGGTCGAGCATCTTGGTGGTATTGAAAGCGCGCGTAACGGCGCCCGGCCAGCCCTTGCGCTCAAGCACCCATTCCAGCAGCACGGAATAAATCTTGTGCGGATCGACGAAGTTGCCGTGCTCGTCAGTGGCGCCCACGCGGTCGGCGTCACCGTCGGTGCACAGGCCCGCGTCGCACTTGTTCGCGACCACAGCTTCGCCCAGCGCGCGGATGTGCGGCTCGATGGGCTCCGGATTGATGCCGGGAAAGAGCGGATCGGGATTGCTGCGGATGGCGATGTTGGCCACACCGATGCGTTTGAAGATGTCTGAAAGAATCGTTCCCCCGGCGCCGTACATTGAGTCGATACAGAACTTTTTGCCCGAGCGCGCGATCAGGTCGAGGTCCGCGAAGCTCTCGATGGCCTTCAGGTAGCTGGGCAGAAAGTCAACTTCGGTGATCTGTGCAGGCTGCGAGGCGCGCGCCGCAGGTTTGCCAAGATACGA
>JASHQH010000189.1 GCA_030037635.1 Acidobacteriaceae bacterium
TTCGTGCTTTACCATTTCGGCACGCGCCGCACGGAGCACTGGCTCCTGGTGACGCCCGGCGCCATCGCCGCCACGGTTATCTGGTTTCCGGCCACGCTGGCTTACGGCTGGTACGTCACCACCGCATCGAATTACACGCGCCTCTACGGATCGTTCGCCGACGGCATCGCCACCCTGGTCTGGCTTTACATCACCTCCTTCAGCGTTCTGCTGGGAGCAGAGCTGAACGGCGTGCTCTACTCTGATCGCCAGAACCAGGAGCCGGCCGAAGCGCGCGCGCAAGCACCCGCTCAACTTTCGCGCGGATAAGACCTTGTGGAAAAGGAAGCCGAACCGGCTTTGTAACACATGGGCATGGCTCTGCAGCTTGCGGAAAAACTCAAGCGACGGCGGTCTTGTAACAAGGGTACGGCTTTTGCCGTGCCGTAAATGTCGCAAAATGATCGTGGGCTTTAGCCCCTGCCATCTTCGCGTTCCAAGATTTCGACCTTCATTCGGACTTTTTTCGCAAACTGTTGAGCCCTGGCCATGAAAGCCTGATCGACCGCCCGCCGCGCCGCGCCCTCCTGCATTTAAAATAGAAGCAGCACTGCTCTTCCGACCCCTAAGCCTGAAAATCTTTTCGCGGTAATAAACGCGCCTGGAGCCGCACTGATGCCATTGGCCGATCAGAACCTGACCGAAACCCCATTGCAGCGCCGCGCCAAAATTGTAGCCACCATGGGTCCGGCTTCGAATACCGAGCCGGTAATTCGCGCCATGATCCGCGCCGGCGTCGATGTGGTGCGCCTGAATTTTTCGCACAGCACGCACGAGCGTAAGGCCGCGGTCATCGAGAAGATTCGCAAGGTGAGCAAGGAGGAGCGCAAGCCTCTGTGCATCCTGGGCGATCTGCAAGGGCCCAAGATGCGTACCGCGCTGCTCAAGGATCATCAGCCGGTGCTGTTGAAGGCCGGGCACCGGCTCACCATTACGCCGCGCGACGTGCTGGGCACGGCCGCGGTCGTCGGCACCACCTTCAAAACTCTGGCCGAGAATGTCGAGCAGGGCTCGCGCATCTTGCTGTCGGATGGATTGATCGAGCTGCGCGTGCACGAGATTGCCGGCGAAGAGGTGGTGTGCGACATCATCAACGGTGGGTTGCTGGGCGAGAGCAAGGGCATCAACCTTCCCGGCGTGCTGGTGCGCACGCCTTCACTCACTGAAAAAGATTCTGTCGACCTGGAGTTCGCGCTGAAGCACGGCGTCGATGCCATCGCCGTCTCCTTTGTCCGCACTGCCGAAGATGTGAGCCTGGTGCGCAACCGCGTCGCCGCGCACGGCGGCAACACCTGGATCATTGCCAAGCTGGAGAAACCGCAGGCCGTGGAGCATCTCGACGCCATCCTTCAGGTATCCGACGGCATCATGGTGGCGCGCGGCGACCTGGGCGTTGAGGTCCCGCCGGAGAAGGTGCCCGCGATCCAAAAGCTCATCATCCGCCGCGCCGCCGAGTACTCAAAACCCGTGATCACAGCCACGCAGATGCTGGAATCGATGATTGAGAATCCCCGGCCCACGCGCGCCGAGGTGTCTGACGTGGCCAACGCCATCTACGACGGCACCGACGCCGTGATGCTCTCCGGCGAGTCGGCGGTGGGCAAGTATCCCGTGGAGTCGGTGGCCATGATGGCGCGCATCGTCACCGAGACCGAGCTGCACATGAAAGAAAACCTTGAGGCCGAGCCGCACGAACGGCAGAGCCATCTCTCCATTGCTGAAACCATCTGCGAGGCCACGGCCCATGCCGCCGACGATCTTGATCTGCGCGGCATCGCGCTGTTCACTGAGACCGGCAGCACGGCGCGGCAGCTTTCCAAGTACCACCCCGCGGCGCCCATCTTTGCCCTCAGCCCCATTGAAGTCACGGTGAATCGCCTCAACCTGCTCTGGGGCACCACGCCCATCCGCTGTCCCAAGGCGAATACCATCGAGGCCATGGTGGATAGTGCGGAGAGGCTGCTGGAAAAGGGCGGCTATGTGCGCCCCCGCGAGGTGATTGCCATTGTGGCAGGAACGCGGACGAAATCGGGCTCGACGAATTTCCTGCGCCTGCACACCATGGGAGAAAACCATGCGGATGCAGCGGGCGGAGCGCCGAACGGCGCCAGGAAGCGCCGCGCCGCCAAATCCTAGGTTTGCCCCAGCGACGATTTGTAATTGCGCAGGAACTCGACCACCTTGACGATATCCACGCCCTCGGTCTGCTGCGGCAACTGCGGGTCGCGTTCCCGGCGTTTGGTCGGCTCGTCCAGAATGAATTCCAGGCCCACCCCGTCGCTTCCCCAGCGTACGGCTTTGGCATTCACAGTCAGCGATCGTTCGACGGTGGGTTGATGCCGGTCAGTCAGTGTGAGCCGGACCACGGTGCCCGGGTACCAGCGCTCCCTGGTTAAAACGTACAGCCCGGCCGGGCTGATATCGCGTACTTCCTGCGCCGCCGGTGTGCCGCCGGTGAAGTAATAGGCGATCAACCCGGGCAGCGGTTCTCGCGCCGCTACGCGAGGGTCCTCAGGTTCTTCATCTCCCCGCAGAAAGCGGGTAAGCCAGTCCTTCGGCTTGGCGCGCTTCTTCCAGGGGCGGGTTTCCGCGCCTTTTGGTGCGGGAGCAGGGGGTTGATTGCCGGCCCGCTCCGGGGAAACATTCGCCGGCGCCGCAGGCGCAGTCTCGATCGGAGCGTCGGGCACGGGAGCAAACAGGTTCCGCACCGGCGGCTCGGCCTCGGCATGGGATGGCTCCTCCGGGCTCGTTCTTGCGAATGGCTCCAGAGCCGCCGGCAGAGTGATCCCTGCGCCGGTCCTGGCTTTTTTCATTCGCTGCAAACGCCGCTTCATCTCGTCGGGCTCGGCGATGATCAACTGGTCGCCGACGTGTATCTCTCCCTGCGTCAAAGTATCAGCCGGGAAAGCAATCACACTCAAGGCTTTTGTGCTCGCTGCACCCGGGCTGCCAATAGGGAACGATTCCACCGTGTCCACAACAACACAGTCGTTGTCGAGATAGACCAAATCCAGGGGAAAAGGGATGCCGGCCGGAGAAATTTCAAGAAACGGATGAATCCAGAGACCGCTCCCGCTCCCCTGGCTCAGGCTGCGCAACCGCACTTCGGTGCTGCCGTTCGAACCGTCAACGGCCTCCACACCGGTGGCGATGAATCGCTCGCGGGTTTGGTTGTAGGCGCAGATCTTCCGGTCAGGTGCGCACAGTTCCGCGGGCGCAAAGTTGCGCGCACAGTCTTGCCGCACAGCCCGTTCTGCCGTTCCCGGAAAATCCCGGATCGTCGCCATGGCTTTCGTTCTCTTCATCGTCAATGAGCGGCAATCTATTCAATGCCTTCCATGCCAATCGATGACCTTCGTTGGCTTTCCGAGCGGCTCATTGCCGCTTCGTCATAGAAGATGCCGGCGCATGCCTGGGGCAAGGAGGCGCACCCCGAACCTGTGGGTCTTGCCAGGTCTTGCGTTCGAGCCAGGTTCGAGGGGTGCGCTACGAGGGACTATAAGGCTGAAATGCGTAAAGACTTGTGATTTAAATCACTCAAAAGACAGGTATCCCCGTTTCAATCACTTGATATCGAAGTTTGCTACGGCCGGCCATCGCTTCGGGCGCGTATCGGAGGAAGCATCGGCTTTCAGGCCCCCAATCCCTTGGTCCCTGCCGGGGCTGGGGTGGCTTGCTCCCTTGCTCCCTGTTCCCTGTTGCCTGTTTTAGTCGTCGTCTGGCGGCCCGGAGTCTTTTTCGCGCACCAGCCGATCGTCGCTCACGTGCTGCGGAATGGGCGTGAAGGCCGACGGCGCTTGCGAGTAATCGAAGCAATCCTCGAATGCGTCGCTGGCGGCGTCGCGCGTTCCCAGTGTGCCCAGATCGAAGTTGTGCTCGATGAAGGCAATGAAGCCGCTGGCCTCGTGATTATGGTGCGTGACGTAGCCGTGCCTGGAGTAAGGGGAAACGATGAGCAGTGGAACGCGGAAACCCGGACCCATGGCATCCACTTTGGGCGGATCGACGTGATCGAACCAGCCGCCCCAGTCATCCCACGCGATGAAGATCGCGGTCGAGTCCCAGTAGGGGCTTTTGCCGACGGCGTTGACAATCGAAGCCACCCAGTCCGGCCCCTCGCTGCCCGATCCCGGATGGTCGGAGTGCGCCCAGTCAGGCACGATCCAGGTAACCTGCGCCAGCTCGCCATGTTTGATATCCGTAATCACGCGATTTTGCGGCGAAATGACGTTGTCGTTCCAGTCCTGGCCGAAACGGATGTGGCGGATGGCCTGGTATGCCGAAAGAATGAAGAAGCTGTCGCCGCTGGCCGGTGCGTAGTAGCGCCAGGTGACGCCTTTGTCGTCGAGCAGATCGGCGATGGTCTGGTAATCGAAGCAGGGATACACGCCGGGAAGATCGGTGCCGTTGGGACCCAGCAGCGCAGCGGTGGTTCCCGCAGCGGCGTCGCATCCCCATACAGAACCAGTGGGATTTTCGGCCACGTTTGCCGATTGCCCCGCGATCATGTACTGATGCGCTACGAAGCTGGGCCCGGTGTTGGACTGGAACATGCGGTCGCCCAGCACATATTGCCTGGCCAGCGTCCAATACGCCTCCACGTCTTTTTCAGGAACGTAGGAATACGGCAGCAGCGAGCCTCCCTGCGCGAAGCCGTCCATCTTGCCGTTGTTCCAATCGCGCCACCATTGCGTATGCGAGTGGTTCAGATCGCGCGAATCGCCGAGCGAGACGGGCTGGAGCGTCACCGATCGGCCGTCGCTCATTCCGGTGGTGACGCTATCGGCGCCGGGAAAACCGTTGAACAGGTTATCGAAGCTGCGGTTCTCCTGCATGATGACGATGACGTGCTGGATGGGCGAACCGGCGATGGGCGAGACGATGCTCGACGGCACAGGCGGCGAGGCGGTGAGCGCAATGGCGCCGCCGCAGCCGGCCAGGCCCGCGAATGTGGCCAGCGAAACCAGGGCGGCTATACCGAGAAGGACATAGATGAGCCGTCGCACGCGACGCGTGCGGTCGATGGTGCGAGCAGTCCTTGCCGCGCTCGACACTTCGTGGCCCATGCCGACACCCCCGGGGAACGGGCCAAGAATAGGTCCAAACTCCCAGGATTCAAGTGATTGAAGTCACACATTAACACTGTTTGGAAAAATTTCGGGAACGGCTTTTCATTCCCGCTCCTTCAAACCATTACGAGCGGCAGCTCAATCGGTTACGTCGGATTCGCCGGCCCGGTGACGGATGAGGCGCCGGCACCCTCGACAGGAGCGCCGGCGTCCTTGCAGGGTGCCCCACGAACCCGGGGTCCCCGGCGAGCGGTCTTTGCGCGCGGACAGGTCTTCGTTCGTGGGGTGGAGCCTCGGCGGGTCTTTGTTTTTGCGCCCAGGGTGGGATCGCGGCTCCGCCATCGCGACTTTCTATTGGCTGTTCCCTGCCTTTTCCCGCCTGGGGAAAAACCAGCGCACAAGAAAAACGCGGCGGCCGAAGCCGCCGCGCGTGAAGGCTCACTGCTGTTCGAAACCTAGAAGTTGAAGCGGCCAATGATTTCGAGTTCTCTTGGCGTGTAAAGGAAGCCGCTGTTGTTGGCTCCATCGGGCACCTTGAAATCCTGGCCGCCTTGGCCATTTAAACCCGTGTACTCGAGGCTGTAATCCGACAAGTAATAGAGATAGGTGGCCTCGTAACCGGTAATGTTCTGGTGATTGGCCAGGTTGTACGCGTCGACGCTGAGCTCCAGGGAGCGGCCGCCCTCGAACGCGAAGTTTTTCTGCAAGCGAGCATCGTCGACGATGCCCCGCGAGTAGCTATATGTGTTGACACCGATCTGGGGAATGACCGTGCTGCCGCTGGCGCCATTCAGATCGCTGAGGATCCCGTTCGAAGGATAGCCATCGACGCCGGCCGTAAAGGGCAGGCCGTTCTGCATCTGGAAGCTGTCATTGATACTCCAGCCGTTGCTTACCCACTTGAGCGGACTGTTGGAGTGGATGCCCGGAACGTTATAGAGGGCATAGGCGACGAAGCGTTTGGGAATGTTGTAACTGGAGTTGCCGTAATTCGCGCTGAAATCGGTGTAGGGGTTGTACCAGGAATTGTAAGCGCCCTGGGTGGTTTCGGCCTGTCCAAAGTCCAGCGCGTGCGACCATGTGAAACTGAGGTCGAACTGCACGCTCTTGAGCGAACGGTTCTGGATCTCCGCCACCAGGGCATTGTAGTTAGAGTTGACGTTGCTGACGAACTCGCCCACTTCCCCGAAATCCCCTGCTGCGGAACCGGAGCCGTTGACGGCGTTGAGTTCAGGATTGTTCGTGTTGCCATAACCGGTGAAGACCGGAACCGTGATGGTCGATCCGTTTGCACCCAACGGGCCGGCGCCATTGGCATCGTCCGTGACCGTGAGCACTGTGGACGCGGTGGTGGGATTGAGGTTGACGTCGAGGAAGTTGGGCAGTTCGCGTCCCAGAGCGCCCAGATAGCTAAGTTGGAGGACCGACCCCTTGCCCACTTCCTGCTGCACCGAGAGGTCGAACTCCTGCACTTCCGGCATCTTCAAATTGGGCGCCTCGAAGTAAGAGTTCGGCTTGCCGGATGCGGCGGCGGAGGAAGCCGTGAGGATACTCGGATAAACCGGCGTGCCCGAGTAGCTGGACTTGGGTTCCCAAAGCTCGGTGAACTGTCCGTTGGGGCTGCCCGTCTGGAAGCGCATGGCCTCGAGATTGCCATTGGTGATGCGGCCGAAATACATGCCCCAGCCGCCGTGGAGAACGGTTTTGCCGCCCCCGAACAGGTCATAAGCGAAGCCGATACGGGGCCCGAAGGCGTGGTTGTCGCTAGGGTTGTTGAGCAGGCCCACATAGGGAACAAAGCTGCCCGTGGCCGCGGTCATGTTAGAAGACGGACCCGGCAAAGACTCCTTGTCCCAGCGGAGGCCCACATTCAGGGTCAGGCGCGAAGCGAACTTCCAATCGTCCTGGGCAAAGAACGCGGTGTCCATGGTGGCCACGGTGAAGGTCGGAGGGCCAAATCCCTGCTCGAATTCGTACGCGCAGGTGTAGTCACCAATCACGCTGGAGCTGGTGTAGTATTCCGGGGCGCTCGAGGCGCAGCCGTTGTCGTTGGTGCTGGAAGGAGTTATGCCGTTCTTAAAGTTGAGCAGGTCGTTAAAGTAGTTGCCGTCCCAGTCAAAATCCCAGATACCGTTGCCGTCGACGGTGTCATTCATCAGGTCGTAGTTGTGCACCATGTCCACCCCGAACCGGATGTCGTGATTGCCTTTGTTCCAGTAGAGGACGTCGCCGACCTGCCACTTGTATTCGAGGGGATACGCCTTGCGATAGGAGTAGTAGGGCGAGCCGAAGTCCACACCGTCCTCATACTCCTCAACCTCTGGAATGTTTCCGCTGTTGTTGTCGACGTCCGCAAGCGTGTAGGGGGTGAAAGTCTGCTGGCCCTCGTCATTGAGTTCGCGGCCGTACTGGTAGAGAACCTCGTTGCTGATATGGCTGCTGATCAGGGTGGTCAGCTTGCCAACTCCGTAATCGAGCTTCACGAAGTCGTTGCCATTGGTGTCTCGGCCATAGTGGTCCGGCGCACTCGTCTGCACGCCCCCCGGCGAATCCCAGCGCAGACGGTTATAGAGAACGCTCAGATGGTTCCTTTCGTTGATCTGCCAGTCGAGCTTGGGCATGTTGATTTCCTGGTAGCCGAAGCGCGGCGATTCTCCGATGTCGTTAGCGATGCCGCTATCGGAGATGGCCGTAACGCCCGCGGGTGCGGTCGCGTTGGCGCTGCCTTCGGTGAGGGCAGCCCAGTCATAGATGGCCTGGGCATAGCTGATGTTCTGCCGTGCCGCCAGTGCGCAGGCATCGGGGACGTTGGTCGGCAAAGAACTGTGGCTGACCACTCCCGATGAGTTCTCGACCGCGCCGGTACGGCTGGCATTGTCGATCCCGTCGTAGCAGGTGTCGCCGGACGGGAGAGCCGCGGGCAAGGTATAGAAGACCGGGTCATTGTAGGGAACGCCAATGTTGGGAAAAACGTGAGTATGCTGGTCGTAGGTGTACATCCAGAAGAGCTTGTTCTTGATCAGCGGTCCGCCCGCAGTGAAGCCGTAAATCTTGCGCTCGTCCTCCGCTTTCAGTGGAGTCGTGACCGTGCTGCCGTCGACAAAGTTGCTGATCGTCGAGTAGGGAGTGTAGCCGGCCCAGTTGCTTTCGCGATCCCACATGTAGGCTTGCCCGTGGATCTGATTGGTGCCGCTCCTCGTCACTGAGGTGATGACGCCGCCCGCAGCGCGGCCATATTCAGCCGAGTAGACGCCGGTGTTCACGGCGAACTCGCGCACTGCGGCGAAGGTGGTGGAATAGGCTTCGCGCGTGCGGCCGCGTTCTTCAGAGAAGAAGGCCTGGTTGTCATCGGCGCCGTCGATTTCGACGTTGTTGAGCAGCGGGTTGATGCCGCGCACGCTGACCAGGCCATAACCGTTGGAGTCAGAAACCACGCCGGGCGTGGTCATGGCCAGCGCCGACCAGCGCTTGTTGTTGATAGGAATCTGCTGCAGGGCGCGGGTGTTGATTGTGTCGGTGAACGAAGGCGATTCCAGGTTCATCACCGGTGCTTGCTCAGTGACCACGACTTCAGACTGGGCCGAGGCCACCGCGAGATGCGGCAAGAGGCTCGTCACCTGGCCCACGTTGACCACAACATCGTTGGCGGTGTAGCTCGCAAAGCCCTGGGCCGCAATCACGACCTTGTAAGTGCCGGGTTCAACCAACGGAACGACAAAGTATCCGCTGCCGTCCGTAGTTGTCCTGAACTGTGCATTGGTGCTGCTATTGGCGATCGTCACAGATGCCCCGCCCACGACCGCACCGGAAGAATCAGAGACGGTGCCGGCAATTGAACCCTGGGTGGTGGATTGGGCGCCGACGAGCGGGCTGAAACTCAATGCCAGGATGAATAGCGCCGAGGCGAACAGGCCCAGACGAATTCGACGGAATCTCATAAATTGCCCTCCAAAGTAATGGTTGGTATTCGACGAAAAACAAGCTTTCTCTCCGATCACCCTAACTTCCGGAATGGGTCATTATACACACGCGTGCAATGCCCCGAATGTGAGGTTTTAAACAAAACGTGGCCCGAAACGTGATGTTTTGAACAACCTGCCCGAAGCTACCGGCTACATCCTGCCCGGCTATCGGCTCTTTTATTGGCTATTGATCGACTACTCTCTGTTCACTGCCTTTTCCCGCTTGGGGAAAAACTAGCGCGCTACACTAGCACACCTTGGTTGTAGAGCACAAGACTTGCAATTCGGCGCGACTACCCCTACTATCCGCAATAGAAACCGGCCTGCAAAGCAGGTGGGTGGTCAACGCTGGTTGAACCAACATTCATTGAACAGGGGCTCGACTCGACAAATCGGTTCTGTGTGCAGTGTCCGCCAGTCCGGAATGCCTAATGAGCCGCGGGGAGCTCCACCGTCTTAGGACGGGTTCACCAGCGCATCGCTCACGGCCCCGTGGGCCGGGTTCTACTCTTCCCTTCCCTCGCCGCGCGCTTGGCGCAATCGCGGCATGCAACAGCAGCCGCAACCCATGCCTCCACAAAGCTAAAGGCTCCCGGCTCCTGCAGACCTCTGGCCTGCGCATATTCCCGGCGCGCAACCAATCCTGCTCTGCAGCCCGCTCACTGCGTCGTCGTTGCCGGCGGCAACTTGACCCCCATGACGCCGCAGTTCACCTTCGACAGGCCCTGCACTGAGTTTCCGAGATCCACGTCGTTGAATGTTTCTGTATGTCCGGCCGCGAGCGGCGTCTGGTTCGCGGTGAACAGGTTCAGGTGCTTTTGCGCCTGGTCGTTGTTGTTCTGGTCGTACTGGTCGCACTCCACATTCGCCGAAAGGATCGTCGTGTTTGAATTATTCGACCAGTTCGCGTTGAACAGATGGAGATCTCCATTGGTCACCTGCCACTGCGATGTGAAGGTCTGTTGCTGCACCAGCGCGGCATTGGCCACACCCGCCGGCGGCGGCAGCGGCCCCACCGTGTTGATTCCCGGAGTTCCCGGCGGCACGGTGACCCCCACGACACCGCAGTTGACCTTCGACAAGCCCTGCACCGGCGGCGCGACATCGAGGTCGGTGAAGGTTTCCCCATCTCCGGCCGGAAGCGGCGCCTGGTTCGAGGTGAACAACGTCATCTGCTTTTGCGCCTGGTCTGCGCCGCTCTGGTCATACTGGTCGCATTCCACATCCACCGATTGGATGGACACATTCGCATTGTTCGTCCACGCCGACTGGGTCAGATGCACATCTCCATTGGTCACCTGCCACGCCGAGGTGAAGCTCTGCTGCTGCACCAGCGCGGCATTGGCCACACCCGCCGGCGGCGGCAGTGTCCCCACCATGTTGGTTCCCGGCACCGATACCCCCATGATGCCGCAGTTCACCTTCGACAGGCCCTGCACCGACGGTCCGATATCCAGGTCGGTGTATTCAACACTCTGTCCGGACTGAAGCGACGGCTGGTTCGGGACCTCGAGCCTGACGCGCTTTTGCGCCAGGTCTTTGCCGCCCTGGTCATACTGGTCGCACTCCAGATCCGCCGCCAGAATGGCCGTATTCGCATTGTTCGTCCACTTCGGCTTGCCCAGATGGACATCTCCATTGGAGACCAGCCACGGCGACTTGAAGGCCTGCTGCTGCACCAGAGCCGCATTCGCTACTCCCGCCGGCGGCGTCAGCTGTCCCACCAACTTGTTTGGCCAGGTAATGATGCCCAGAGTGTGGAGGCCGGAATACAGCGCAATCAGGCCCAGGAGGAAAATAGCCACCCGGTAAGCTGCGGGTATCTTTTTCCGCTTCACGGGCGTTGCAATCGGAAACGGCGGCGGAGTCCAGTAGACCTGAGGGCTGGGAGGCGCCGGCGGCGCCGGGGAGGGCGCAACCGGAGCCGCCGCGGCAGGCATAGCGGGTGCGGCTGCTGCCGCGCTCAATTCGTGCCCGCAGTTCTTGCAAAACCGCTCGTTGCCTTCAGAATGTGCGCCGCAATTTCCGCAAAATGCCATACGTCCTCCGTCCGCTCGCGATGCTCGATTTGCTCCTGCTCAAGAGCCCAAACTCGCTGCACTTCTTCTTTTGCTGCGTTGGCCCGATCATACGTTCCTCTGTGCCGGCTTTGAAAGCGGAAAAACAGGTCAGGGGTCCTGCACGGGCACACCGGCTTCAGGAGTTGCCCGAAATCCCCGATCCGGTCCGAGGTGCATTGCCAACCGGAGCGCGCCTGCGCCAACGCCACTCACCTCGCGCTAACTCGGCTGCCTTATCCGTGGCTCGCTCACTGCGCCGGCGGTATCGCGGCCACAATGCTGCAATTCACCCTTACCAGTCCCTGAATCGCCTGGCCGATATCGAGATCGTTGTAACGCTCGGTATATCCCGATTGAAGCGCCTGCTCATTTGAGGTCATAAGCGGAATTTGCTTTTGTGCCAGGTCAGAGCCGTCCTGGTTGTATTGGTCGCACTCCAAAGTCGCCGACTGCACCGGGCCATTCGACCCGTTGTACCATTGCCCGTTGTGAATCCAGACATCTCCTTGCATCAGCATCCACTCCGAAGTGAAAGATTGCTGCTGGGCCAGCTGGCTCCTGCCGGCCGCAGGGGGCAATGGATTCGTTTCTCCTGACGGCGTGCCATTGCCGTTCGGTCCCGTCGGCGGCGTGGGTTCATTCGGCCCTCCCGGCGCGGCTCCTGGCCCAGCCGGCTGCGTGCCGGGGGTCGCGGGTTGCGTCGGAGCTGGCGCCGGCGTCTGGCTCGGCCCTTTGAAGACGCCCAGGGTGTGGAGGCTTGAATAAAGGAACAAGCAGCCGGCCGCGACACAGAGTATGCGAAGGGCGGGCGGCATTTTTTGCCAGGCGGTGGGCGTTGCCACAGGAGCGGACGTTGCTGTCACGCCGGCCGCGTGCCTGCAACGTGGGCAAACCGGCTCATTGTCGCCCATCTGTGCGCCGCAATTGCCGCAAAATGCCATACGCCCTCCGTGTGCTCGCGCTGCTCGCGCCCGTTGCCCCTGCTCAAGGCCCAAACCGGCTGCCGGCCTGCGAAGATTTTTTCCCTCTGCTGATGCTGGCTCGATCTTACATTGAGCGCTGCTTCTCTCTCTCGACCGCAGGCGCGCGCATGACGGCCGCGCCGCCCGCTGCCCTTCGCCTGACCCCGCTAACCCCGCGAACTCCGCCAGCACGGCTGCCTTATCCTGACCATGTGCATCCGGTTTTGTTTCATCTCGGCAGGGTGCTGGTGCCGTCCTACGGCGTCATCGCCGCGTTTGGCGTGTTGCTGGCGCTGGCCCTTACGCAGCGCACCGCGCGCATCGCCGGCGTGGACGCGGGCAAGGTGTGGAATCTGTGCATCCTCAGCCTGTTTGCGGCGCTGGCTGCGGCGCGGCTGCTGCTGGTCGTGGTGAACTGGAGCGTGTTGCGTCTGCATCCGGCGTGGATGCTGGGCTTGGCCATGGTGCACCATCCTCTGCTGGCCGGAGTGGGCACGCTCGCCGGAACAGGCTGCGCAGCCTGGTACGCGCGGCGAAACAAGCTGCCCCTGCGCGGCGTGGCCGATGCGCTCGCCGCCCCGCTGGCGCTGGGCCTGGCTTTCGAGCAACTGGGCGCGCTGGAGGCCGGCGCGGGCTACGGAACCCAAGCAGAGCCGGGGCTGCGCTGGGCAGTCACCTACACCAATCCTCTTGCCGCTTTGTGGAGCGGCGCGCCGCTGGGAGTTCCGCTGCATCCCGTGCAGGCCTACGCGGCGCTGGCGTTCCTGGCCATCGGCGCTCTTCTGCTGGTGTGGCTGCCGCTGGAACGCAGGAAGGGCGACGTGGCGGGAGTGGGCCTGATGGCAGGCGGAACGGCGATTTACCTCACCGAAATCTGGCGCGATCGCGAGGGGCGCGGCTCGCTGCTCGATGGCGCGCTTGACGGCCCGCAGATTGCCGCGGTGGCCATGGTGCTGGCCGCAGCGCTGGTGCTGCGCGCGACAGGCCAAAACCAGCGCGCGGCGGAGCAAAAGCCGCAGCCAGCGGAGCAGGACCCGCCGGAGGCGGACCACAACGATGCGCACCCCAAGGAAGAAGGCTCCGCATGAGCTCGCCGCGCACCATCGACGTGCCCGCCGAAGCACGCGGCCGGCGTCTCGACATGTTCCTGACAGCGCAACTCGCGGACGTGAGCCGCTCGCGCGTGCAACTCCTCATGGAGCAGGGCGGCGTGCTGGTGGATGGCCGGCACGAGAAGCCCTCGCTGAAGCTGCGCGGCGGCGAGCGCATCACCATCAGCGGCGATCCGCATCCCGTGCCGCTCAAGGCCGTGCCCGAGGCTATTCCGCTCGACGTGGTGTATGAAGACGACGACCTCGCCGTGGTGAACAAGCCGGCAGGCATGATGGTGCACGCCGGATCGGGCCAGAGCGACGAAGCGCGCAGCCGCGGAACGCTGGTGAACGCGCTGCTGCACCGCTTCAAAACGCTTTCATCGGCGGGCGGAGAGCTGCGCCCGGGCATTGTGCACCGGCTCGACAAAAACACCAGCGGGCTGATCGTGGTGGCCAAAAACGACCGCGCTCATCGAGCGCTGGGCGCCATGTTCGCCGGCCGGCGCGTAGAAAAGACCTATGTGGCGCTGGTGCATGGCGCGGTGGCGCGCCACAAAGGCACCATCAGCGCGGCGGTGAGCCGCGATCGCGTGCGCCGCACGCGCATGACCACGCGGCCCGGCGCCAACGCGCGCTCCGCGGTCACGCATTACGAAGTCGTGCAGCGGCTCGATTGCCGCTTCGGCAAATTCACCCTGCTGCGCGTACGCATCGAGACCGGCCGCACGCACCAGATTCGCGTGCACATGGCGTCGATCGGCCATCCCGTGGTGGGCGACACGCTCTACGGCGGGGCCGCGCAGATTGCCGCTTCAGCGCCGGCCGGGACAGGGGAATCTGCGCGCGGCAAGCAGAAAAAGGCGAATGCCTGGCCGTTGAAGCTGGAACGCAACTTTCTGCACGCGGCCCGACTCGAGTTCGCGCATCCATTGACCGCAAAGCACTTGGTGCTCGAAGCGGCACTCCCCCGCCCGTTGACGGATTTCCTCAACCGGCTCGAATGCGTCTAACTTTCTCAGTAGGGAAGAATTACGGCAGTAACCCCCAATCGCCCGCAGAAAAGCGCAGCGATTGTAAAATGAGAGCATATGAAGAAATTGCATTTCGCGTCCCAGGCAGGCCCATCCCTGTTAGGACGCTTCCTCCTCCCCGTGCTGCTGACGGCCTTTGCCTGCTCGAGCGCGCCCGCCCAGCAAACGGCGCCGGCCACCCCGCCGGCACAAAATGCCACGCAGCCCGGGAGCCCTTCCACCGCCGCGGCGGCAGCGCAACCCGGGGCCGGCCAGGGGTCAACAAGTGATCAGGGCTCGCAGGTGTACCAGTTGCCCACCGTGCACGTGAACGAGGTTCCGCTCATCTTCACCGTCACCGACAGGCACGGGCATTACATTCCCAACCTGGGGCAGAGTGATTTCGCGCTGCTCGACAATCAGAAAGCGCCGGCCAAGGTCGACTTCTTTCACCAGCAGATCAACCTGCCCCTCCGCGTGGGCATCGTGATCGACGCCAGCACCTCCATCCGCTCGCGCTTCCAGTTCGAGCAGCAATCGGCGATTGAGTTTCTGTTGCAGGTGCTCAAAGAGCGCAGCGACCGCGCATTCGTGATGGGATTCGACGTGACTCCGACGGTGACGGCGGATTGGACCAATGATCCCGACTCTCTGGAGTCAGGCATCAACGAGTTGCGTCCCGGCGGCGGCACGGCGCTGTTCGACGCTGTGTACACCGCGTGCCGCGACAAGCTGCTCACCGAGCGCGGGCCCGAGCCGGTGCGCAAAGCCATGATCCTCATCTCCGACGGCGAGGACAACCAGAGCCGCGTGTACCTGTCTGAAGCCATCAAGGAGTGTGAGCGCGCCGAGACCATCATCTACGCCATCAGCACCAACTGGACGCCCAGCCGCGGCGCCGGCGACAAGGTTTTGGAGCAACTCTCCACCGAGACCGGCGGCGAAACCTTTTACCCGCCGTCGGTTGAAGATATGGCGGTCAGCTTCAAAGACATAGAAGAGGCTTTGCGCAGCCAATACGCGCTCATTTATACGCCCGCCGATTTCCATACCGATGGCTCCTACCGAACCATCTATCTCTATTGCAAGGACCGCGGCTACCAGGTCCGCGCCAAGAAAGGCTACTTCGCAACCGGCCAGTAACGCCGGCATCCTTGGCTGTACGTAACGCCGGCATCGTTGGCTTTGCGTAACGCCGGCATCCTTGGCTATGCGTAACGCCGGCATCCTTGGCTATGCGTAACGCCGGCATCCTTGCCCGCACCTGCCGGGCACGAATTATCGAATCGTAAAGTCTTGCCACTCGCTGAGAGAAAGCACGGTCATCGCCGCACCGGCTCTCTTTCCTGAGCCCATTCCAACTCGTC
>JASHQH010000190.1 GCA_030037635.1 Acidobacteriaceae bacterium
ACAATTAGTTATTTTCCTCCCTCCGATTTGGGTTTTGCCGGGCACCTGGGGCGCCTGGCAATTGGCGCCGCGCGGCTTGATGTGTCTCCATTCCGAATCCATTGGCTTGCCCTTTCGTGCCCCCCACCCCACCCCCACCCCCACCATCTCCATAGCCAAATACGTGAAGGCAGAGGGTTTATGGGAGAGGGGGATTCCCCTAAGTTGGTCATTCTAAAGCACCGGTTTTTGTAAATGCGTCATTTTGCCGGCGGTTACGCCTATTTGGCGCCGGCAGCCCCGCAGGAGACGCGTTTTCTTTGACTCTGATGCGATTGTGCGCGCATGAGCGGAAATGATCTGCAAATTCTGGAGATTTTTTATTTGCTGTGGAATGAGAAAGATAGGGTGGATTTGGCGGGAGGCGGGGGGCTTGACATCTCTAAGTGGTATGGACCGGGGAGATGCCGGCAGATTGGAGAACAGTTCCCTCCCTTCCGGCAAAGTGCGCCGGAAGGATGGAGTAACGTCCTTTGTGGGTGCGAGGACGCCGCCCGTACAGTCCGGCTACCACCCCACGGACGAAGACCCTGTCCGTGGGGACCCGGCGGTACAAATTGCGAGGATCCGCCCGGATTGCGCTCTCCCACCCTTCCGGCAAAAGCGCCGGAAGGATGGGGCAACGAAGTGCCAGGTATCTGGCCAACCGTAGAAACGAGGGCGGCGGAGTCAAGCGCTCTAGTGATTTGCGTCACTCCGAGATCCCCCGATGGCTGCTATGGTTCCCTCAATGCGCACCTTCTGACTTTAGGGAGGGCAGAGGGAACCGAACCCGTAACGATTGCCGGGTTCGGTGCGCATTCTCAGACCTCCGCACCACCTTCCGCCAATGTCAGCCGGCTCGCCCCTGGTGGCCTTTCCTGGTTCTACTGGCTATTGGTTTGGTTAACGTCCTGGGTTCGGCTGTGCAAAAACCGGGAGTGAAACTTTTCCAAAATATGCTTAAAATCACTGAAGTTCGTATGCACGCCGCTCGTGTTCGCATTCAGGCTCGTTTCGGCGCGCCGGCGGACGGCGGCATTCGCTCATCCATGATCGGGCCGGATGAGTGTTTTTTTCCTCCAGAGACCTGCGTCGCACCTCTTACCCCAGAAAGAGGAGGTGGGCCCGTGCCGTCCATCATCGACAAGCTGAGAATGAAGACGCTGAAAGGGCAGATCGAGGCCCTGCGCCTTGAGAGCATCGCGCTCGCCCAACAGTTTGAGGCCGCCCCGACAGACGCGGAAAAAGCAAGCATCGCCCGCAAGCACGCTCGCGCGCTGAAGGAAACCCACGCCATGCAGCTGGTGCTCGAGTTGCTGGAGCGCAAGCAGCGCGAAGCGGGTGGCGAAGTCGTGATCGAATAGCCGGTAGCTTGCAGCTCGCAGCGAGTTGCAAGCAGCTTGTCACGACGGCGAACCCGTGCGCCGCGAGTCCGCGGTACCCCGTTTTTAGTGCTTCGTCCACCCATGCATTCCGGCTTCAAAGCTGCGCCGGTCGAGCCGCGGCAAACTGCGCGCAATCCGGCCGGGAATGATCGGATAGTGTCTGGCAGCGATGAGCGCCTCGGGCACGCACCAGACATCTTCCTCTGCGGTCATCCAGTGCCGGCCATCGAGGCGCGCCAGGTTGACCGGCCGCGAATACGCGCGCAGGGTGCGCTCGCCGCGGAGATTGTAATAGTGGTCGAAATAGCTCAGCGCCAGCTCGCGCACGGTACGGTAGATGGGGGCGCGAAAGCGCAGGCCCGCAAAGTTCGACTTGGCAATGCCGCCCCAAAACCCGCCCTCGCGGTACACGGCTACCACGTGGTCGTCGTCGCGCACGGCTTCCAGGTCCATGAGCAGCGGCGGATAGCCGTTGACGCGCAGCGCTGCGGCCGCCACCAGCGCTCCCTCAAGGCAATGTCCCTTGCGCTCGCGCAGCACGTGCGCCGGCGACCACGCCGTGTCAGCGTACTGGTACGGAATGGCGTCGATGAACTTCTGGATGCGCGCCGGCGTTTTCAGCGCGCGCAGAGTGCGCAGATCGTCCGGCGCCAGGCCGAAGCTCTGGCGCGCGGCGCGGCGCGTTTTTCTTGCGGGCGATTCCCTTCTCTTCCCGGCCAATGCGGCAACTCCGATGCGAAGTTGCGGCGATTATAAATGCAGCTCTCAGGTTTCAGCCTTCAGCTTCCGGCATTCGGCTGACAGCCGGCAGCGAGCAGCGGCCGCTCAAGGCAATTTTGGGCTTGACTTGCGGCGAGGGCCTTGGAATCGTGAATGCAACGCTCCCCCCGAGGAGGTGAAAAAACCATGCGGAGGCAAATCGCTATTCGCTGGGCGTGTGCGGTAGTGGGTTCGGGGATCATGTTCGCCGGCGCAGCGATCGACGCGCAGCCCGGACCGGCAGTGACGCAGGCTCCTGTCTGGGTAGCCGTCGCCTTTGCTCCATCGACAGGGAATTACGGCGCCTCAACTCCGCAGTCGTCTTCTGACGCGGCGTCGCAGATGGCCCTGAAATACTGCGCGATGTACGGCGCCAAGGACTGCAGGGTGCTCCTTTCCGCCTGGAACGAGTGCCTGGCACTGGCCACGTCGATCAAGCCGGCTTCGATCGCTTGCTGCTGGGGCAAAGGAGGGGACAATCGCGAGGCGGCAGCGACGCTTGCGATGAATTCCTGCAAAGCCAACGGCCTGGACTGCGCGGTGCGCATCTCGCCCTGCTACACCGATGACCCGCGCTGGGCTTCGCCGCTACCGCTGCCGACGGCAGGGTTTCAGCCGGGATCAGTCGATCCCGACCTTGTGGGCTATTGGAAGGCGAACGTCAGCGGAGGCCTGTGGATCTTGCAGATCGCGGCCAACGGCACTTACACCTTCCACAGCGCGGCCCCCGCCTCCCCCGGCAACGAGCCGATGCACAACGGTACGTTCACGGCCAGCAACGGCAGGTACACGCTGCATGCCATCAGCATGGTCCTGGACGACCAGGGAACCTACGCGATTGAGGGCGCGTCAAAGGGAACGCTGCAGATGACCGCGAAGCTCTGGTCAGGCACCTGGTATCGAACCGGGGTGGACCCGGATCCGTAAATGTTGCGGTCAACGCTGAACTGAACAACGTTCCGGGTTCTGTTCCCGGTTCCCTGCCTTTGCACCCCACCCTGGCGGAAGACCGAAATCTTCCGCCGGGATGGAGCGAACGAGCTCGACACTCCCCAGAGTCGAGATCGAACTTATGAGCTCATGAATCCGAGATATGGATTGGAGCCGAAGTTGGCAAAGTTGGGAAAGACGGTTTGGATCTGGCCGTTGGAGAGGCCGAACCACTGCGCCAGCGTGCCCGCGTACTGTTCTACGGCGGTGGTCGGAATCAGACGGCCCTCGCCCACGTCGTTGGCCTGGTTCACGCCGACAATAGGATAGGTCCCGTACATGTTCTGGCCCTGCACCGCCCCACCGATCACAAAGTGATGGCTGCCCCAGCCGTGGTCGGTGCCGTTGCTGTTGCAAGTGAGTGTGCGCCCGAAGTCCGAAATGGTGAACGAGGTCACGTTGTTGCTCAGTCCCATGCCCACCATCAGGCCGTCGAAGTACTCGAAGGCCGCGCCCAGCTGCGTGAGCAATTGGGAGTGAATCTGCGCCTGGTTGTTGTGCGTGTCAAAGCTGCCCAGCTGCACGTAGAAGATCTGCCGCGTGACGCCGAGGCTGGCGCGGCCGGCGATGATGCGGGCCACGGTTTGCAGCGAGGCCGCCAGCGGATTGTCTGTGAGCTTGAGCGTCACCGGGTCGAGATACTGCGGCGGATTGGCCACTCCGTCTGCGCCTGCCGGAGCCATGGCCGTAGCCAGCGTGGCCTGCGCCTGCATGGAGCGGTTGATCACCACTTCGTACTCTTGCGCGAAGAGATTTGTTTCTTCGGCTGTCAGGATGGAGTTGAGCGGATTGACCGAGGCAGCCAGCCCGAACGGCGGCTGCTGCAGCCCATAAATGGGGATCGGGCCGGCGGGCGTGACGTTGAGCTGGAATGAAGTTTGGCCGGCGAGAAACAGCGCGTTGCCCGACGTGGAGATGCAGGTGAACATGGAGTTGGAGTTCATGTTCATGGCCTCAATGGCGTCGGCCACGGCGCCGCCCCATCCCACGTGTTCGCCGCTGCCAAGATTCGAGGCAATGGCCTGCCACGCGGCCGTCTGATCAAAGTGCGAGAACAGCGAGTCAGGCAGCACCACGGTGTTGTTGTCGATCTGCGTTTTGGTCGCCGGCACCACGAGCGTGCCGGTGTTGGCGACAATGGCTGCGCGCCCCGCATTAAACAGATTCTGCACACCCGTCAAGTAAGGATTCAGCGCGAAGGTGCGGCCGGTCTGCGGCGTCTGCAGGGTGATGGGCAGCAGCTCATTCAGCGGGTAAGCCAGGCCGGGCGCGCCGGAGCGAGCCGAGACGAACGCGGCGTAGGAGTCGGGATCAGTGGCGATTACGGTGCCGTGCCCGTCGTTGCCGCCCTGCAGATAAACGCAGACCAGCGCGCGATAATCCGTGCCGCTGCTCTCCTGTGCCATGGCGGCGAGCGAGTTCAGTTCGAGAAAGAACGGGCTCACATAAAAGCCGGCCATCGACGCCATGCTGGCCGTCCTCAAGAACTGCCGGCGGGATTGGCAACTGCACTTGGACATTGCGGGCTCCTATTGCTGCGCGGCGAAGTCGGGCGACGCCACGGTGAGATAGATTGCCGTTTGCGCGCGGCTCAAGAGCGCGGCGTTGATTGCGTTTTGATCGCCCGAGGGAATCGGGATGGCGTTGACTGCGGATAAAATCTCGTTGTACAGATTGCTGCTCATCTGCCCCGACATGAGCAGCAGATTGAGCCGGTCCACGAGTTGATCGGGCGTGGCCGCGAGGCTCATCTCGGTGGCGTACGAGGCAAACACGTCAGAGCCCGATGTGGAATTCGACCCGATGGCGCTTTGCAGATAGTTGATGTACCCCACCACCGTGGACACGTTCGTCATCTGCATCTCCGGCGAGAGCAGGTTGGCTTGCTCAATGGGGCTGTTGGGCGGCGTGTAGAGCGGGCTGAACCAGTTGAAGACGGTGGGTGAACGGAGCCACATCTCACCAAGGCCGTAGATGGGATCCTCAGTGGAACCGAGATTGTAAGAGCCGGTGGCCGATTGCGCGCTGAAGGCTCGCGCCCACTCAGTGTAGCGGAGCAGCGCCTCGCGCACCTTGCCGTACTGCGGATTGCCGACATAGGTAGCCGACTCACGCGCCTCAGGATCGAGCAGGATGGCGGTGATCACCGCCTGCAGATTGCCGCGCGTTCCGGTTCCATCGTTAATGAAAACTTGCGCAACGCGATTGACGTAGGCAGGACTGGGATTGCTTGTGACCAAGTGCTGGATCATCTGTTTGGAGAAGAAGGCCGGCAGATTGGGGTGATTGAACAGCGTGTTGAGGGCGGTGGTCAGATCGCCCTCCGGGTCGGGGCTGCCGGATGCAGGAATCGTCACCCCGAGAAAATCTTTTTCCACCGTCGAATGGTGGCTGGGATAGCTCTGCATGGGCAGCAGCTCTTCGCCGTAGCCGGGGCCGACGTACATGCAGCAGTTCGACCAGGCATCGTCGCCATCGTCGCCGGGCACATTCCAGCTGAAGCCGGTAAAGACCGCGGCCAGCCCCATGACGTCGGTATTGGAATACGTGGGGATGGGATTTCCGTTCCCGTCCAGCTGCTGGGTGCCGTCGTTATTCAACTGCCACAGCCCGATGGTGAAAAGCTGCATCACTTCGCGCGCATAGTTCTCATCGGGATCGGTGGTGGCGTTGCCCTTGTCGTTCATCAGCATGGACAGGAACTGGCCCATCATGGGGCTGAGCGTCACGTCGTGCAAAAGCTGCTGGAAATTGCCGAAGGCATCGTTGCCCAGCATGTCGTAATAGCTGGCTTCGCCGCGCGGCATGCTTTGAATGGCAGTGGAGTTGTTGCTGGAGATGACGAACAACTGGGAGAGGGCGTACTTTACGCGCTGCCGCAGCTGATCGGGCGCGGTGAGCGATTGCTGCCAGAACGCATCCTGCACCAGCCATTCATCTGAGCTGTTTTGCACAAACAGCGCCGCGTTGCAGGTGAGGTTGCCGGCTGCGCAGGGCGGATTGTTCAGCATCACCGCCTGCTCCACCGCGGGTTCCATGGGCGTTGGCGGAACGGCGAATTGCTGGTTCAGCCACCACTGGAATCCGTTCATCGAAACGTCGTGGATGTCACTGTCGGTGGCGCCGAACGTAGCTTGCTCAAGAAAACGCGCGGCATCGTCCGGGTTGACGATCGGGGTCGGCGGCGTGCCGTTCACGCTGGCAATCAGGTCGGCCGAGGTCGCGGGGCCGGGCGCCGGATTCAGCACCTGCAAATCGAAATTGCCGGGCTCGGTGGGATCGATGGTCGCCGTCAGTTGCCCGCCGCTGTTGAAGGTCGTCGGCGCCGCCACGCCGTTCATCAGCACCTGTGCGCCATTGATGAATTGCGCTCCCGTCACCACCACCGTCGCCGAGCCAGGATTGAAAGTCATCGGCGTCGCCGCGGTCAGAATCGGAATCGGATTCATCACCGAGATGTTCTGGGCAATCGAAACCGTTGGGTTGTCCACGCTGGTCACGGTTAGCTGCACGACGTTGCTCGGCGTAGGAACCACTGCCGGCGCGGTGTAGGTAATCGACCCATTAGTATTCGATAGCGCGGTGCCCACCGTCGCGTTGCCTCCCGGCACGCCGTTCACCTCCAGGGTCACGCCGGGATTGTCGGTCCCATTCACGGTCAAGCCGAAACTGAGCTGGTTCGACACGCGCACGTCGCTGCCCGAATTGGGCGAGAGCACAATCACCACCTGCCCGGGGCCGACCTTGATGTTAAGAGGGAGCGCATTTGTAGATCCCGGATTGGGATTGGTCACCGTCAGCGGATAAGTGCCCGGGATGGGCGCGGCGATTTGCGCCACCAGTTGCGTGTTCGAAACGTAAGAGGTCGGAACCGCGGTTCCATTCCAGCTGACCTGCGCGCCGTAAACAAATTGCGAGCCGTTGACCGTCACCGTGGTCACGCCTTCTGAGAATCCACCCGGATTGACGGTGCTGATGGCGGGTATCGGATTCCACACCTGGACCGCCGCGGAACCTGGAACCGCATCGGGCAGGCGCGGAATGGAGCTGGTGATCTGCACCGTGTAGGGATTGGGAACCACCGCTGGCGCTGTGTAAAGGCCGGTGTTGCTGATGGTGCCCACCTCGGAGTTGCCGCCGGGAATTCCGTTGACCGAAAACACCATGGCCTGGCCCGAGTCGAGGTACAACGAGTTGAACTGGATGGTCTCGTTTACGCGGACAACATTGGTCGGCGAGGTAATGGCCGCAATGGTTCCCAGATTGGCGTTGATCTGCCCGCCGCAGCCTGCTATGAGCGAAGCGACAACGAGCATCGATGTGGAGAGAAACCCGGTCTTCAGCTGAAAGCTGCGCGTCGACACCATTCGCATGGGTGCTCCGTAAGACGGGGATTTCCAAGGCAAACCCATGCGCCGAACGGGGTCCCATGGCGCGGAAGACTGCAAGGAGACTGGTTGAAAAACTACAGGTGACTGGTTTTCGAGAGTAGCGAAGCGGCGGGAAAAAGCAAAGCAAAATAGCATCCGCCGCCCGTTACTTTGGGGATGGACCGCTGGTGAGACGCCGTTCGCTCAAGGGCGCAAATCACTGATAAAAGGAAGCGAATCGCGCGAAAGTGGCCATTCCTGGGAGCCAAGTGCATCCATTGGCCGTGAAACGGCATGCACCGTGCTTCGTTCGGAAAAGCCCCGTCGAAGGACGCCTAGGACACGACGTGACGCGGCCCGCGCAGCGGGCGCAAGACGCTAGTGTGGCGTAACCGAAGTTCGTTGAAGAACAGATGCAGGTCCTTCGACTTCGTTTGGCCTGAAAAACAGGCCAAACTTCGCTCAGGATGACCGCGCATTCAGTGGTCGTCACGATAATTGATCGCTTAGTGATACAGAAGTCAAGAGCGGCTGGCCGCAATCATTTGCGCGGCGTGCTCCAGGCTGGTGCCGGTCACTTTGGCGCCGCTCAACATGCGCGCCACTTCCTGGGTGCGCGCGCGCTCGTCGAGCACGCGGATGCGCGTTTGGGTGCGGCCATCCTTCTCGCGCTTTTCCACGGCCAGATGCTGATCGGCGAAGGCCGCGATCTGGGGCAGATGGGTGACGCAGAGAACCTGCTGCGCGCGTCCCAGCGCCTTCAGCTTCTGCCCCACTGCTTCAGCCGCGCGGCCCCCGATGCCGATGTCGATCTCGTCGAAGACCAGCGTGCGCGGTGTCGTTTTCTTTCTGGCTTTTGATGAGCTTTCTTCAACTGCCACTTTAAGTGCCAGCAGCACGCGCGAGAGCTCGCCGCCGGAGGCGATTTCGACGAGCGGTTTCAACGGCTCGCCTGGGTTGGTGGCGATGCGGTATTCGACTTCATCCCAACCGGCCGCGGTCCAGCGCGACTCCTCTTCAGTCGAAGTCACAGCCACCTGGAAGCGGGACCTCATGGCCAGCGAATTAATCTGCGCTTCGGCCAGCCTGGCGAGCCTGGCCGCGGCCGTCTTGCGCTCCGCAGTGAGCCCCGACGCCGCCTTTCGGTAGTCCGCCGACGCCTTCTCGAGGCCGGCACGCAGCGCTTTGAGGATCTCGTCGCGGTCTTCCACCTCGGCCAGCTTGCCGGCCACATCTTCGCCAAACGCGATCACTTCGGCGACGGTCTTGCCGTACTTTCTCTTCAGGCGATCGAGCAGAGCGAGCCGGTCTTCGATCTCCGCCAGGCGCTCGGGCGAGGCGTTGATGCCTTCGGCGTAGTCGCGCAGAGTGGCGGCCACGTCGGAGATGGAGGCGCGGGCACCCGCGAGTTGCTGCGCCGGCTCGGCAAAGCGCGCGTCGTAGCGGGCCAGCTCCTCCACGTTGCGGATGGCGGCGCGCAGGGCGGCTTCGGCACTCGCCGAGCCTTCGTAGAGTTGGTCGAAGGCGCTCATGGCGGCGGCGTAGAGCTTTTCCGCGTTGGCCAGCACGCGTTTCTCGGTTTCCAGGGACTCATCTTCGCCGGGTTCCAGACGCGCCTGCTCGATTTCCTTGCGCTGATAGGTCCACAGATCCACCATGCGCAGCCGGTCCTGCTCGCCCTGGAGCAGGTCATTGAGCTTGTCCTGAGCGGCGCGCCAGCAAGCGTAAGCCTCGGCTATTGCGTCTGTTGATATGCCGGCAAACCGGTCCAGGAGGAGGCGTTGCTGCGCCTGATCGAAGCTGGCCAAGCTTTCAGTCTGCGCATGAACGAGGGCCAGCTCGGGCGCAAGCTGCTTGAGGACGGCCACTGTGGCCGGCTGATTGTTCACGAAGACGCGGCCCTTGGCGTTGGAGGCGATTTCACGGCGAAGGATGACTTCGGCGCCCTCGGCATCGATGCCGTTGGCTTCAAGGATCGATTCGGTGCCGGGTGTGGACTCGAAGACACAGGAAACCACCGCCCTGCCGGCTCCGTGACGCACGACTTCGGCCGAGGACTTACCGCCCATAAGGAGCGCGAGCGCATCTACAAGAATAGATTTGCCCGCGCCGGTTTCTCCGGTCAGCAGGTTCAGGCCGGGCCCGAACGAGGCGCTGGCGTGGTCGAAAACGGCGTAATTCTCGGCGTGCAGCTCGACGAGCATGGGAGTCCGAGCGAAGCATAGCACGAGTGGGCTCAAGGAAATGCGGCCGGCGAGCCCGGTTCCTCCCCAGGGCGGAGGTTGGGTAGGGCGCCCGCAAAAAACACCGCTCTTGGTACGGGGTCGCCTGTTTTTTGGCAGCGCCAGGCACCCGAAGGGTAACTTGGGCGCGGGGAACGGGTCTGATACCGTTGAGATTGAGGTGATTGGCGATTCTTACTGCAGCGTTTGCCCTCCTTTTGCAGGCCGATAGCGGCAACCCGGTACCGGCGCAGCCCGCGCCAGCCCAGGGATTTGCCGCGTTGGCCGGAATGATGAGCAACATCGGGCCGATCGCGATCGGCGTGCTGGTACTGCTCTTGATTGCCAGCCTGTACTCGTGGACCGTGATCCTGGGAAAGTCCTCGGCGTTCCGCCGCGCCACCAAGCAGAGCCGGAAGTTCATCCGGGCGTTCCGCAAGGCAACGCGGCTGCAGGAGATAGCCACCGTGGCGGGCGATTACAGCGCCAGCCCGCTGGCGCAGGTGTTCGAAGACGTCTACGACACCTACAAGCGGCAGACCGGCGGGTCGGGTCCGCCGCGGAACCTGACCGCGCTGGAGCGCACCGCGCAGACGGCATCGAGCGAAGCGGTCACGGCACTGGAGCGCCGCATGACGTGGCTGGCCACCATCGGCAGCACCAGCCCGTTTGTGGGTCTGTTTGGAACCGTGATGGGAGTCGTCGAGGCGTTTCAAGGGCTGGGGCAAGCAGGATCGGCCACGCTGCGCGCGGTTGCGCCGGGGATGGCCGAGGCCCTCGTGACCACGGCGGCGGGCCTTTTTGTGGCCGTGCCCGCGGTGGTGGCCTACAACCAGTTCAACGCGCGCATCAGGATCTTCGCTGCGGCTATCGACGATTTTTGCCGCGAGCTGCTGAATTCGCTTGAAGAGATGCCGCAGCGCGCTGCGGCGGCGCAGCCCATGCCGCAACGGGCGGCGGCGGCGGCGAATGCACGCGACTACGCAGAGGGTTAAGCGTGGCGATCACGACGAGCAACGGTCAGACGCGTTCTTCACTTGCCGACATCAACATTACGCCGCTGGTCGACGTGGTGCTGGTGCTGCTGGTCATCTTTATGATCACTGAACCGGTGCTGCAGTCGGGAATTGAAGTGAACGTGCCCAAGACGCGCACGGTCCGCCAGATTACCGAGCAGCGCATGGTGGTGACGATCGACCGCGATCAGAAGGTCTACCTGAACGATCAGCTCATCAATGTGCACGATCTGGCGCAGAGGCTGCAGCAAAGCGGCTCCGATCCGTCGCATCAGGCGATCTACTTGCGCAGCGACCAGAGCGTGCCGTTCGGGGCCGTCGCCCAGGTGATGGACGCGGTGAAGGAGGCCGGCATTACGAACATGTCGGTTGTGACGCAGCCGGTGGAAACAAAAGCATCAGCGGGAAACAGCGGACAATGATCCGTGGAAGGAGCATGGGCCTTCAGGCTCATGAAACCCGCTCGGCCCAAAACCATGGCCTTGAGGCGCAGAAAGACAACGCATGAGCAGCTTTCTTGGCGGCGAGCAACTGGAGCGGGAACTGACGCCGGAGCCCATTGCCGGACCGGCGGCAGGATCGGTGGTGCTCCATCTGACGCTGGCTGCCCTCCTTATTTATTACGGATGGCTGCTTGGCCTGTATCACCACAACCTGTGGGGCAAGCCGGGAGCAGGCGGGTCGATCCAGATAACGCTGGTGAGCCCCTTGCCGCTGCCGGCTGAAGAAGTGAACAAGAATGTGCTGGCCACCGAGAAGCCCAGCCCGGCGCCGGCCAAGCCCAGTCCCAAGGAAGAGCACCACGTGGACGAGAAGGCAATTCCGATTCCGGGCAAGCAAGTGAAGCCGCAGGAGGAAACCGCGCCCAAGACGCAGGCGCACCAGCCCGTCGCACAACCCAACGCGGTGCCCTACGGCGAGCAAAAGGGATCGATTATGCAGCGCCAGACACAGCCGGGACCGGCCGGGCCAACCACCGTGGGCGACAACAGTTTCGCCAGCCTGTATGGGTGGTATGTTGACCAGATCAACCGCAAGATGGGAGAAAGCTGGAACAAGTACGAAGTCGATCCGCGCACGCCGCGAGGGGCCAGGGTCTACCTCACATTTTCAATTCATCGCGACGGCAGCATCAGTAATTTGCAATTAGACCGCTCCAGCGGCAGTCCCACGCTCGATAGCTCGTGCGAGCGCGGTGTGCAGCGCGTCGACACCTTCGGCAATCTGCCTGCGGCTTATAATCAAGGCATCTTGCGGGTTTCGTACTACTGCGAATATTGAGGAACCATTGCGGGATTTTGGCTTTTTGCCCGATGGGCAGCAAGCCTGTGCCTTTGGCGGGAGCGAAAGAAAATGAACGGATTGCGCGAATGTGCGCGATCAACGAATGAACGAAAAACCGCTCATGGGCATCGAACGCTATGAAGGACTGCGGAGCCGGGCAACAAAGTTCCGCAAGGCGTGCGCATCACCATCCGTTTCCCCGACAGGAAGGACTGCTCATCGCATGAAAGCATTTGTAAGGGTTTCACCCCTGTTACTGCTCCTGCTCGCCGCATTTTCTTCCACCAACCTCTTCGCGCAAGACTGGGTGCACACCGGAACCAACATGGGCAATCAGCGAATCCGCCTGGCGGCCGCCGATTTCAAGCCCGTGGGCAACGATCCGCAAACCACGCCGCTGAAGGCCATTTTCGACAGCACGTTGTTCAACGATCTGAGCAGCGCGGGCATCTTCGACATGGTGTCAAAGAGCCTGGCGCCGCAAGCCATGCCGGGCTCGCCTCAGGAGCTGGTGGTTACGCAGTGGTCGACGCCGCCGTCCAGCGCGGCCATGGTGGCCTACGGCGCGCTGTCAGCCAATAACGGGCGGCTGGTGGTTTACGGCTGGCTCAACGATGCGAACGCGGCGGGCAGCCCGCCGGTTTTGTCGGAGCAATATAACGAAGCGGCCAGCCAGGACATGGCGCGCACCGTGGCGCATCGCTTTGCCGACGACATCATCAAGCGCCTGGGCGGAGGCATCAACGGCATTGCCGAAACCAGGATCTACTTCGTCAGCAATCGCACCGGCGCCAAGGAGATCTGGGTGATGGACTACGACGGAGCCAACCAGCATCCCGTCACCCACCTGGGCACCATTTCCATGTCGCCGCGCATCTCGCCCGACAACTCCCGCCTTGCGTTCTCGTCGCTGGGAAGCGCGGGATGGGCCATTCGCATGTATTCGCTCGAGCTGGGCCGCATGGTCAGCTTCACTGCCGGCGGCGCCGGAGGAAGCAACTTGTCGCCGGCCTGGTCGGCCGATGGGTAAAAGATCGCATTTTCGTCGGCGCGCAACGGCCATCCGGATATCTGGGTTGCCGATTTGAGCGGCTCCGACGCGCACAGCATCTCCTCGTTCGGCTCGGATGTGGCGCCGGTTTGGGATCCGCGCACCGGCGATCAGCTGGC
>JASHQH010000191.1 GCA_030037635.1 Acidobacteriaceae bacterium
TTCCACGCGTCGACCAATGGATTGCTGGCGCTGGCCGGCCTGCCGCCGCGGGCCGCGGGGCCTGCCATGCGGGGAATTCGGTCGAGGCGCCTCGCTCGCGCGGCTCCGCCTGCATCCCGGCAAGTGAGAGCCCGGTCCACGCGAACCAGGAGCGCGTCGAAAGGCGCCGCCAATGCGGCGGCGGTGCTCACGCCATAAGGGAACTGAGCAGCTCCCCTGGTGCGGGCGAGGACCGTTCGGCTTCGCTCAGGGCAGGCTGCACGACAGCCGGCAAGGATGCCCGCGTGACAAATCGCGAATATCTGCCTGGGTTGCGTTCTCCCACCCTTGCGGCAAGAAAAGCGCCGCAAGGATGGGGCAACGTCATTTGTGGGGGCGAGGACGCCTACAGCGACTCTGGTTTTGCGCTGAAGCGCAGAATGTGGCTCGCATCGGGGCTGCCGAAAGTGGCGAAACCCCGCCGCTCGTAGAAGCGGGCGGCTGCGGGAGTGATGGCCCGCAAGCGCACGCAGGCGAAGTTTTCGCGGGCTTCAGCAATCAGCGCCGTCACCAGCGCTTCGCCAATGCCTTGCTTGCGCCATGCGGGGCGCACATAAACGCGGCGGATGCGGCCAATGGAGGGATCGCCGGCGTAGGGGTCGCAATTGAGCCCGCCCACCGCGACAAGGCGGCCGCGGTCGACGTGACCCAGCAGGATTTCGCCGGGATGGTCGAATTGGTTCTCGCCGTTTTCCCACTCGAGCGCGAGCTTCTCAACAAAGTCGTAGCCTTCGGCGCGGGCGTCGACGCGCAGCGCCTCAAGACCGGCAATCGGCAGTGCAATGCGAGTGATAGAGCTCATGGCGAAACTCTGTTTTTGCCACTCTACCGCAGCCATCGCTGATATGGAACTTGAAAATTTCCAGAGCCGGCGCAAGGGGCACGTGCCCATTTTGAGGCCCGACACACGGGAGCCTCCCGCGCAGGGGAGGCTCTGGGATTCTGCGGCGCCGGCCGATGGCTTAGCGCATGCGCAGCGACTTGATGGCGGAAGGCAGGTGCTGCTCCAGGGTGCGGGCGCGCTCGGCGGCAATGCCGCCCAGGTAAGACGGGGCGGGCGTGGCCAGCAGCACCAGCGCCATGGCAATCAGTGAGAAGCAAAGCCCGGCTACGCCTGCGGAAACCAGCATGTGATACATGTCAAAGATGTCGAGGCCGAGCACCTTGAAAGCAACGTGCTCCAGCGGATGGACGTGCTTGAGCACGGCCAGTGCGAAGAGGAAAAAGAGCGCGGACAGCGACGTCAAAACTGCCAGCGTCACGTCGAGGCTGCGATGGAAGCGTTGCCGGGCGCTGCACTGGGCGCATTCGGCAAAATGTTGCTCGTAATCTTTGCGCATCTCAGGAGAAATCCCGGAGATGTCGTATCGCCAGCTTGCTAGAATTGCGCCTATTACACGATCAGTGCATTTGTTATTTCTTGGTGTAGACATAAGACTCCACCCCTGAAAGGATTACAGTTCAAGCACTTATGCTTCTGCATTGCGATCCAGCAAGAAGCTTTCATCATTGGACGCTTCGCTTCGGGCTGAGGTTGCGAAACAATCCTTAAATACACGCCGTCCGGCGCCTTTTTTTGACCGGTCTGCCCTACAACTTCTTCTGCAACCGTGTCTTGCTTACTATTGTAACCGGTTTTCCGCAGGTTTTACTAGAAAGTTATCGCAGCAAGGGGTTGATGTTGCTCAGCTAGTAACAGGCGATTGGCCAAAAGGCTGGCGCGGCCCACCAAAGCGCGCTCTGCAGCCACCCTGGCAAGTTCAGGAAGGTTATTATTTTCAGAAAGATGCGCAAGAACGACGTAAGCGGCCTGGCCATCGTAGGCTGAGGCCAGGAACTCCGACGTGGCTTCGTTGGAGAGATGCCCAACCCGGGAAAGGACCCGCTGCTTGACCGACCAGGGGTAAGGGCCGTCGCGCAACATCTCCAGATCATGGTTGGATTCCAGCAGCAGCAGGTCGAGGTTCCGGAGCTGGGCACGGACGTTGGGCGGGATGTAGCCGAGATCGGTGGCAAAGCCGATGCGGATTCCTTCAGAGCAGAGGACAAAACCCACGGGGTCGGCTGCATCGTGCGGAATGGTAAAAGGGCTGAGGTCGAAATCGCCGATCGAGAACGGCCTGCCGGCTTCAAAGTACTCAACTGCGGGAAGCCAGGTAGGGTCCTCCTTCATGGATGGCGGCCCGGGCGATTCCGAAGCTGCGGCCGGGGATGTTGCTGCCGGCGCGACCGTTTCGGCCTCGGGAACCGGGCATTCGGCTGCCGGATCTTCAAGGCCGGCGCCGGCCGCATCGGCTTCAACCGCACCGGGTTCCGGTTCGGCCACGCGCTCGGCGGCCTGTTTGCGGCACAGCTCAAGCCATTGCGCATACGACATCTGGCGGCGCGGCGTGAGCCAGCGCATCCATGCGCGGTGCGTAGCTTCAGTGAAGTACACCGGGATGCCCAGCTTGCGCGCGGTGATGGCCAGACCGTTGATGTGGTCCTGGTGCTCGTGCGTCACGACGATGGCGTTGAGGGCGCCAGGGTCTTCGCCGGCTAGCTTCATGCGGCGGAAAAGCTCGCGGCAACTGAGGCCCGCGTCAACCAGGATGCGGGTGCGCCCGCCGCAGACAACGGTGCTGTTGCCTTTGGAGCCCGAGGCCAGCACGGTGAAGCGGACCATTTCTTGAGAATAGCGCGAATGGTTCCTTTCGCCACACGGTGAAAAACACCGCCAGGTATTCCTGTTGGTTCAGGCTATATTGATAGCCGCACCACCCCAAATTCGCCTGCCGATCCTTATGTCGCAGAGCTGTAGCCGCAGGAGAAGCAACTCAGAAATGCCTGCCATGCGCGCGGACTGCGCATTGATTCGAGGAGGCTGAGTTCATGAAGTTTGTCGCCTATGTGGTCTCTGCACTGATCGGGTTCGCCATCGGCCATTATCTTCTTGAAGGCGCGCCGGCCGCCTACGCCTCCATCCTGATCTCCTACCACCTGTTCCTGGCATATCTTGTGGTCGGTGCGTCACACGAGAAAGGCCTGTCGATGCCGCTCGGCATGACGCTTCTTACCCATTTGGCCTTTCTCGCGCTCCTCGTGGGGATGGCATATGCCAGAACCCACATCCCTTTTTTCAGCCTTATCCGATGGCTCGTTCCCGGCCTGGCGGCCTTTGAAACTAAGTGGCTGTTCAGCGGCCAGGACAGGATCGTCAAGCCCGCGGTCGAAGAGGAGCCTCACGCGCCAGTCGAGGGAACCGCCGAGGATCACGAGGCCTTTCGCGAGCACATGCGGCAGCCGGAGCGCCCCTTCCGCAAGTCGGGCCGCTCGATTGAGGAGGAGTTCAAATTCTGGCTCGCTGACCGTTACAAAAAGAGAGCCCTGGTAGAGGCCGCGGCTGCGGCCGAATCAGCAAATGCCGGTGGCTCTGCTGCCGGCGGCCCTTCCGGTAATTGAGCAGCCTCTGCCCGGCTTCGTCCCGGGCTGCTGGGGACAGATTGCCGGGGGAGCGTCCCGATCACGGCAAAGAATTCACATAACAGGCGCCGCTGGTGTTTTGCGTGGGCGGAGTCGGCGGCGTCATCCATGGCGGATCGCTGAAATTGAAAAACTCCGTCATGTCCGGCTGCGCCGCGTCGCGGGCGGTCAGGGCCGGCACATTGAATCGTGTCTCGATCAGCTTGAGGATGGCCGTGGTATCGGCGACGGTGTGCGATACATAGTTCTTCTTGGCGTAGGGCGAAATCACGATAAGAGGAACGCGATACCCCGTATACGTGAAATCGCAGGTCGGCCCGGTAGAGCTGGTGCAAACGTCACCCGGCAACAGGTCCACAGGCTTGATGCCGTCCGGACTCACCGTCGGCTGCGGCGAAACGTGGTCGTAAAGTCCTCCGTTTTCGTCATAGGTGAGAATAAACACCGAGCTGCTCCAGGACGAGCTTTGCATCAGAGCATTCATCAACGTGGCAACGTAAGCCGCTCCTGACTGGACATTTTCAGGCGACGCATCATCAGTGGATGGATGCTCATCAAGGCCCGCATCCGTAGCCGGCTCGATCTGCGCCACCTGGGGCAGCGTCCCGTTCTGCAGATCGGTAAAGTACTGCGAAATCGGAGCGATATTCTGGGGATATTGCGACACGATGGTCTGGGCAAAGGTGAAGTTGGAAATGTAACTCCACTGGATCAGGCACGATGCCTGATAGGGCGGACCGGAGCAGCCGCTGTCGGTCTGGTCCACGTAAATCTTCCAGGTGATTCCAGCGTTCTGCAGCTCCTGAAAGATGGTGGTCTGCTTCAGCTGCGCTGAATCGGCGGCATCGGTTCCCTCAGGATAAACGTATCCGCCCGATGTACCCGCCACCAGAAACTCGCGATTGGATTGGGTGCGAAACAACCCGGGCATGAAAAACCGGTCCGAGGTGCCGAAGTTCGACGCCATGAAGTAGTAGTAATTCAGATCGGATCCGTCGTAGTATCCCATGGCGCGCAGACCGTTGGTGTCGTAGAACGGCGGATCGTTGGTGCGCGCATCGTGTGCGGCGCTGTAGACAAAACCGTTCAGCGCGGCCGCGCTCTGCCCGGTGGGATCGTTGTAGTCCCAGTCAATGTGGCTCTCGTTCCACGATGGGCTCGGGTTTTCGATGCATTGCGTGATCAGGTGGAATGAGGTTACAGGATTGCTGGTGTCGAAAGCGCAGTCGGCCGGCGGAGCCTGATCGGGATTGCAACCCGGATTGGTGGGAGCCGGGCCGGCCAGCGGGGCTATTCCCGACGCGGGATTGAATTGCGGCAAGCCATCGAACGACTGATCGGGAATACCATTCTGCGCCCAGTATTCGCGCATGGCTCCGAAATAGTGATCGAGGGAGCGATTTTCCTGGGCGAGAAAAACGATGTGATTGATCGACTGGAGTCCCGCCGTCCCTGAGCCGGACTGCGATCCGTTGACGCTGAGGGTTCCGCAGCCGCTAAGCGCCAATGCCAATGCGAGGGAGATAAGAACACACCAATAGAGCGCAAACCCGGGGGGAGCAACTGTGCGCATGAGAACTCCGTTCGTCTTGTAGATCACAGCAAGTGACGACAGCCAATTTAGATGCCATGATTTTCTGGATTGCTGCTTGCCGCGCCGCGCATGAGAATATCGCCCGATCAAAAGCAATAGACAACCACTGGCAGCGCGGCTGTATCTAATTGGTTCATCGCTATGAAGTGTGCAGCTGCGCTCCTGCCCGAGCTCATGTGCCTGGGCTGTTTCATATTTCCGGCAACGGCGGCGGCTGCCAATCCGGCGCCAACCAGCTCGGCGAGTCCGGCGGCTGCGACGGCTTCAGCTGAGCCTCCGGTCTTTACCAGCTCCCATCACCTGCTGGACCTCCTCGTCATCGCTGAGCCTTCCACGATCATGCTGGGCGACCGCCATCCGGTGGCGTGGGTCTTCGCAATGTGCCAGAGAGCTGTGGCGCGGAATGATACCTGCCCGCCCGACGCGCGCACATTCGCTCCCTACGGCGGCATCCGGCTGCAGCTTTATCCGGGCGACCATCTGCGCATGCGGCTGGTCAATCGCCTGCCGCCCGTGCCTGCCGACGCCGTCAATGCGCACGGAAGCAACGCGATGATGGACGAGATGCTGGCCGCCAATCCCGTAAACATCCACACCCATGGACTGATTGTCGAGCCCAGGAAGGCAGACGCTGCCGATCACACCTACGGCGACTACGTCTACGTCCTCGGTTATCCCGCGGGAAAGATGCCGGCCATGGTGATGCCGGATGAGACCGCGACTGACCAGCCGATTCAATATGACATCTACATCCCGCCCGGTCACCCTTCGGGCATCTACTGGTTTCATCCCCATGTTCACGGCCTGAACATCAACCAGCTCTCTGAGGGGCTTTCGGGAATCATCACCGTCGGCCGGGTCACTGAGTACGCGTCCGCTCCCAGGGGCTCAACCATCCGCGAGCGCTACCTGATGCTGAAAGACATGCAGGTGCTGGGGAACAGCCAGGTGCTCGATCAGGAGGATTCCACCTTTTGCGCACCCTACGATCTGGCGTGGGTCGAACGCAATGGCTCCTGCCAAGGGCGGAACACCTCAGGCGGCGATGGCGATTTCCGGCTTCCGCCCTCAAAAGTGCGTGTCGGTCTGCATGGCATCAAGGGCGCCGACTACACAGGAGGACTTTGGTTCTTCACCGTAAACGGCGAGGTCTATCCTCAATTCCCCGCGCCCTCCGGAGCGGGAGAACTGTGGCGCATCCTGAATGCCGGGGCAAGCCGCACCTACGACCTGGTTTTGCGCGACGATCAGACCAAGGCTCCGATCCCCTTTCAGATCGTCTCGCTGAACGGCGCGGCACTGGCGCCTCCTGAAGGAACCATGGCGGTTGGGGTACACATCGAAACGGCGAATACGGCAGATGCCGTTCCGTGCCCGGAAGCCAAGAAACAATCATTCTCCACGCAGCCTCTGTGCGCGAGGCATCTGGTGATGTTTCCCGGCGCACGTGCCGAGATCTGGGTCACTCCGCAGGCCCATTCCGCAACATTGCAGACCGAGATGGTCGCCACCGGCCCGGCGGGCGATCGCTGGCCTGAGGCCAATCTCGCTCACGTCGCGGCCGGGCAGCCATCTGCTGCCCACCTGCTCGATGTCCGGCCGGCCCCTGATGCGAAATTGATCGCCGCGGAGCCGGCCGAGCCCAGCCTGCCCGAAGCGGTCCTCACCACGCATGCCGCCGGCGTGCCTGTCTCCTACCCGTCGCACCAGCATGACCGCCAATCCGACGGGATCGCCGCTTCCACTCGCGCGGATGGACGGGAATGTGCAGCTTTGCCGCCAGGTCATCGGCGGCGCATCTTCTTCGGGGTTCCAGCCGGAAATCCGAATGGATATGGACTGGGGTATGAGGAAGTGGATGCGAATGACCATCCTGTGCCGGGCACATTCCGCGACATCGCGGCCTACGATCCGTCCGTGATCAGCGTTTGTCTTCCGCTGGCTCCAGGCAACAAACCGGTCACGGAAGAGTGGGAACTGGTGAACGTGTCGGGCGAGGCGCACAACTTCCACATGCATCAGACCAAATTCTATGTGCTGCCGCAGAATGCACCGCAGGGCGACTCAGGTGGCCTGATGGATAATGTCGCGCTGCCCAATGGGGGCGCGAGTTGCGACGGCACGGTAGCGAAGTGGCGGAGCGGAGGATGCCGGGTGGCGACCGTTGTGGTCAGAATTCCCTTCTCCGAGGCAGGTGACTTCGTCTATCACTGTCACATCGGCGAGCACCAGGACAGCGGGATGATGGCGCACATTCGCGTGGTCGCCTCGCGGTGATGGCCGGATGAGGTTTTCGGCGGTTGCCTCATCCAAGCTCTGCCTGGGTGAGGAACGGCATTCGCGCTCCCGCAGGCCCGGGCCGCGACAGAAAGGTGAGCTGCACCGTGACAAGTCATTCTGCTGTTGCGATCCTGATGGTTTGCTCCGCTCTCGCGGCGGGGCGTTGGCGTGCGCAAACAGCGCAGGAGCAGAGTTCCAAGCCCTCCGCACTGTCGACCCCGCTGGTCTACCGCAACACGCAGTACGGTTTCTGCTTCCGGCTGCCCGCCGATTGGAAGGGCTACACGATCGTCACCCAGCAGTGGCGAGGGACCCTGTTGAGCGGAAATGCGCAAGGTCCGCATGAGGGAGGGCCGCAGCTGCTGATTCGCAATCCCAACTGGACCGAGGGCGATCCCTGGCAGGACATTCCCATCATGATCTTCACGCCCAGCCAGTGGAAGCTTGTGGACTCCGACGATATGGCAGTGAGCGCGGCACCGATCGGGCCGGCTGAGTTGGGGCGCAACGACAAATATGTCTTCGCGCTGCCGCCGCGCTGGATCGGCTTCTACGACGTGAAGGGTATCGACGAAGTGCAGACACTGATGGGCCGGAATCCGTTTGAGTCACCGTGCGGACACAAGAGCGCGCCGCCGGTTACGAGTCATCCTTAAAGCTGAAGGCGCGCGCCACAAAAAACCCGGCTGTCGTTCCGAGCGGAGCGGCTTAGGGCCCCATGATCGCGGGTGCCCCGGGTGCCCCACCCTCGGGACCCCCAGCGAGCGGTCCTTGCTCGCTCGGGTGGAGTATCGCCGCGTCTTTGTTCTTGCGGCTGCGGTGGGTTGAGATCATGGGGTAAGCGGAGCGAGGAAGCCGCGGTTGTTTCTTGCGATCTCCGCACTCGCAAAAGCGCGTTCTGTATTGTCGGTTATACCCCAAAAAGCAGGGTTCTCTAGCCGAAACAATGGACGCGGCGTCGTCATGAGCATGTACAGCTATGGTCCCCGGTGCTATACTTGATCCGATGTTGAAAGATCGGCTTCGCGTATTTGCGTTTAGTGGCTTCGCGCGTTTCGCTCGCAAGTTCAACATCTCGAACGAGGCGCTGTGGAACGTCGTGCAGTCCCACCCAGATGCCGATCTCGGCGGAGGGCTCTACAAGTATCGCCTCGCACGGCCCGGTGAGGGATCCCGCGGCGGCGGCAGGGCATTGATAGCCCTGAAGTTCGGGGCGGCGCGCAGTTCTCATGTTTGGGTGGGAAAAGAAAGACATGGAGAACATCAAGCCCAATGAACTGAGAGAGTACCGGGAGCTGGCAAGATGTTACCTCGGATTCACTGAAGAGCAGATGGACGTCTTGGTAAAGGATGGGCTATTGGCAGAAATCCCCGGACCCCGATAGGAGGAATTTATGGCAAAGACCTACAAGAGTAGAGCGCTCGCAGAACTGCATGAGAATGTAGGCGGCCTCTACCGCCTTGGAATGATCGACAAGAAAACGATGCAGCGCTTTGACCGTAGTTGCCTCACGCCGGTAAAGAAACTCAGCCCTGCAGCGATCCGTCGTATCCGGACTAAGGCCGATGTCAGCCAGGCCGTGTTTGCCGCGCACTTGAACGTAACCACCGGCATTATTAGCAAATGGGAGCGTGGCGAGAAGGTGCCGAGCGGCCCTGCGGCAAAACTCCTCGCCCTGGTAGCAAAACACGGCATCGAGGCAATCGCGTGATTCGGGTTACTTTGCGGCGACCTCAGCACCGCGTCACCCGCCCCAAATACAAAGACTCGGCTGTCCTTCCGGCGGAGCGGCTTGGGGCCCCATGATCCCATCGCGATCATGGGGTAAGCGGCCTTGGCCGCTTGGGGGGAGCGAGGAATCCGCAGTTGCTTTCTCCGTTCTCCGCACCCGCAAAAAGAACGCCAGGATGCCCTCTGCACGAAAAGAAGCTTTCACTGCGGCGCCGGCACGGCGTGGTAGACCTCGCACATCAGACCCACGGGGTTGTTGTCAGGATCGCGGAGAAACGCGAGCCAGAGGTCGTGATCGGGCATGTGCGCCACCAGGTTGGGCGCTTGCATGAACTCGACTCCGCGTGCGGCGAGTTGCGCGTGAGCCGCATGAATCTCGGGAACGCGAAAGTAGAGGATGGTTCCGCTGGGAGACAGGGGCTTGTCTGAAGCTCCCAGGGCAAAGCGGATTTTGCCGCACTGAAAAAACGACATGCCGCCGGCATCGAAGAGAAATTGAATGCCGAGGATGTTCTGGTAGAAGTCTCTGGAGCGCTTGAGATCGCTTACCGTCAGCGCGACCTGGCCGATTTCGTCGAGATGCACACTGGACAGAGTTACAGGAGCGGCGCTGCTCATATTCGTCTCCTTGCTTGCACGGCAAGTGACCCAGGATCAGGCCGCGCCATTCAGATTTGCCGGGATTTCGATGGAAACCAGCGTACCACGCCCGGGACTGCTGTCGATGCTGAAGTGGGCCTGGTTGCCGTAGAGAACTTCCAGGCGTTCCTGCACGTTTTTCATGCCGATGCCGGAGCCGGTGCGGCGCAGTGTGGAGGAGGATCCTGAGTTCATGCCCACGCCGTCGTCGGCCACCTGGATGGAGATGCGATCACCCTCCAGGCGGCTGCGCAGGGTGACGGTGCCGCCGTGGATGCGCGGCTCCAGGCCGTGCTTGATGCTGTTTTCGATGAGCGGCTGCAGCAGAATGCTGGGCACCAGCACTTCGAGGGTGCGCGGATCGATCTCCTTTTCGATGTGCAGCTTGTCGGCGCCGAAGCGGACCACCTCGATGTCGAGATAATCGTCGGTAAATTTCAGCTCCTCGCGCAACGGCACGTAGGCGTCGTGCTCCTTGAGCAGCGCGCGCAGAATGTTGGCCAGCTTGACGGTCATGCGCCGGGCCGCCTCGGGCTGGCTGCGCACCAGCGAGGCCACCGAATTGAGGGTGTTGAACAGGAAGTGAGGATTGATCTGGCGCTGCAGGGCGTCGAGGCGGGCTTCGAGCACCAGGCGCTTTTGTTCTTCAAGAGACATCTCGACGCGCAGGGCGTTCCACACCTTGAGCGCGATGCCGACGTTGATGGGCGCAGCCAGCCAGACCAGCGCCTGCAGCCAGAGCTGATCAGAGAGCAGAGCGAAGAGGCGATGCGGAAAGGCGCGGGCAATCCAGTCGCGCAGCATCTCCATGGCGGCGATGAGCACCAGCAGCAGAATCTGCGGATCGATGCGCGGCCTGCGCAGGGCGCGGCGAATCCAGCGGTAGAGGCTGAGGTCGATGAAAGGCGTGAACGACCAGACTTCTTCTACCCCGGCGAAGCGCCCGATCATGCCCGCTGCCAGACCGACCAGCACATTGAAGGGCAGCGAGAGGAACTCGCCGTGCAGCAGGGCGGGCAGCGAGAGAACGGCGCCGCTCAACATGGCCCAGCTGGGGCCGATGAGCAGGCCGAGAAGAATCACGGTTTCAAACGAGATGTCGGCAGCCAGAAAGTTGGGGACGGCGATGCGCACCCACACCGCCAGCGTGAGCGGAACTAGGAAAAAGGCCAGCAGCCCGAGGGTCTGGGCGGGGCGGCGCTTCTCTGCAAAAAAAAGCTTCCGAAACGTGTAAACGCGGGCCAGAATGCTGGCCACCGATGCCACGACGCCCAGCTTGACGAGCAGCGTGATCAGAATGAGCTTTTCGGTTACCACCCCATCAATGTATCGCTGTTCCCCGCCCTGAACGCAAAAAACGGGTTTGGAATCAGGCCCCCTGCCGCGTCGACGCCCATTTCCCCGCGCCGTAGAATGGAAGCATGGGATTGGAAAGCGTAACGAAGGTGGCCGAAGCGGATTTTCCCACGCGGTGGGGCCACTTCCGCATCCTGGGATTTGAAGGCGTGCGCGCCGAGGGCCTTCCCAACTGCGAGCCGGAACGGACGACCGAAGGGGTGGTGGCGCTGATCATGGGCGACATCCAAGCAGCGCCTCCGCTGGTGCGCATCCACTCGCAATGCCTGACCGGCGACGTGTTCGGCTCGCTGCGATGCGATTGCCGGCTGCAACTGGAGCTGGCGTTGACTCGTATTGCCGAGGAAGGCGCGGGCATCCTGCTTTACGAGCAGCAGGAGGGGCGCGGCATCGGGCTGATGGCCAAGTTGAAGGCATACCAGTTGCAGGACCAGGGACTCGACACGGTGGAGGCGAACGAGGAGCTGGGCTTCGCTGCCGACTGCCGCGACTACGACCTGCCGGCGGGCGCGCTGAAACTGCTGGGCGTGAGCCAGGTGCGGCTGATGACCAACAATCCCGAAAAAGTGGCTGCACTCGAGGCTGCGGGCATCAAGGTGACGGAGCGCGTGTCGGCGGAGGTTGAGACGCAGGAGAGTTTTGAGCGCTATTTGAAGACCAAGCAGGAGAAAATGGGGCACATCTTTGAGGGAGCAAATACAATCAACGATTTAGGATAGGCCTCTTCACTTTTCCCTGGCGGCAAGTTGCAGGTTCTCGGCATATCCTTGCGGTTCTTCTTCCGGTTTGCCAGGCCGCGGGCGCCGATGAAATTTGCGTGACAATTCAGTTTCTCCCCTCCGGAACTTGGTTTTTTCTCCCGCCGGAACCGATGTCATATACAGCGGACAACTCTTGCGGTCTCCTGAACATCCTTTTCAGTGAAATACGGGCCCGATGTGCAAAAAGGTGTAGCCAGAGCGAGGATCACCTGCTAATCTCGTTGGCACGTGGACGGTCGACCCGCAGGGTGTGTTCCTCTCCGTCTCTCCTATTCCCTTGGCAGTAACGGAAAACGACGTTTAAGTAGAACCGATTTCCCCCTTTTCAGGATGCACTTCAGAGTTCGCGGCAGGACCGTTCATCCGCATTGATTCTCTTAGACGAGGCGGAATTCTGAAGGTACGCAGCTAACTTCGGGCAAAGACCCAATTGCGGCGCCCCCCAGGCCGCTCAAGAAAGCTCTTTGCGGACCGCAAGGGCGATCCGTCCCTGTGACGCAGGATCGTAGCAAGTCCGAGGGGGTATGGCGATGAAGTTCTCTGTCCGGCTCGTTGCGGCAGTCGCAGCGGGTCTTTTGGTCGTGGGATCCGCCTGGCAGGCGCATGCCGCCAATCCGCAACAATCTTCCCATCCAGGAGTAGTCGAAGCAGCCGGCAACGCCGCTCCTGCCGGGCTGCAAGGGGAAACCATCGTCATTCCGGGACCGCTGCGCTCAATGCTGCGCATGACCGGCTTAAGCCAGGAAGTTGCGCCGAGCGAGGTTCTGCCGCTGCTGGCGCGCAATGCATTCCTCTACGGCCACGTGGGTCAGCGAAGGACGGAGTACCTGGTGCTGGCCGACCGGTACGTGCACCAGGCGCGAGAGTTGCAGGCGCTGGCCGCAGCCGACGGCAAGATTCACGTGAAGGGGTGCGACGATGCAGGGCAGTTGATTCAGATCCTGGGGTACAGATTTGAAAACGGCTGCAGCCCCAAGGACACTTCGGTGGTGACCGCGGATGCAGAGCGGGCTTTCCTCACTGTCGATTCCGGTTTCCCGTTGACGCAACTGGAGCAGGCGCTCGCCGAGGGAACGCCGTTTTCTTACGATTATCCGGCCACGCGCGTGCCCATTCTTTTCAGCGAGAAAGACTGGGTTGCCTTGGCCCCGGCCAAGGAGCGCAGCGCAACGTCGCTGCTGGACCTGCTTTTGAACGATCAGAATGTCGATCGGTTGTACTCGGCGCTGGCCAGGCTGGACCCGGCGACGAGGCATACGCTGCTGCAGGCGCCGGGATTGAAGCGGTTGCTGGCCTACTCGCCGATCTTCGACTTTTACGGCAGCCGGATCTCGATTCGCAATGGCGCCGTGGAGTTGCCGGGCGGGACGGCTGCGGAGCACGACTGGCTTGAGCTGGCAGGGGCGAATCCAAAGTCGCCGGGCGACTTTGTTTACCACCTGATGGCCAAGGACCAGGGTTGGCTGGCTGCGTATTTCGATGCGTTATCGCGCGTACGGCCCGAACAGCAGGCGCACCTGGTTGCGGACCAGCGCTTGAGGCGCCTCTACGATGCCTACCGGTCGTCGATTCCCAATGTTGGCGCCGGCACCAGCGTATTTCCAAAGAATGCCAACCTCCTGTTGCTGTTCATGCGCTTGCAATGGGACGCGTCGGGCCAGCCCGTGGTTCCGGGAGGCTTCCCGCTCTGGCAGGAGATCTTCGCGCAGGTTGACCGGACCAACCACCTTCATGTTCGCGTTCGAACGGATCGCGACTCGGGCGGCGCCGACCGGTTGCTGGAAACGCTTGTCTCCTACACCAACCTGCAGACCACCGACGGGCCGGTTCAGATTTATCTTTCGATGTGCGCCATCAATGGCGTGCGGCCGCCAGAGAGGCGCCTGTCGGATAGCGCGATGCACCTGCTGGCCTCGCGCTACGCCGAACTGGGCGATTGGTACCCGATCTTCGTGGAGTTCCCTGCTCTTGACGAAGCATCGATCAACCAGTTTGTGCAGACGGTGGATCATCTGGACGGCATTTCCAATCTGGCTTTGCGTTCCAATGTCATGGGAGCCTTTCAGGCCGAGGTTGGAATCTGGCAAATCCTCGCACGGCAGCAGGAAATTCCCGCCGGCGCTCTGAACGCCTCGTGGGAGGCTGCGGTTCAACCTTATGGCGGCGTGGGCTCGTCGAACCAGCTATTCGACGCGGCGCGCAAATCGCTCCAGTCCATGCTGGTGGCGGCCGGCAGCAAAGGGAATGCCTCCGAGGAGCAGGTGGTGGACCTGCTGGCCGGTCCCGCGCAGAGCAGCCCTGAGGGCGAGCGCGTGCACGAGGAAATTGTGCGCCGCATGCGCTCGGTGCTTGAGGATCAGCGGCTGGTCTCACTGGATACGCTGTTCCCCTTGTACGACGGCCTGGGCGAGATGGCGCACGGCGCGGCCATTGGCGACAGCATGCTGGCATTGGCGGCGACTTTGCACGAATTCGAAATGCCGCGGCCCATCTTCACCCAGGGCGAACGTGTTTCGTGGTCGCCGGTGGTTTACGTCAGCCGCCACGCCGAACTGCAGGTGCGCACCGATCTGACCAAGGTGATCAAGGCGCCGGGGACACCGGTCCAGTTGGAGGCTGCCCGCGGCCGGCTTGCGCCGTTCCTCCGCGACACGCTCGTGGGACTGAATTATGCCTACTATGAGCCGCCGGGGGCCCAGGTGCTGCACGTCAACCCCCTGTTCGTGCGCGCGCACGACTTTGCCGGCTCATCGATTGAGGGCGTCAAGGATGTGTGGGGCGAGCCTACGCTGATCGGCATTGGAGCAACAGCCGGCGGCGGCGCTTACCTGATCGGGTCGCTGGCCGATCTGCCTTATGTGCTGGCGCTGACGGAAGAAGATTTCATCTCGCCGGCAAAGATCCAGGCGCTGATCTGGCGCGAGACAGTGCCTGAGCTGCTGACCAACGCCGTTCTGCCGCGGTGGTGGTCGGTGAGCCCGGCCGAGCTTCATGCTGCGGCTTTGTATCAGCGCGCCGGCGAAGAACTGCTTGTCGCCGCGGCCAGCAACGCCGATCTGCGGCAAAAAGTGGTCGCCATCTTCTCTGATCGCGTGGACTGGGCACGGGCGCATGCCATCGATGAGGCCTTGCAGAACGAAGACTCCGCGAAGGCCCTGGCGGCTCGCCTGCTTCCGTCGGACACGTTTTATCTCGAGGCCCAGTTTCGCGAAAAGTATCCGGGCGACGCGGCGCAGTGGGGCCACGCCGGCCGGGAGCTGGACGAACTGGTAAGCAAGAATCCGGCAGAGACCTCGCCTCAGCGGCTGGCCGGCGACTTTGGCGCGCCGCATCCCACGCTGGCCGATTCCGACGCGCGCGCCCTGCTGGTTTCGGAGCCGTTTCCGGTTTCAGGCGGCTACGGAAGCCGGCTCTTTGGGGAATCGTGGGAGTCGAACAACCTGTATTGGGCACGGCTGGCCGATGAGAAGGGTTATCCGCCGGTGATGCTCAACGTGCTGATTCCCGCGCTGACCCGGCAGATGGTAGCCAACATCTCGGCCACCAGCATCGACGATTGGCCCGCCTTGCTGCGCGCCATGAGAGAAACCGGCGAAGAATTCCTTGACGGCAAAATTACCATTCACACGGTAAACCCGCCCGCAGCCAACCAGAACCTAGCCAATGGGGGTACAGACCACAATGAATAAGGCGCACAAGATCATCTCTATCGCTGGAATCGGCTTCAGCATTCTTTTTCTGGTTGCTGGAGTGCCGCGATTTGCGGCCCAGGATGATGCCACCCGTTTGCACGTGAACGTGGTCCTGGTGCAGTTGAGCGTTGCCGTCACCGATCACAAGGGAAATTACATTACCGGACTGCGCCCCGAGGATTTCGCCATTACCGAGGACAAGATTCCCGAGAAGATTGCCACCTTCGAAGAGGGAACGGCAAACGCCACGCCGGGCACCACGCCCAGCGCGTCGCCGAACCGGGGCAATGCGCCCGGGGATGCGGAAGGCAGTTCGGCGATGGACACGGCCGCTGTGGAGGGTTCTGCGCACGCGCCGGGCGGCGTGAAAATCTCGCCTCTGGCGGGCGCGAATATCTTCATTCTCTTCGACACCAGCAACTACATGTACCGGGGATTCGTGTTCGCGCAGGACGCCATCGCGGACTTCGTGCGCTCCATGGATGACGCCAGCAAGATTGCGTTCTATTCCTACAGCCGCGACATGTCGCGAGCCACGCTGCTGACGTCAGATCGCTTCCGGGTGGTGAACGGCGTGCGCAGCACGGTGGCCGGCGACGATGCCGCGCTCTACAATTCGCTGCTTCTCACTGTGAAGGATGCGGCGCCGCTGACGGGGCGCAAGGCCATCGTGGTGTTCTCAAACGGGCCCGATAATGCCAGCTCAGTGCCTCCCGAGGACGTGGCGGAACTGGCGCAGTCGACGGGCACCATCGTCTACATCGTGAGCACGCGCCTGGCGCAGGACGATCCCGTTTCAACGGCCGCGTTCGAGCGCATGAGCAAGGCCACCGGCGGCAGGGCGTATTTCGCCGGCAACTGGCGCAAGGAAAAACAGGCGTTCGACTCCATCCGCGAGGACCTGGGGCATCTGTACTCCATCAGCTACTACCCGCAGCCCAATCCCAACCGGGGCTGGCGCTCGATCAGCGTGAAGCTGGTGGGCAAGGATCTGGAGAAGTACCGCATCCGGACGCGCGATGGCTACAGCCTGCAGGAGCAGACGCAGGTGAACAGCGAAGCCTATCTGGCGCCGGCGGCCGGCGCAGCGCCGAGCGCCGATCCGAAGTAGGGCCGGGGGCTGTAGCGCCGGCATCCTTGCCGGCTGTACTGGCGGCGTCCTCGCCGCCAGATCATGAGATGCGCGCGACAGCCGCCCGGGAGGCCGGTGCTGCACATACCCGGCACGTAGCGCCTCGGTAGAAGTGCCAGCTCGCCGCGACCAAAATTCTATGTCTGGCTCTTCACCCGCACCACGGTAATCTTCTCGAATCCCTCTTCGAAGACCGGCGGCTTGAGCTTTTCGGCCATGCGGCGCATCACGTCTTCGCTCACCGAGCGGTCGCGCTGGCGGTTGCGCTCAAGGCACACCTCGAGCGGCACATCGAAGAAGACCGCCTGCACCTCGTAGCCGAAGCTTTTGGCCATCTTGATCCACTGGCGGCGCTCGTGGGCGGAGAGATTGGTCGCGTCAACGTAGCTCATGGGCATGCGGGCGATGAGCCGCGCGCGCAGCAGCGAGCGCAGAGTGGAAAACACCAACCCCTGGTAGCGCTGCTCTTCCACGTCGTCGAAGAGGATTCCGCGCAGCAGGTCGGAAGACAGCGGGGTGATGCCGCGGCGGCCGAACCAGGTGGTTTTGCCTGATCCGGGCAGGCCGATGGCCAGCACTACCGTACCCTTGGGGGTTTGGCCCTGGGCGTTGGGCCTGGGCACGGGTGCGGGCGTCATTTCCGGCTGCGTCTCCACCTCCAGCCGGCCGGAGCCGGGCGGAACAGCCCACTGCTGGTGGGCGGGCGGCTGCTGCCGGGGCGCCTGGTGCTGCGTGCGGTGCGACTGCGAGGGCCCTGTGTCGGGGTAATGCGGCACCAGCGGAGCCGGTTGATTTGAGGGGAGTTGATGGCCGATTTTGCCCGTGGATTCAGAGGTATTGGGACCGCGTCTGGAACGTCGACTCATTTCGCTATAAATCCTTGCCGAAAGCCTCGTCTTCACCCGAATACCACACTGGGCGAGGGGGCTGCAAATTATGTGCACTCCGTCACATACAGTGCCGTTTTTGGGACTCATCCTATCGGCGGGGGAATGTGCGCGCCGAGACCTGGCCTTCGCGCTTGTCTGCCGCGGCCCCCATGGTACGATCAAGGGTTTGGTGAAAGTCGTTTTAAGAACCGTAGGAGTCACATTTCGCAACTGCACGCCGTACCCATTACGAAGGAGAAATCACGCATGGCAGTAAAGGTTGGAATTAACGGCTTTGGCCGCATTGGCCGCAACGTTTTGCGCGCCTCACTGGGCAACTCCGACATCGATTTCGTTGCCGTCAACGATTTGACCAGCCCGGCAACGCTGGCGCATCTGCTCAAGTACGACTCGATCCTGGGCAATCTGCACAACGAGATCAGATCCGGCGAGGACTTTATCTCAGTCGACGGCAAGAAGATCAAGGTCTACGCAGAAAAAGATCCCGCCAAGCTGCCCTGGGCCAGTGTGGGCGCGCAGGTGGTGGTGGAATCCACCGGCCGCTTCACCGACGCGGTTCAGGCCAAGGCGCATCTGGGCGCCACGGTCAAGAAGGTCATCATCTCCGCGCCCGCCAAGAATGAGGACCTGACCATTGTGATGGGCGTGAACGAAGACAAGTACGAGCCGGCCAAGCACAACATTCTGTCCAATGCCAGCTGCACCACCAACTGCCTGGCGCCGGTGGTGAAGGTGGCCCTGGCGACATGCGGTATTGTTTCCGGCATTATGACCACGATTCATAGCTACACCAACGACCAGGTCATCCTGGACTTTCCGCACAAGGACCTGCGCCGGGCCCGCGCCGCCGCGCTTTCGATGATTCCCACCTCGACCGGAGCAGCCAAGGCGCTCAAGCTGGTGATCCCCGAGACAGCAGGAAAATTGGACGGCTTTGCCATCCGTGTTCCCACGCCCAACGTTTCGCTGGTCGATTTGACCTTCATCGCCGAGAAGCCCATCAGCGCGGACGCCCTGAATGCAGCATTCAAGGCGGCGTCGGAAGGTTCGCTCAAGGGGATTCTGGGCTACGAGACCAACGAGCTGGTGAGCTCGGACTTCAAGGGCGACAAGCGCAGCTCGATTGTGGATGGTCCCCTGACCAAGGTGGTGGGCCAGAGCGTGAAGGTGCTGAGCTGGTACGACAACGAGTGGGGCTATTCCAACCGCGTGGTCGACCTGATTCTGTTCCTGGTGAAGAAGGGGCTGTAAAGCCAGGTGTCAGTGGTCAGTTGTCAGTGGTCCGAGCAGGCACCTCTCGATCGGGCACTGAAGTCACAACGGGCCACTGAACAGCGATCACTGAGCACTGTTTTCCCATGCGACAAAACATCAGCGGCGAATCACCTTACGAGCCCATTGTCGGTTTCTCGCGCGCGGTGCGCGTGGGGCAGCTGGTGCACCTGGCGGGCACGGCGCCGGTGGGCGCGGAGAACGAAGATGCCCAGGGCCAGACGCGCCGCATCTTCGCCTATGCTGCCGAGGCGCTGGCCAAGGCGGGCGCCTCGTTCAACGACGTGGTGCGCACGCGCATGTACATCACGCACGCTGAGGATTGGGAAGCCGTGGGCCGCGTGCACGGCGAGTATTTCGCCAAGATCCGTCCCGCGGCGACCATGGTGGTCGTCGCCAAACTGCTGAACCCGGCATGGCGCGTCGAGATCGAGATGGACGCCGTGATTCCCGGGGCTCCAGCCTCAGAATCATCATCGCTCAACAAGTAAGGCCTTTGAACTGTGAACGACGATCAGTTCACTGACTACTGACCACGGATCACCGACCACTGTTTTCAAGAAAGGCACAAACCCATGGCCAAGCTCTCGATCAAAGACATCGACCTGACCAATAAGAGGGTGTTTATCCGCGTTGATTTTAATGTCCCGCTTACTGAAGACGGCGCCACCATCACCGATGACACGCGCATTGTGGCCACGCTGCCCACCATTGAATACGCATTGCGGCACCGGGCCAAGGTGATTCTGGCCTCGCACCTCGGGCGTCCCAAGGGAAAACCGAATCCCAAGTATTCGCTCCGGCCGGTGGTCGACCGGCTGCGCGAGCTGCTCGACAAAAAGCTTATCGACGGCGTAAACGTGGCCTTCTCGCCGGATTGCGTGGGCGAGGTTGCCGAAGAGCTGGCGCGGCAGCTGGAGTCAGGGCAGGTGCTGCTGCTTGAGAACCTGCGCTTCCACGCCGAAGAGGAAGCCAACGATCCTGCTTTCTCAAAAGCACTGGCCTCGCTGGCCGAGGTGTATGTGAATGACGCTTTCGGCTCGGCGCACCGCGCACATGCATCGACGGAGGGCATCACGCATTTCCTCAAGCCTGCCGTGGCCGGACTGCTGATGGAAAAGGAAATCACCTATCTCGGCAAGGCGCTGGAGTCGCCGGAGAAGCCGTTCGCGGCCATCCTGGGCGGGTCAAAGATCTCGGGCAAGATTGACGTGATTCAGAACCTGCTCGACAAGGTGGGCACGCTGGTGATCGTGGGCGGCATGGCGTACACGTTTTATCGCGCGCTGGGTGTAAAGACCGGCAAGAGCCTGGTCGAAGAGGACAAAATCGAGTTGGCCAGGGAAACCCTGGCCCGCGCCAAGGCCAAGGGCGTGAAGCTCCTGCTGCCGGTGGACAATGTGCTGGCCGACAACTTTGCCAACGACGCCAAAACGCAGGTGTGGGACTCGTCGAAGAATTTTCCCGACGATTGGCAGGGACTCGACATTGGACCCAAGTCGATTGCGGCGATTGAGCAGGTGGTTTCGACCGCGAAGACGATTGTGTGGAACGGGCCGGCAGGAGTTTTCGAGTTTCCGCGCTTTGCCGTGGGAACGAATGCCATTGCGCGGGCCGTGGCAGCCAACCGCACGGCGACGTCGATCATCGGCGGCGGCGATTCAGTGAGCGCCATCAACCAGGCCGGTGTGGCCGACCAGATTACGCACATTTCAACGGGCGGCGGAGCGAGCCTGGAGTTTTTGGAAGGCAAGAAGCTGCCCGGCGTGGAAGCTCTGACGGACAAGTAGAGCAGTGGTCAGTGATCAGGCAAAACCGCATCCGGAGCAGTTAGGTTCGATGCGCGTCCATTGGGGCTGCTTCGTTGCGGGCGCCGTCTACCGGGCCCGCGCGAGCCGGTCTCATAGAATGCAGATGAGGAATCAAGAAAATGTCTCGGAAAGCATTGATTGCCGCCAATTGGAAGATGTACAAGACGCCGGCCGAAGCCAAGGCGTTTGTTGACTCGTTTTTGCCGAAGGTTGCCGGGCACACGCGCGATGAGATTGCGCTGTTTCCATCCCCGGTGTTGCTGCCGGCGGTGACCGCTGCATGCCATGCGTCGAATGTGGCCGTGGGCGCGCAGAACATCCACTTTGCCGAGCAGGGCGCGTATACCGGCGAGACCTCGGTGCTGCAGGTGAGGGCCGTGGACGCAACGCACACGCTCATCGGCCACTCTGAGCGGCGGCAGTATTTTGGCGAGACCGACGCGATTGTGAAGAAGAAGCTGTACACCGCGCTCACCTACGGCCTCGTGCCGGTGGTGTGCATTGGCGAGATGCTGGAGGAACGCGAGGCCGGCCAAACGGCCAGCGTGCTGAAACGGCAGATCACCGGTGCATTCGGCGGCATGACGCCGGAAACGGCGGAGCCGATTGTGATCGCCTACGAGCCGGTGTGGGCCATCGGAACGGGAAGGACGGCGACGCCGGAGATCGCCGGCGACGCGCATCGCGTCATTCGCGCGGAAGTGGCCAAGTTGCTGGGGCCGGGCGTCGCCGGGGCCATGCGCATCCTGTATGGCGGCAGCGTGAAGCCCGAAAACGTAACCAGGCTGATGGCGCAGGAAGAAATCGATGGCGCGCTGGTGGGCGGCGCAAGCCTCGACCCGGATTCGTTCGCGGCCATTGTGAAGTATTGATAGAAGCAGCGGCGCTGGCGGAGCCAGCAAGTTAGCGCCCGCTGCGCGGGCGTTCGCAAGTTGGCAAGTTGGCGAAGGCCGCCTGAGCAAGCTGTTGGCAGCTTTCGATTATTCTGGAGGGCGATTTCGCGCTAGCGATAGAAGCTCGCAATCCAGGATTGCAGCAGCGACGGGAAGCAGCCCAGCGCCAGAACGGCAAAAGCAATGCAGACGAGCACCGCCTCCGTCACGGGATGCATGGGGATGGGCGATTCGTCGGCTGCGGGCATGACATAGGCGCGCTTGAGCACCTGCAGATAGTAGTAGAGCGAGACGGCGCTGAAGGCGACGGCGAGGGCAACGAGGATCAGCGGCTCGGTATTCACCGAGAAGGGCCCTTTAGTGAAGCCTCTCCAGCCTCCATTGAGCACGGTTGTGAAGAGATTGAACTTGGCCCAGAAGCCGACCAGCGGCGGGATTCCGGCAAGCGAAAGGAAGAAAACGAGGAGCACGGCCGCTAGCCACGGGTTGCGCTTGTGCAGGCCGAGAAAAGCGTCCATCTTATCGCTGCCTGTCGCCCGCTCCACAACGCCGACCACGCCGAAGGCGCCGATGGTGGTGAGCCCGTAGGTGAGGATGTAGTAGAGAATGGCCTGCGCGCTCGCCGGGGTCCAGGAGAAGAAAGCCAGGCCAAGCAGAATGTAGCCGGCGTGGGCGATGGCGGAGTAGGCCAGCAGGCGGCGAACGCTCGATTGCGCCAGCGCGGCCAGATTGCCGAAGATCATGGAGGCGGCGGAGAGCAACACGAGGATAAACGGCCACACGGAAACAAATCCCACAGTCATTCGCGGCGGTGGCGTGGCGGGAGGCAACGCGGTGAATGACGCGCGCCCCGTCACGTGAAGGAATTTGGGCCACCAGAGAATCGCGTAACTGATGGAGAGGAGCAGTGCGAAGCTCGCGACTTTGGACACCGATGCGATAAAGGCTGCGGCGGGAGCGGGCGCGCCTTCGTAAGTGTCGGGCGCCCACTCGTGAAACGGCACCGCGGCAATTTTGAAGCCGAGTCCGACAGCGACCATCACCAGCGCCATGAGAAGCAGTGGCGTAGCGCCGCGCGCCGATGCAAAATACGTGCCGACGACGACGCGCGGCAGCCACGTCGACCCGCTGAGTCCGTAAAGATAACTGAACCCGAAGAGCAGAAACGCCGCCGACATGGCGCCGAAGATGTAGTACTTGATAGCGGCTTCGGCGCTCTTTCCGGATTTTTTGGAGAAGGCGGTGAGAATGTAGAGGCTCAAGCTCAGCAGCTCGAGGCCGGTGAAGATGACCAACAGATCCTGCGCGGCGGATATGATGAGTCCGCCAGCCGCGGCCATCAGTACCACGGCGACGTATTCGCCGGGGTTGCGCGTGAACCCGGAATCGATGAGCAGCAGGAGCGTGAGCGCGGTGAGAACCAGAATCGCCACCTGCGCGACACCTGCGGATCCGCCCGCCGCGAGCAGCAGATCGCTGCCGGCGCTGAAACCGGCCCATCCCGACGCGTAAACGGCCCACAGCGCAGCGGCGCATCCCGCCACGCCGACCACGGCGGCAATTGCGATGCGACTTTGAATCGCGGCGCGGCGCAGAAAGCCGAGATCGACGACGAGCACAAGCAACGCGGCGATTTCGAGCGCCGTTTCAGGCAGCGTGGCGCGGAAGAGAGCGGCGTAGTCCACGTGGAAGAGAGCGCTGTAGTTCATTGCATCCCTCCCGCAAGCAGCGCCTTGACGGCGGGTTCAATCTGGTCGAGCAGAATACGCGGGTAGAGGCCGACCACGAGCGTGCAGACGCCCAGCAGCGTCACGCCGGCGATCTCAGGCCAGGTGATGGGCGCGAAGGGATGCGCCTGCTCGGCTTCAAGCTCGTGCGCAGTGGGCAGCGCGTCAGTGAAGAATGCTTTTTGCAACGCGCGCCAGATGTAGGCCACGCCGACGATGATGCCGATGCCCGAGACCACAGTCCACCAGGGATTGGCGCGCCACGCG
>JASHQH010000192.1 GCA_030037635.1 Acidobacteriaceae bacterium
CCTCCAGCCGATCCATCAACTGCTTCTGCGCCTGCGTGTGTTCCGGCATTCCGTACAGGTTCCGGGTCTCCTTTGGATCGGTCACGAGGTCATACATCTCGTACTCATGCGGCTCGAGGGTGTACTCGATCAGCTTGTACCGTTCGGTACGGATGCCGCGGCAGGGCGGCACGGTTTCAGGGTTCGGCCACTCAAAATATTCGTAATACCACTCCTTGCGGAACGACGGATCGGCTGCGGCGGCGAGCGGCAGAAGGCTTTTCCCTTGCATGTGCGGAGGAATCGGAAGCCCGGCGAGATCGAGGATCGTCGGCGCCAGATCGGTGTCGAGCACCGTTTCCCTGCGCACCGTGCCGGCCGGAATCCGTTTCGGATAACGCACCATGCACGGCACGCGAATCGAAGGCTCGTGCATCAGCCTCTTGTCGAACAGGCGCCATTCGCCCAGGAAAAATCCGTGATCGGACCACTGCACGACGGCCGTGTCATCCAGAATATTTTTCTTTTCGAGGTAGCTGAAAACGCGTCCGATGTTTTCATCCACGGCTACCAGCCCCGCGTAATAGTCCTTCATCATGCCTTCGAGCGAACCGGCCGCAGGATGAGTTGTCGTGGTGCCGATCTTGTTGGTCGCATTCACAAAGCCGTCAGGCTTGCCGGGGTAGCCCTTCAAATCATCGTCAAAGCTCGCCGGCTTGGGCGTCAGAACGCCGCGATACAAGTCCAGGTGTCTCCGGGGTCGGAAGAACGGCTCATGCGGTGCCACAAACCACACCAGCAAACAAAACGGCTTATCGCCGCGGTCCTCGTCCAGCCAGGCCAGCGCGCGATCCACCGTGAGATCGTCGGGATACACGTTGTGGTATTGCCTTTCGGGCCCGACCTTTCCGTTGCGGCCCTCCTTGAAATAGGGGTTGGCATAATCGTTCGACGGGGCATTGTGGCCGAAGTAGTAGTCCCAGTAGCGCTCTTCCACTCCATTGTGAATGTGCACCTTGCCCAGGATTGCAATTTCGTATCCTGCGTCGTGCAGCAGGTCGGTGAATAGCGGAATGTCCGCCGGCAATGGCTTGTCGAGGTGTTCGTTTGAAAGCGCCCCGGTGGAGCGTGAGTACATTCCCGTCAGCGCCACGGCGCGCGCCGGTGCGCACAGTGCGTTAGTGCAAAAGGCATTCTCGAACCGCATGCCTTCGCGCCCGATACGGTCGTGATGGGGCGTTTTGAGAATCTGGTTGCCCGCAATGGAAAGCGCATCGGCGCGCTGGCCCTCGCCTAAAAAGAAAATCAGGTTGGGCCGCTTCGCCCCGGTCTGGGCGAGCAATCCCTGCGGTGCAACCGACGATGCGAGCAATCCGCCCGCAACCGTCAGCGAGCCCTGCAACACTTCGCGTCGCGTCGGCTCCGCGTGCGCCGACACCTCTACCCTTGCTTCGCTCCCTTGGGGCAACGGAGTCTCCTTCGCTTGGGATCTCCACAGGCCGGGGAATTCGACGTGCTGTCCGGCACCGCGCCAGTATAACGCCGCGGAACGCCCTTTTGAGACTGTCGCGCCTTCCGGTAAAGTAGGTTCATTGTGATTATCGATCTGGCCCGGCGCGCGCACGATCACAACTGGGAGATGGACCCCATCACGCGTTCCCTGCTCGACACCGATTTCTACAAACTCCTCATGCTCCAGTTCATCTGGAAGCATTTTCCGCGCACACGCGCCACGTTTACCCTCATCAATCGTTCCTCGTCGGTGCATTTGGGCGAAATCGTGAGCATTCCGCGGTTGCGCGAGCAGCTCGAAGCCACGCGGCGCCTGCGCTTCCGCAAGTCTGAGCTGGTGTGGCTCGCCGGAAACACCTTCTACGGGCGCCGCGGCATTTTCGAGCCTGCGTTCCTCGAGTGGCTGGAGCACGAGTTCCGCCTCTCCGATTACGAGCTATGGGTCCAGGACGGGCAACTGCATCTGCGCTTCGAAGGTCTTTGGTCGGGCACTTCGATGTGGGAGATTTACGCGCTGGCGCAAATCAGCGAGCTGAGGACGCGCGCCGGACTGAAGCAGTTGAGTGAGCTCGAGCTCGACATTCTTTACGCGCGCGCCAAAACCCGCCTGTGGGAAAAGATGGCGCGTCTGCGCGGCGTGCCCGACCTGAGCATTAGCGACTTCGGCACGCGCCGCCGTCACAGCTTTCTGTGGCACGAGTACGTGGTCAATGCCATGCGCGACACCCTCGGCGAAAGCTTTACCGGCACATCGAACGCGTTCCTCGCTTACAAGCACGACTTCGAGGCCATCGGCACCAACGGCCACGAACTGCCCATGGCCATGGCCGCGCTGGCAGGCAGCGACGAGGAGCTGCGCAGCTCGCAATACCGCCTGCTCGAACTTTGGCAGCAAAGCTACCAGGGCGAACTGCTTATTCTGCTGCCCGACACCTTCGGCACCACGCAGTTCCTGCGCAGCGCTCCCGAGTGGGTTGCCAATTGGACCGGACAGCGCATCGACAGCAAGGACGCCTATGTAGCCGGCGACGAGTACATCACGTGGCTGGAGCGGCGTGGGCGCGATCCGCGCCAGAAACGCCTCATCTCCAGCGACGCACTCGACGTGGAACAGATTCTGAGCCTGCATGCTTACTTCGCGGGAACGCTCGAAAACGGCGCTTCGCCCGACGACTTCCACTCCGCTGAGGATTTTCTTGACGCCAATCGCTGGTTGCCCCAGCGCCGCATCCGCTTCAGTGCGGGCTGGGGTACCCTGCTCACCAACGACTTCCGCAATTGCAATCCACAAGGCAGCGACGGCTTTAATCCGGTGAGCCTCGTCTGCAAGCTCAGCGAAGTCGAGGGCCGGCCGGCGGTCAAGCTCTCAGACAATTACTCGAAAGCGATGGGCGACCCCACCGAAGCCGAACGCTACCGCCGCGTCTTCGGCCTCGCCGGTGTCACAGACTCCCCTGTCCTTACATAGATAAAGACCTGAGAGGTTCTTTCGGATCAGAGCCGACGCAGGGCCGCAATCGATCGGTTCTGCACGCTCGCAGAGTGAGCCGATTTCCGCTGTTGTTCGATTTTTAACCTGCCCTCAAATTCCCGTTCACATTTTCTCTTTATTTTCAAACCGTCTGCTGGTCCTTTCATCGAAATTTCCCTTTCGGAGGCTAGTTGTGAAACACACATTTGCGAACATGTGTCTCTGGGCCACATTTTTGTTGCTTCTGGTGTCAGGCATGGGCAGCTTAAACGGGCAGGCCAGTGCCGGCGCCATACAGGGAACCGTCGTGGACCCGAGCGGTCAGGTCATCAAGGGCGCGGCGGTCGCGGTGACTGCGGAATCCGGCGCCAAGCAAACCGCCGTTACCGGCGCAGATGGCAAATTCTCTGTGACCGGGCTGCCTGCCGGCACATACGCGGTGGAGATTTCGGCTCCCGGATTTGCCACCCAGGTACAGCACAGTGTTGTCGTGGCCGCAGGGGCCGCTCGCGATGTTCCCGCAACGCTCACACTAGCCTCGGTCTCAGAGGAAGTGACAGTTGAGGCAGAAGCCGATACCTCCATAGCGGCACAGCTTTCCCCGGTAAAGTCGCTGCTTGACGCCGCCTCTGCCCGCACCGAGATCACCAGTAACTACGTCACCGAGTTCACCTCGCCGGTCACCGACTTCGCTGACATCATCCGGGCTGCCCCGGGCACGGTGAGCTGGGACGAAAACGGCATCGGCATGGGCCAGTCGAAGATCTACTTTCGCGGCTTTCAGGACGACGATTACACCGTTACGTGGGATGGGATCCCGTTCGGCGACACCAATGATCCCAGCCATCATTCGTGGGCCTTCGTGCCGGCACCCGCCATCGGCTACGTGGACTTCGACCGCAGCCCCGGCACCGCCTCAGACATGGGGCTAGCCAACTACGGCGGCTCGATTCACTTCTTCTCACCGCAATTGCCCGACGCGATGTCGATGCGCGTGCAGGATTCGTACGGCTCGTGGGGTACCAACCAGATTCTGGGCGAGTTCTACTCCGGCCTTTTCGGCGGCTCGAACCCCAAAGCGAATTTCTGGTTCGAAGGCCACCATATGTCCTCCGACGGCTACCAGACCTACAACTACCAGGTCCGCACCGCCGGCACAGCCAAATTCACCTACAAGTTCTCTGACAAGACCTATCTCTCGATCGTCGGGACGGCCGTCATCGTAGACGCCAACACACCGAACAACGATTCGTACCGCTACCTGTTGACCGGCAATCCGATCGGCACCGGTAATCAATTTGTGAACGCAAACTTTCTGCTCCAGAACAACCAGTACAACGCCGACGGCACGCTGAACGGACTGTACTACAAGTACTACACCTACCACGTGCCCACCGATTTTGAAGTCATCGACTTCACGCATGACTTCGGGCACGGATGGCGGCTGGACACGAAGCCTTATACCTACAACTACTCAAACCACCAGCACTACAACAACGACCAGTACAGCGAGGTCACCCCGGCGCTAACGGCGATGAGCGTCACTACGAATCCGGTGGGCGCCAACACCGCCATCGATAAGATGAACCAATACAACCGCGGCGGCGACATTACTACCATCAGCGCAGCTTCGAGGTTCGGCGTCTTTCGTACCGGCGGATGGTTTGAGTACGCGTTCACGAACCGTTACCAGAACGAGAGCAATCCCACGGACTGGGTGGATGAAGATACAGTGGGCGATCTTAAGTTCCACGAGAGCTTCATCACCCGCACCATCCAGACCTTCGGTGAATATCAGTTGGTTGCCATTCCGCGCCTGACCATCACTGCCGGCATCAAGGATGCCTACTACAATCAGACGTTGACGCAGTGGGCCTCCGGCAAAGACGTCGGGCCCTTGACGTGCTCCAAGAGCGAAACCCTTCAGCAGTGCACCGCTTTCGCTCTGCACGAAGCCGACTACAACAACGTGCTGCCGTCCGTAGAGGTCAATGTTCGCCTGCTCAACAATTGGTCTGTCTACGGCCAGTACGGCCGCGCAAGCATCATCCCCTTCAGCTCCATCTTCGACGTGAGCGGCGCCGAAGTGTCCCAGACTCCGCCACCCACTATCGCTACCACCTACCAGGGCGGCACTGTGTTCAAGATCAACAACTTCAGCATGGACGCCGACGCCTACCACATCCACTTCATCAACCAGTACGCCGACTACACCGATACCACGGTTGGCGATCCCAACTACGGCCTGACTTTCTACTATGCGACCCCACCCTCCGATACCACCGGTCTCGAGGCCGAGGGTAACCTCGCGTTTGGCCACGGCATCAGCATGTACCTGAGCGGCACGCTCGGCTCGGCGATGTATGAGGCGGCTGCCGCGCAGGCTGAGGTCCTGGACTCGAGCGGCAACGAGATCACCCCTGCACAAGCGGCGCAGCCTGCGGCCTGGGTTGCCAACGCTCCCCACGACACCGAGAACATCGGCCTCGCTTACCAAAGCAAGGGATGGGACTTGGGCATGTTCAACCAGCGCGTGGGCTCCCGCTGGGAGGACGACGGCTCCATTCACCAGAGTGTTCCGCTCCCGGCATGGTGGATGAGCGATCTCTTCCTTAACTACACGGTGCGCAACGGCTCACACTTCGACAACTCGAAGATCAAGCTCAGCATCAACAACTTATTCAACAACAACAGCATCGCTGACATTACGGGCGAAGGTAACATCACGCCGGCGGGCGTGAACACCACCCCCACGGTCAATGACCAGCTCTATACACCGAGCCCCCTCGACCAGATCCAGTTGCTGCCCGGACGCAGCGTCATGCTCACCGTCCAGCTGGGCTTCTCGCCCAAGGAGCGCTAAGCGCGCGGGGCTGCCCCCTGCGGTGCTCCTTCGCACGTGTTTGCCCCGGAAGAGTAGTCTGATGGTTGCGATGGCAACCACCTCTTTAATCTGCGCGAGCCGGCTACGCCTTGAGCTCGCGGCTCGCAATCGTTGCTATGCCCGCCGGCGCCCGCACGTCGAAAGCTACGGCAGCGCGCCGGTCATTGTTTACGAGCCCGAGGGTGCCAGTCACGGAAACTTCTTCGATCCGGCGTATTGCGCCATTTTGGCGCGGCCAAACTGGATGCGCCGCTTCGACAAGGTGCACGCGCAGGCGGCGCGCTCGCTCCCCACACCGCAAGTGGATCCGTCGCGGCGCTGGCGCGAGCTCGATTCTTCCATGAGCTCCGACGCGCTGCTTATGAACATCTTCTGTACGCCCGGCGTGGCGGAGTCGGTGCAAGTGCGCGAGACACTTGGTATCGATGAGGGCGCCGAAGCGCTCTTCGGCTGGAAGGCGAGAGTGCCACTGGCAAGCGGACGCTTCGATCGCACCGAGGTAGATCTTCGCCTCGGCTCGCTTCTGGTTGAAGCCAAGCTCACCGAATCGGACTTTCAGACCCGCGTCGCAGCCATCGTGGAGGCTTACCGCGATTTCGACGAAGTCTTCGATCGCGAGCGGCTGCCGCGCGCCGAAATCGCGTCAGCGCGCTGGATGCAAGCCAGCGAGTTCCCTGAGAACGATTCGCAGGAATTTGAAAGCATCGTCGCCGATCCCGCTCTTTTTTCCGCCGTAAATCCGAACTTTCGCCCGCCCGGCGAACCCGGCTACGCAAGCTACCAGCTCATCCGCAATGTGCTGGCCGCTCACGCCGAGGGCTGCAGTTTTTGCGTCATCTATGACGAGCGCCGTCCGGATTTGCGCGAAGCGTGGTTCGAAGTGATGGCCGCGGTGAGGAGCGCAGCCCTGCGTGTGCGGCTCAAGGCGCTTACCTGGCAGGAGCTGGCCGCTCTCGTTCCCGAAGCCCTGCAAGAGTTTCTGGATCTCAAGTACGGAATCGTTCCGCCCGGATGCGTGCCTTCGCCGATTGATGAATTCACAGATCCAACCGCTTAACGCGACCGTCTCGCCTTCGAACTGGTTGAATAAACGCCTTGGGGCGAATGAAAAACGCCTCTCGGGGGCTGAAGCCCCAATTCTTGTGCGGCTTTTACGGCACGGCTAAAGTCGTGCCCTTTCAAAACGGATGTATGCAACCGGCTCTAGAGTCCCAAAATCTTCCGGTTGCGCTGCGCATCCCCGCTGCCGCCGGCAAAATCGTCGAACGCGCGCTCGGTCACGCGAATGATGTGCTCGCGCACAAACTTTGCGCCCTCCGCCGCGCCCACCTCGGGATGCTTGATGCAGCACTCCCACTCCACCACCGCCCAACCCGGATAGTCGTACTGCGCCATCTTGCTGAAGACTCGCCCGAAATCGATCTGCCCATCGCCCAGCGAGCGAAAGCGCCCTGGCCTGTCAATCCAGTCCTGGTAGCCGCCATAGACGCCAGAGCGTCCGGTCGGGTGAAACTCCGCGTCTTTGACGTGAAATGCACGGATCCGGTCATGATAGAGATCGAGAAACTCCAGATAATCGAGCTGCTGCAAAACCATGTGGCTGGGATCGTAAAGAATGTTGGCGCGCGGATGATCGCCGACGGCAGCTAAAAAACGCTCGAAGGTCGCGCCGTCGTGCAAATCCTCGCCGGGATGCAGCTCAAAACAGACATCAACACCGGCCTCTTCAAACGTGTGAAAAATCGGTAGCCAGCGCGCCGCCAGCTCTTTGAACGCTTCGTCGATGAGCCCCTTGGGCCGCTGCGGCCAGGGGTAAAAGAACGGCCACGCCAGCGCTCCGCTGAACGTGGCGTGCGCGCTCAACCCCAGCCGACGGCTTGCTTGGGCGGCCCAACGCAGTTGCTGCACTGCCCACTCCTGGCGCGCCTTCGGGTTGCCGGCAATTGCCGGAGGCGCAAAAGCATCCAGCAGCGTGTCGAAGGCCGGGTGGCTTGCCACCAGCTGCCCCTGCAAATGGGTGGAAAGCTCTGTGATAGCGAGCCCGGCCCGTCCCGCAATGCCCTTCACCTCATCGCAATACGCCTGGCTAGTGGCTGCGCGCTCAAGATTGAATAGTCTGGCGTCCCAGCTCGGAATCTGGATGCCCACATAGCCGTGTTTCGCGGCCCATCCCGCCATGCCTTCGAGCGTGTTATACGGAGCCTGATCGCCTGCAAACTGCGCCAGAAAAATTCCCGGCCCCTTGATCGTTCTCATGCCATTTCTCCTCGCACTGTGCGCCCCAGAGGTTTCTGTTGGCTACTGGCTGCACCTAAAACTCAACCCATCCTTGCCGCTTGTTGCTCTCGATCGCGCGCTCGATGAAGTGCATGCCACGAACGCCTGCTTCAATGCCAGGCAGTGTGGCCGGCAACGGGCCCAGTTTTCCCTGTTTCCACGCCACAAGCGCGTCGGCAAACTCACCATAAAGCACCGCAAATGCCTCCAGATACCCTTCGGGATGCCCGCCCGGCGTGCGTGCCACGACTCGAGCATCGGCGCCGAGATAGCTCGCCGCCGCATGATAAACCTCCTCCGGTTTGTCGAGCCATCGCACGACGAGCCGGTTCGGATCCTGCTGTTGCCACTCGAGCGATCCCTTCTCGCCGTAAATGCGCAGAAGGAGCTCGTTCATCTCCCCGGCCGCTACCTGCGAGCAGGCCAGCGTTCCCGCGGCGCCGTTGTTCATGCGCAAGAACGCATTGCAGTCGTCGTCGAGCTTGCGCCCCGGCACCACCGTACGCAAGGTCGCGTTCATCTCCGTGACTTTGAGCCCGCTCACGTACTCGAGCAGGTGAAAGGCATGCGTGCCGATGTCGCCAATTGCGCCCCCGGACCCGCTGCGCGCCGGGTCTGTGCGCCATGCCGCCTGCTTATGCCCCGTCCCTTCAAGCGGCCCGCTCAACCACCCCTGAAAATACTCCACCGCAACCTTACGAATCGCGCCCAGTTTGCCCGCCGCGCACATCGCCCGCGCTTCGCGCACCATCTGGTAGCCGGCGTAAGTGTGCGTCAATCCGTACGGCAGCCCGCTCTTCGCCACAGCCACTGCCAGCTTCAGCGCCTCCTCGTAACTCGCCGTGGCCGGCTTGTCGCTCATCACCGGAATGCCCGCCTCCAGCGCAGCCAGTGCAATCGGCAAATGCAAATGATTCGGCGTCACAATGGCCACAAAGTCGATTGCATCGGCGCGCTTGCGTTCGGCCTCCAGCATCTGCTGGTAATCGCCATAGGCACGTGAGGGATCGATGCGATACGTAGCGCCCGCCCGCCGCGAGCCCTCTGGCGATTGCGAGAACGCTCCCGCCACCAGCTCGATCTTGCCGTCCAACTCCGCTGCAATGCGGTGCACGGGCCCGATAAACGCGCCTGGCCCTCCGCCCACCATCCCCATCCGCAACTTCCGTTGCTCTGCCATGCCTTCCCTTTCCGTGGATTCCGTGCTCGCCCTCAGCCCGAAATTTCTCTCGCCACACAGCCTAAATGATCCCTCCGGCCTGAGTCCTGCGTGCAGCCGCTCGCTGACCACTCCTAGCCCCTTGCGTTACAGTATGGTCTTGGCGATGAAACGTCTGTTAATTCCCGACCCCGCGCGCCGCTGGGATTGCGTTAGCCTGGGCGAAGTTATGCTTCGCTTCGACCCCCGCGAGACGCGCATCCACACCGCGCGCCAGTTCCAGGTGTGGGAGGGCGGCGGTGAGTACAACGTTGCCCGCGGCCTGCGCCGCTGCTTCGGCTTGCGCACTGCAGTCGTCACCGCGCTCGCTGATAATTCTGTCGGCCGCCTCGTCGAAGACTTCGTTCTCCAGGGCGGCGTCGACACATCCCTCATCCGCTGGGTTCCTTATGACGGTGTCGGACGCACCGTTCGCAATGGCCTCAACTTTACCGAGCGTGGCTTTGGCGTGCGCGCCGCGGTTGGCTGCTCCGACCGCGGCCACACCGCTATCAGCCAGGTCAAGCCGGGCGACTTTGATTGGGAATCAATTTTCGGCCTGGAAAATGCCCGGAGCGCCCAGGAAGCGAATTCTGCTTTCTGGGGTGGAAATGGCTCGCGTTGGATGCACACCGGCGGGATCTTCGCCGCGCTCTCCGCATCCACGGCCGAAGTTGCCGTTGAAGCCACGAACGCCGCTCGCAAATACGGCACGCCCATCTCCTATGACCTCAACTACCGTGAATCGCTCTGGAAATCGATCGGCGGCAAGGCGAAGGCGCAGGAGGTGAACCGGGAACTCGTGCGCAAAGTTGATGTTCTCCTCGGCAATGAGGAAGATTTTTCGGCTATGCTTGGCATCGCGATCAAGGGCGTGGGCGACGATTTCGCCGAATTGCCGATCGCGAGCTATGAGGAGATGCTGCGCGAAGTGGCGGCCGCGTTTCCCAACTTGAAACTCGTGGCCAGCACGCTGCGCACTGCGCAATCCGCCAGCCGCAACGCCTGGGGCGCCATCGCGCTCTATGAAGACAACCTTGTCCACGTGCCCCAGCGTGAAATCGATATTTTCGATCGCGTTGGGGGCGGCGACAGCTTCGCTTCCGGCCTGATTTACGGCCTGCTTGAGGGCAAAGGCATTGAGTGGGCCGTAAAATGCGGCGTGGCCCACGGCGCGCTGGCCATGACCACCCCCGGCGACACCAGCATGGCAACATTGGCCGAGGTCGAACGGCTGATCAAAGGAGGTTCGGCGCGGATTGCGCGCTGACTCGCGAAACGCGCAAGAGCACGCGAGCTTGCCAGCACGCGCGAAGCGCGGCTGACGCCGTTGACTCCGCCAACACCGCTCGCTCCGCTGAAAGGACCCATGCCCGAAACCACCCAGCAAATCATCGAGCGCGTCGGCCTCATTCCCGTTTTGCGCGCAAAAAGTGTTGCTCAGGGCCGGGCCGTGGTCGACGCCATGATTACCGGCGGCGTCACCGTGGTCGAGGTCACGATGACCGTCCCCGGCGCTGTCGATCTCTTGAAAGAACTCAAGAAGGAATACGGAACGAAGCTTTTGCTCGGCTCCGGCACCGTCACCACTACCGATCAGGCGCAGGCCACCATTGATGCCGGTGCGGAGTTCGTCGTCAGCCCGAGCCTTCATCCCGACGTCATCGCCCTCACCAAGAAGAACAACAAGATTTCCTGCCCCGGCGCCCTCACACCCACTGAGGCCAACACCGCGTGGAACGCAGGCGCCGACTATGTCAAGATTTTTCCCTGCTCTGCTGTCGGCGGCGCCAGCTACCTTAGGGCGCTGCTTGCGCCCTTCCCGCATCTCAAGCTCATTCCCACGGGCGGCGTTACGTTGCAGACGGCTGAAAGCTTTATCAAGGCCGGCGCGCGCGCCCTTGGCGTAGGCAGCGACCTGGTTGATCTCGCCGCCGTTGACGGGGGCCGTCCCGGAACCATCACCGAAACTGCCCGCGCGTACCTGAAGGTGATTGCCGACGCGCGGAAGAAGTAGGCGGTGTATCCAATTGCAACCTTCTCCCGATCCATTTCGTCTGAACCATCGCATCGCTCTCGTCACCGGAGGCGCGAGCGGCATTGGCGAAGCTACGGTGAAGGAGCTTGCCCGTGCTGGAGCCGAAGTCTGGATCGCGGACATCAATATACCCGCCGCTGAATCTCTCGCGGCCACGATTCCGAGCGCTCACGCGCTGCATCTCGACGTCACGAGCGCCAAATCCATCTCGGCGGCTCTCGCGCAAATCGAGTTCCTCGACATCCTCGTCAACAATGCCGGCGTCGGCCACGTCGGCTCCATTGAGGCTACCGAGCCGGAGGACTTCGACCGCCTGATGAATATCAACGTGCGCTCGGTCTATCTGGTTACGCGCGGCTTCTTACCTTTGCTCCTCGGCGCCCGGGAGCGTCATGAAGCGCTGGGCGCCGTTGTCAACGTTGCCTCTGTTTCCGGCCTGGTCGGCATCAAAGAGCGCTTTGCCTACTGCACCAGCAAGGGCGCCGTGGTTGCCATGACGCGCCAGCTCGCCGCCGAGTACCCCAGAACGCTGCGCGTGAATGCCGTCTGCCCAGGCACCGTGCAAACACCTTTCGTCGAGGGCTACCTGGAAAAATTTCACAAGCACAACAAGGAAGAAATACGCGCTGAATTGCGCGCCCGTCAGCCCGTCGGCCGCCTCGGCCGCCCTGAAGAAGTTGCCTCTGCGATCCGTTATCTCGCCTCCGACGAAGCTGCCTTCGTTACCGGCACGCTGCTCACCCTCGACGGCGGATGGACTGCGGCCTGACGCCGCGCGCATTTACACTTCCCAAAGAGGTGGGGGCTGATGCATCTGGTCTCGTTTTCCCTGGCGGGTGGCAATCCACGTCCCGGTGCGCTCATCGAAGACACCGGCCTGATCGCGGATTTGTCCAGTGCGCGATATGCCGACACGCTGGCCGCAATTGCCGCCGGCGTTACTGCCATCGATAAGTTCGCCAAGCCCAGTGCCCTTCCCGGCTACCGGCTGAGCCAGGTGCGCCTGCACGCGCCGCTCGCCAACCCTCCGCGCGTCTTCGCCATCGGGTTGAACTACCGTGACCACGCCGCCGAATCAAAAATGACGCTACCGGCAGTGCCGGTCGTCTTTTTCAAGCTGCGCACCGCAATCGTCGGCCCAGGCGACGCCATTGTGCTGCCCAAGAATTCCAATGAGCCCGACTACGAAGCCGAGTTGGCCTTCGTCATCAGCAAGGGCGGCTACCGCATTTCCGCCTCGGCGTGGCGCGAGCACGTCTACGGCTACACCATCATCAACGACGTGAGCGCGCGTGACGTGCAGCGGGCCACCTCGCAGTGGTCACTGGCCAAGAGCTTCCCTACCTTTTGCCCCATGGGTCCGGCTATCATCACCGCCGACCAGATCGCCGACCCGCACGAGTTGCCTATCCGTCTTGACATCAACGGCGAAGTGTTGCAAAACTCGAACACCCGTGAGCTGATTTTCAAAATTCCCGAACTCATCGAGTACATTTCGTCCATCACGCCGCTGCTGCCCGGCGACATCGTCTCCACCGGCACGCCGGCGGGCGTGGGCATGGGCCGGAAACCCCAGCGCTGGCTCAAACCCGGCGATACAGTTACCGTCAGCATCGAAGGCGTAGGCGCGCTCACCAATCCGGTCGTGGCTGAATGAGCGCCGTAAGACGCTTCAGCCCTTCGAAGTCGCCGCGCCTGCTTCCGCGCCCGCAATCTCCTCGGCATCGAGCCGCGATCCAAACCACCCGTAGAGCGCGATACCCACAAAGCAGATCGCCGGCACAAGGTAGCCGGCCGCAATGCTCACGCGGTCCGCGATCTTGCCCATCACCAGCGTGATCAGCGCGCCGCCGATAATGGCCATCACGATCAGGGCCGAGCCGCTCTTGGTCCGGGTTCCCAGGCCCCTCGTGCCGAGCGCAAAAATCGATGGGAACATGGTTGACATAAGGAAGCTGACAGCGACCAGCGAGCAGACTCCGAGCCAACCCGGGCGCATCATCGCCAGACCGCAGATGGCTGCGTTGAGCACCGCATAGCCGCCCAGCAGATGCGGAGCCGATACAAAGCGCAGCAGCCACGCCGAAAAGAATCGACCTGCTGTAAACGCCACAAGCGCGCCCGTGAGCCAATAGCCCGCCGGCCGCTCGCCGATACCGGTCCCGGAGATCACGTAGGGAATCATGTAGCTCCAGGTGCTGACCTGGGCGCCCACATACAGGAACTGTGCGATCACCGCAAAGACAAAATGCCTCCGCTTCCAGAGCGGCTTGGAGTGGTCGGCAGCGAGCGTGCTCTGCGAGAAATCGAGACCTGTGTGCGGAAACGGCGTGCGCGCGATCAGAATCGCCCAGAAGAGGACAATCGCTCCCAGCCCTAGATACGGCGCCACCACGCGCAGCGTCTCCGAACGCAGATAGGCTTGGTAGGTTCCCGCCGCCTGCATGGTCACAACCTGGGCCGGCTTCAATTCGATCCCCGAAAAAATGAACCGGCTGCCGACCAGCACAGCCGAAATGCTGCCCAGCGGATTGAAAGCCTGCGAAAGATTAATGCGCCGCGCGGCGCTCCTGGGATCGCCCAGTTGCAGGATGAACGGGCTCGACGCGGTTTCAAGGAACGCCAGCCCGCTGGCAATGACGAAGAGCGCGGTAAGAAAAAACCAGTACTTTGCCACGATCGCTGCCGGCCAGAACAGTACGCAACCTGCGCCGTAAAGGCAGAGACCGACCAGGATGCCCGCTTTGTATCCCGCGCGCCGCATTAACTGCGCCGCTGGCATGGCCAGCAAAAAATATCCAAGATAAAACGCAAATTGCACCAGGCCCGCTTGGAGCCGGTTGATCTCGAACGACTTCATGAACTGGCGGATCAGAATGTCGTTGAAGTTGTTGGGCACGCCCCACAGGAAGAACAGCGCTGTGACCAGAATGAATGGCAGCATGCGCCCGGCTGGAATCAAAGGCGCCTGCACGTCCTCATTGTCCGGCGGTGGCGTATGGTCCCTCGTGGCCGGCCCAGAAGAGATACTCACCATGAGTTTTTCCTTATTTGTTCGTTCTCCTCTTTCTATCCAATCCGTGGTCCTGCTGGCAACTCCGTAATCGTTGGCGTTAACGTTACTTCTTTCTTCCACGGGCACTCGTCCGAAGCGCAAGAACGCGGCCGCGCCCTATAATCCGTGCCTGAGGTGTTGCAGCGGGCCCTGTGAGCGCCAATGGGCATGACCGAAAGCCAGACCGCAAACTCGATTGAATCGGCGCGGCGCTTCTACGCCAAGGAGTTGTTTCGCGTCAACAACATTCGTTCGCCGGCGCTGCTGGAAGCATTCGCCACCGTGCCGCGCGAACGCTTTGTTGGCTCCGGGCCTTGGGTCATTCAAAGCAGCGGCTCCGGCTGGGTGACCGAAGACGCTGACCCGCGCCAACTGTATCGCGACGCCCTTATCGTCCTTGACGAGGCCAAGCATCTCAATAACGGCCAACCCAGCCTGTGGGCCATTCACTTCAGCCTTGTCGATGTCCGTCCGGGCGATTCCATTCTCCATCTCGGCTGCGGAACGGGCTACTACTCCGCCATCCTCGCCGAGCTCACTGGCCCATCCGGCAAGGTCACCGCCGTCGAGATCGACGAAGGTCTCGCCGCCCGGGCGCGTCTTGCTTTGGAGCCTTGGCCGCAGGTCACCGTCATCCATGCAGACGGGGCACACGGCCCTTTCCAACCGGCCGATATCATCGTCGTCAGCGCCGGCGCCACCCACCCGCTCACCGCCTGGCTCGACGCCCTCAAGCCCCAAGGCAAGCTTCTCTTTCCGCTCACCTCAACGCACGGGCCGGGAACCGTGGCGCACCTGGCGCGCAAAAGCCTTGACCGCTTCGCGGCTGCCCTTATCGGCGCGGTCTTCTTTGTGGATTTTTGCGGTGCGCGCGATCCTGCCATCAGCCACGAGCTTGCCCGCGCGCTCCGCCGCGACCATGGCGCTCCTGTGCAGTCGCTGCGCTGTGACGTACACGAGAAAGATAAATCCTGCTGGCTGCACGGCATTGGCTGGTGCTTCTCGCGTTACGCCGCTCCGGCACTGCCATCCGATTGACTTCGACACGATACTCTTTCGATCAACCCACGTCAGACCCTCGGAGGCCCCGGCATGCGAATCAAGTCAATCCAACCTCTGGCAGCAATCTTGGTCGGCGCGATCGCGCTAAATTCGGCCGCGGCAGCGGATTTGAGGGACTTCTCCGGAACGTGGATCATGCGGCTCGGCGAGCGAAACCTCTTCGTGCTCAATTTGACGGCTTCGAATGGCTGCATGGCGGGCAGCCTCGATCACCCCGCGAAATTCTCTTCTACCAACAATCTCCTCTTCGCCAACATGCGCGGAGGCATCCGCCGCGATAAGTTGGTTGGGTGCACCTTCAAAAATGGCGCACTGCATTTTACGACCCAAAACGCGAATGATCCCGAAGATGAGGACAGCTACGTCATGACCTTGGACGGCAGTCGTGCCGAACTCAGTTTCGACATTCCGGCAGGCGCGGTGGTTGAGCCATTTATCGTCGAACGCGCCAAGGTCGGTGCCGTAGTCGCCACCGACTGGCAGCCGAACCGCGTCTACACCGTCGGGGACTCGGAAGTTCCCAGCGCCGAAATGAAGGCCATCTTCGACGAGGACCAACACGTACGTCTGACTCCGCATCCCGACTGGCCTACCGTGACGCGCACTGATGCGGAGCGACGGGAACAGACGCGGAAGCTGCTGGCCGCAGGAGCGCTGCACACCGGCAAGGACTTTGAAGAAGCGGCTTTTGTCTTCCAGCATGGCGATTCACCGCAGGATTATCTGTTGGCCCACACGCTGGCGATGGTGGCGGTTTCAAAGGGCGATTCAACGGCCATCTGGATCGCAGCAGCTACTCTTGACCGGTATCTCGAAAACATCGGGCAAAAACAGATCTTTGGAACCCAGTTTAAACGCGGCGCGCAGCAGCAGTGGACGCAGGCTCCATACGACCGCGACCTGATTTCCGACTCCCTGCGCATGCAGCTTGGCGTTCCTGACCAAGCTATGCAGGCAAAGCAGCTGGAGGAGTACAAAACGCAACCCTGACAGCCATGACCTCACAGCACCCGCGCCAGCCACTTCCCCGTGTGCGAATGCAGATTCGCCGCAATCTCCTCTGGCGGGCCTTCGGCCACGATGCGCCCGCCCGCGTCGCCGCCCTCAGGGCCCAGATCGATCACCCAATCGGCGCTCTTGATCACGTCCAGGTTGTGTTCGATCACAATCAGCGAGCCGCCGCCGTCGATGAGCTTGCGAAATGCCGTCAGCAGCTTGGACACATCGTCAAAGTGAAGTCCCGTGGTCGGTTCATCGAGAATGTACAGCACACGACTGGCCTGCGACGGCTTGGCTGCGGCATTCACCGCCCGCACCCCGGCCAGATGCGCGGCCAGCTTTACGCGTTGCGCCTCGCCGCCTGAAAGCGTGGTCGCCGACTGCCCCAAACGCAGGTACCCAAGCCCAATCTCATCCAGCACAGCCAGCTTCTCCAGCAGGCGCGTCTGCCCGGCAAAAAAGCGCAGCGCCTCCTTCACCGTCATCTGCAGCACGTCGTGGACGTTCTTGCCTTTGTATTGCACTTCGAGAATCTTCGCCTGGTAGCGCGTGCCGTTGCAGTCCTCGCACGGCAGCTCCACGTCGGCCAGGAACTGCATCTCCACCGTCACCGTGCCGTCGCCTTCGCAGGTGTTGCAACGGCCACCCGGCACGTTAAACGAAAAATGCCCCGGCGTAAGCCCCAGCCGCTTGGCGTCCGGTTGCGCCGCAAACATTTCGCGAATCAGATCGAATCCTTTGATGTATGTAATGGGATTCGATCGCGGCGTTCGTCCAATTGGCGTCTGATCCACCAGGACCACATCATTGAGCCTCTCCACACCACTGAGCGACGAAAAACTTCCCGAGGGGTCGCCGCCATCGGTTTGACCCAGCGCCCGCGCCACGGCGCGATACAGCACCTGGTGCACCAGCGTGGACTTACCTGACCCTGAAACTCCCGTCACGGCCACCAGCAGACCGAGTGGAATGGTCACGTCGAGCCCGCGCAAATTGTTGGCTCGTGCGCCGCGCAGCACCAGCTTCTCGCGTCCCGGCGTACGCCGCCGCGTGGGAGCCGGAATCGCGATTTTTCCGCTCAGGTAGCGACCGGTGAGCGAGTTGGGGTTGGCCTCGATTTCGGCAAGCACGCCGTCCGCAAGGAGCTTCCCGCCGAATTCACCCGCTCCCGGTCCCAGATCGAGCAGATGATCGGCCGCACGCAGAATGTCGGCGTCGTGCTCCACCACCAGGATCGTGTTGCCCAGGTCGCGCAGCTCCTCAAGAATATGGATCAGGCGCGCCGTGTCGCGCGTGTGTAGTCCGATCGAAGGCTCATCGAGCACATAAAGAGCGCCCACCAGCCGCGATCCCAGCGATGTCGCCAGTTGAATCCGCTGCGCCTCGCCGCCGGAAAGCGTCGAAGCCAGGCGGTCCAGCGTCAAATACTCCAATCCGACGGCAACCAGAAAACTCAATCGTTGCCGCACCTCGGTCAAAATCGGCCCGGCAATCTCCTCCTGCATCGCAGTCAGCTGCAGCCCATCGAAAAACTCCTTGGCCTGCGCAATGGTCATCGCCGTCGCCTGGCAGATGTTCTTGCCCGCAATGCGCACCGCCCTGGCCTCGGCGCGCAGGCGCTGTCCTCGACAATCCGGACACTCCGCGTAACCGCGATACTTGCTCAGCATGACGCGCACGTGCAGCTTGTATTTCTTGCGCTCCAGCTGCGCAAAGAATCCCATCACTCCCGGGAACCCGTCCTTGCCGCGCAGTACCGTCTCGCGCACCGCCTCGGGCAGATCGCGCCACGGCACATCCAGCTTTACGCCGAGTTCTGTCGCACGCTTGCGCAACTCGCTGAACCATGGCCGGTACTTGGGCCGATTCCACGGATCGATCGCGCCACCCGCCAAAGTTAGCCCCGGGTCCGGAATCACCAGGTTCAGATCGTAGTCCACGGTGTTGCCGAATCCCTGACAACGCGGGCACGCGCCGAAGGGATTGTTGAAGCTGAACAGCCTTGACTCGGGCTCGCGCGCCGGCCGGTGGCAGTTGGTGCACTCGTAGGCGCCGGAAAAGCGCAGCCCTCTGCGCTCGGCCGTCTCGTCGCGAGGAACTTCTTCAACGATGGCTTCGCCTGCTTCGCGATATGCCGTCTCCACGGCGTCTACAATGCGCGAGCGGTTGTCCGGGCTGACGACAATCCGGTCCAAAAGCACAAACAGTGGAGCGGAAAAATCCACATCAATCAGCGATTCCGGAGTCGAAAACTCGAAGATCTTACCCTTTTGCCACAGCCGGTTGAATCCGCTCGAGCGCAGCTCCGTCAACCTCGCTTTCATGGCTTCCATGTGCGGCGAATCAGCGCTCTTCGCCGGCGTCTTGCTCCTCGAAGCGGTTCTGGCCTTCGCCGCACGACCCGCGGTACTCACTGCCTTCACATTCGTTCCCGCCGTCGCCGCGGCGCTCGCCACGGGAAACAGCACATTCAGCCGCGTTCCGTCGCCCAGCGCCAGAATCGCTTCCGCCGCCTCATCAACGGAATCGCGCTTCACCAGGCCGTCGCAGTCAACACAGTGAACCTCGCCGCAGCGCGCATATAGCAGGCGCAGGTAGTCGTAAATCTCGGTCGCCGTGGCCACCGTTGAGCGCGGATTGCGCGTCGTATTCTTCTGCTTGATGGCAATCGCCGGGGCCATCCCGTCGATCTCATCCACGTCTGGTTTTTCAATCCGTTCCAAAAACTGCCGTGCGTAAGCCGAAAGCGATTCCACATAACGCCGCTGCCCCTCGGCATAGATGGTGTCGAAGGCCAGCGAGCTCTTGCCCGAACCCGAAACGCCGCTGATCACAGTCAGCTTCCCATGAGGGATCTCGCAGGTCAGGTTTTTCAAATTGTGCGTCCGCGCACCGCGGATGACGATGGAGTCGTTCAATGGGGATTCTGCCGGAATGATTTCGTCCGGCCGCGCCACAGCGCACTCTGCGAGCCTCAGGGCACAACCGTCCATCTTTCATTATAAATTGGCCGGCAAGGGGCGTGCCAAGGCCTCTTTGCCCTGTGGGAGGGCATGACACAAAGGAACTGAACTCCCGGGTGTGGCATGCCTTTGCGCTTCCCGGCCGAAGAAAGGCCAAGTCTAGCTCACGGCTCCGCGCGCAACCCGTTGTCTGGGAGAAATTCTGCGAAATCTAAATAATTCTATGCGGCCAGGGGCTGCATGTGCGCCAACGCGTGCGGGGTATCGTCCTTCGCGTCGCGGTTCAGCACGCCGGCCAGCCCAATCAGAGCGTGGGAAGCGCAGGCCGGGCATTGTTCCGCGCAGTTTCCGATACAGTTGCAATCCTGGCAAAGATAGGCACGCGTCAGGGGCATATGTTGCATGGAGACAAATGTCATTGGTTCACCTCGATCATCTTGCATGGCTCGACCCACCCCGAATCACCTCGCTCTTGGTTGGTTTTTCCCCAAGCGCCCCGACGGACGGCGTGAGGCAACCTCGGTGCCTTCATGCCTCCACATCAGGCCTCGTGCAACACGACCTTATTAGGATCGATGCGGTGCCTCCGGGCCAAGTTGCCTGTTCGCGCCTGCCCCCAGACGTGCCACGCTGACTCCGTGCTGCCCAAGTCCAATGACCTCAACTCGCTCGACACTGCTGGAGTCCGAAATCGCTCTCAAGAGGCACAGCCGCAGAACCCATCCTGTGGGTAAATCGCGTGCACCAAGCTTTGCAAGATGTTGCAAGGACCTCGGTCCCTCCGGGCACCACTCAAATTCAGCCCGGCTCGTTCCGTCGCAATCGCCCCCATTAAACTGTTACTTGAGGTCTTTCGTGACTCGCTTCGCTCTCTTTCTGCTCTTTTTGCCCCTGATTTTCCGATCAGTCACTGCTTCCGCCCAGAATTCGTCGCCATCTTCGCAGTCAGCTCCGTCGGCCCCAGCCGAAACTTCCGCAGCCACTCGATCCATCCCTGCTCAAGTCGCCGATGCCGAAGCCGCGATTGCCAACTCCGACTGGAAGACCGCCGAGGCCAGGCTGGAACCCTGGATCGCCGCCCACCCCACGGATGCACGAGCTCTCTTCGACGCCGGCTACGTGGCCGACGCCCAGAACCGTCTTGACGACGCGGCGGCCCTCTATCGTCGCGCCATCGCCGCCAACCCGAATTCGTTCGAGGCGCACATCTCTCTCGGGCTGCTTCTTGCCAGACAAAACAAACCCGATGAAGCCCGCCCCGAGCTGGTTGCAGCCA
>JASHQH010000193.1 GCA_030037635.1 Acidobacteriaceae bacterium
ACGCCGCAGCCGTAGGGATGCGTAATGGCCACAACGTCGTCGACATTCGGATAGCGCGACAGGATCTCGGCTTTGATGCGGCGCACCGCGTAGTCGACGGTCGCGGCCACACACTGCACCGTGGTGCTGATGCCGAGGATGTTTTTGGTGCCCACGGAGCCGTCAGCATTCCGGTAACCCTCGAAGGTGTATCCCTCGAGCGGCGGCAACGGCCGGGGCGTAGCCGTCGCCAGCGGACAGCCGTCCAATGGCGGCGCTTCCGGTTCCGTCATCAGCCCTTCGTGCACCCAACTGCCGCGCTTGATGTCGCGATTGGCGTAGCCGATGGTGACGCCGTAGCGCAGGATTGCCTCGCCCTTGGCGAAATCCGTGAGCGCAACTTTGTGCCCCTCGGGAACGGACTCCCGCAACTCCAATCCGGAGTCGAAGCGGCTGCCCGCTGCCAGTCCGCCCTGGTTTACGACAATGGCCACATTGTCGTCGGCATGAACGCGGATATATCGTGGCTCGCCGGAGACCATGAATCTATGTTAGCTCTGGGGCTTTCTGTTCTCTTGTTCCCTGTCGAGCCGCGTGGCCTCACCACACCTTTACAGACCGGCGCCCGTTCGCATACAAGGTGGAGGACGACGCCAAAGGAAAACCACTCATGAACCGAAGAGAATTTCTGGTTTCAAGCGGCGCGGCCGGCATCCTGGCCTCGAACGCCATTGCTTCCGGGCCAGCCGGCGCTGAGCCGGCCCCGCCTCCGCCGGCGCGCATGAAACTCGGCGACCAGACACATCCCACCAACGACGTGCACCTCAAGTACCTGGCCCGCTATAGCGTGCGCAATATTTGCGGCTATCCGCAAATCGAGGGCGACCGCCTCTACGCCACCGTCGATGAACTCAAGCGCATGACCGATATGGCCGGCAGGTACGGCATCAGCATCGACTGCACCGCGCCGCCCTTCCTCGAGTCGAGCTACATCGACCGTGAAAAGCATCCTGCCATCATGCTTGCCCAGAGCCCGGAGCGCGACCGCGATATCGAGCAATTGCAAACCTTTATCCGCAACTGCGCGCAGGCCGGCATTCCGGCCATCAAGTACAACATGAGCATTCTGGGCGTGCTGCGTACAGGCCGCGTGTCGGGCCGCGGCGACGCGCTCTACCACCAGTGGAAGCTCTCCGAGGCGCATCCCGAAACCCCACTCACCAAGGCGGGCGCGGTTGACGCTGACGCCTTCTGGGAGCGCATTACCTGGTTCCTCGATCGCGTCATTCCCGTCGCCAACGAATACAAAATCCGCATGGCGTGCCATCCCCAGGATCCCGGAGTACCGCCCGAAGGCTACCAGGGCGTGAATCGCGTGCTGGGCACCGTCGATGGGTTGAAGAAGTTCCTCACTATCCGGGAGAGCCCTTATCACGGCCTGAATTTCTGCCAGGGAACGATCTCAGAGGACCTGGAAGACCCGGGCACGCAGATCTTCGACGTGATCCGCTACTTTGGCATGCGCCAGAAAATCTTCAACGTGCATTTCCGCAACATTCGCGGCCATCGCAACGATTTCATCGAGGTTTATCCCGACGAGGGCGACGTGGATTTCGTCAAAGCCATTCGCGTGTACAAGGAAGTGGGCTACTCCGGCATGCTCATGCCCGATCACGTGCCTCTGGCTGCCAACGGCGCCGATCCTGATGATTTGCAGTCCTTCGCCTATTGCTATGGCTATATTCGCGGGCTGATTCAGTCAGTCTACGAGCCGGCTTGAGCACGAGCGCGAGCATGGTACCGTGAAAACGAATCGCAGTGGAGCGCAACCACTCGCGACGAAAGGAAATTCTTGGCTGAAACGCGCCAAACTCGCGTCCGCTACCTCATCATCACGCTGCTGTTCGTAGTCAGCTGCTTCAGCTTCGCTGACCGCTCGGCGCTGTCGCAGGCAGTTTCCGCAATGCCGCCGAATCTGGATTTGAGCAAGCACATGGGCAGCCTGCTGTTCGCGTTCGGCATCGCCTACGCGCTGGGCCAATTGCCGTCGGGCGGCCTGCTCGACCGCTTCGGCTCCAGGCGCGTCTACGGCATGGCCATCATCGGCTGGTCGGTATGCGCATTTCTCACCGCCTTCGCGGGCTATCTGGCAGCCAGTGCCGCATTCACTGCCATCTTTGTTCTGCGCGTACTCTCCGGCTTGTTTCAATCGCCGGTCTTTCCGGGCAACGGCCGCATCGTGGCTGCGTGGTTTCCTACTTCTGAGCGTGGGCGCGCCTCGGCCATCTTCAATGCCTCGCAATATTTCGCCCTGCCCATTTTCGCGCCCATCTTCGGATGGCTCATCCACATTGCGGGCTGGCGCAGTTGTTTCTGGTTTATGGGCGGGCTCGGCTGTCTGCTCACGATGGTCTGGTATACAAACATGTACGGGGTGAAGGAACACGCCCGCATCTCGCAGGCCGAAATCGAATTTATCGAGCGCGGCGGCGGGCTGGTGAACACCGACTCCGCCGCAAGCGCGAAGAAGAATACGCTCACCTGGGCCACGGTGAAGATGCTCCTCAGTTATCGCATGCTGGTGGGCGTCTACATCGGACAGTTCTGCATCACCACGCTTACCTGGTTCTTTCTCACCTGGTTTCCGCTCTATCTTGCGCAGGCTCGCCACATGTCGGTGCTCAAGGTCGGATTCGCGGCCGCTGTGCCCGGCCTGTGCGGAGGCGTGGGCGGGATTCTGGGCGGCATCATCTCTGACAGGCTCTTGCGCAACGGTCACTCGCTCAGCTTCGCGCGCAAGCTTCCCATTATGGCGGGCATGGTGCTGGCGATGACCATCATCGTTTGCAACTACGCGGCATCACAGAGTTTGATGCTTCTGTTCATGTCCATTTCGTTTTTCGGCAAAGGCATTGGGGCGCTGGGCTGGACGGTCATCTCCGACACGTCGCCGAAGGGCATGGTTGGCATCAATGGTGCGCTCTTCAATCTCTTCGGCAATCTGGCCGGCATTACCACACCGCTTATCATTGGCCCGATTGTCGTGAGGACAAATTCCTACAACGGGGCGCTGGTCTTTATTTCATGTACGGCTTTTTGCGTCATCCTCAGCTATGCCCTCATCGTTGGAGAGATCAAGCGACTTGACTTCAGCCGGCCTGAACCAGCCTGAGAGGAGAACCAACCTATGCCCGAACGGCCCACAAACTTCCCGCATAACGCGTTCAAGCAGGCCCTCGCACACCTGGAACGCCAGGTCGGTCTGTGGTGCAGCCTGGCCAGCCCTATTGCCGCCGAAATCCTGGCCGGCGCGGGATTCGATTGGATCGTAATCGACGGCGAGCACGCGCCGAACGACATCACCACGCTGCTGCCCCAGTTGCAGGCCATGCGCGGCGGCACGGCCGAGCCCGTCTTTCGCGTGCCCTGGAACGAGCCGGTCATTATCAAGCGCGCGCTCGACGTAGGCGCACGGTCCCTGCTGGTTCCCTTTGTGCAGAATGCCGACGAGGCCCGCAAGGCTGTGGCGGCAGCACGCTATCCGCCGCTGGGGATTCGCGGTGTCGCGGTCACTCCGCGGGCCGCTGACTACGGCCGCATCCAGGGCTACCACCGCAACGCGCACCACGAGACCTGCGTGCTGGTGCAGCTCGAAACCAAGGCCGCACTCAAGGAGATCGAAGCCGTGGCGGCCGTCGAGGGCGTTGACGGCATTTTTATCGGCCCCAGCGATCTGGCTGCCGCCTCCGGCCATCTCGGCAATCCCAAGCATCCTGAGGTGCAGGATGCCATCAGGGATGCGGGCAGACGCATTCGCGCAGCCGGCAAATCCGCCGGGATGCTGACCGGCAACCCGGACGACGCAGAGGCCCTCTTCGAGATGGGCTTTAACTTCACAGCCATCGGCAGCGACGTGGGCATTCTGGCGCGCGGCGCGGAGAACCTGGCGGGGCGGTTCCGCAAGAAATAGCGGATGGTTTTTCTCACTCCGCGAACAGCGCCAACTCCGCCGCCTCTGCCGCTTCTACGCCGAAGGCGTGGCCGCCGTCTTGAAGTTGACCACGTGATAAATCGCCGGCTCGGCTCCCACGTTCTTGAGCCCGTGCAGCTGGTTCGATCCGTTGAAAATCACCGATCCCGGACCAACGCGGATCCACGTCCCGTTCGAGAGCGTCTCGACCGTGCCCTGCCGCAAGATGATCAGCTCCTCGTTGGGATGCTTGTGCGGAGGATGCGGCGATTTGCCCGGATCGAGAGTGGTGATGTGGATTTCGAGATTTTCGAGTGTGGCTGTCGGCGTACTGCACACAGTTCGCACCGAGCCGTTCGGGTTCGGCTTGTCAGTAAGCGAGTTCCAGTCGAAGACCTTGGAGCCCATTACAGGCTTGGGATCGGCCCAGGCCAGCGCATCGCCGGCGACGGCCGTGGCGGCAAGGGCCGCGAAGAGTTCTCTGCGATTCATGGTTGTTTCCTTTGCGCCCATCCATCTTCAAGGGAAGTGGGATGGCGCACCGCTTTGGGGGGCTTGCGCCGCATTTGCTGATCTTATACCGGACCAGCATGGGTGTGGGGGGAGTCGCAGCTAGTGCAACTTGGCCGCGGCCAGCCGCCACGCAACCGCGCAGGCAATCGTGGCCACGATGGCAGCCGCCCGATGCAGGTTCAGCCAGAGAGCGTTTGCGTGGGCCGGAATACCTTCGACGATTCCGGAAACCAATGCTGCCAGGAGTGCGATCATCAACATCGCGATTGTGGCTGAAAGCTGCGGCCGCGATTCGCAAAGCCGGATTACCGCACCGATGCGAAGGATAAGAAACACCATACACGCGAGGGCGGATAGCTTATGGACGACGGAAAGTGGCGCCCGCAAAGGCTTCCCAAACAAAGCCATCGCGACGCCGGAGAGAAGGGCCAGCAGAAAAAGCCATCCGATTGCCGCCAGCTTTTCCATTGCGGTCTCCAGCCTCCCGGTCGAGAATCACTCCCCGGTTTTGCGCAATCGACGCCGGTTCTGCCCGGGCTGATGGTTTTCGGACACACTCTGTCCAGTTCCTTGACAACGTATGGTGCTCTCCAACCCGTCGTCGGTGACGAAAAGCACATCCGATTGTGACCGATTGAATTAGCCTGCCCCTTGTTCACCTTGATTTTCACCGGAAAAGACCTCATGAAGCGACAGAGTTCATCAATGCAGTTGACGCGCGCCGCCGATTACGCTGTTCGCGTGATGATCCAGTTGGCATCGCCAACGGGCAAGGGGCGCATCTCACTTCCCGCGCTGGCCCGGGCGGCGGACGCGCCAGAGAGCTTTCTCTCCAAAGTGTTGCAAGAGCTCACGCACGCCGGATTGATTTCTTCACGGCGCGGGCAATCGGGCGGTTTTCGCATCACCGCGCGCGGCCGCGCGGCCTCCATGCGCGATGTGATCGAAGCCATCGATGGCTCCATCTGCCTGAATGTGTGCCTCGCCTCCGGACGATCGTGTGCGAGAAAACCGCGCTGTCTGGCGCACCCTGTTTGGATCAAAGCACAACAGGCAATGCTCGAGGTCCTGTCGGGCGCCAGCGTCTCTGCATTGGCCGGCCAGGCTCAGGCGCAGAGGCTCACACGCCAGGTTGAAGCCATGCGTTTGCTTCATTTGCCCAGCCGAACCTTCTAGCTCCGTTCGCAGGATCGATTTGCAAATCCTTCCGCAAGGTGTTTCAATCGTATTGAAACAGGGGTGCTCCACACGTTGTGGGGCTGAGAAAATACCCTCGAACCCGATCCGGATAATACCGGCGTGGGAAGCTTTCTAGAGCGGCGTTCTTCCTTACCTCACTTTGCAGCGAAAGCTCTTCTGTTTCATGCACCGCCGAAGCAGGAGGAGCCCATGCAGCCCGCCGCCGTCAGCAATCCTTCATTTCTCTTTCCACGCACTTCGGTTTTCTTCATCAGATTCCTATTTCTGATCTCCTGTTTCGCCTTGATTGCCGGCGGGCAAACTCCGGCGCAGGCGCCATCAGCTCCGAGCGCAGCTCCGCCGGCGGGCCAGCAGAATCCCACTTCTGCGCCGCCCAAAATTGCTCCCGTTACCACCACCGTCATCGTTCACGGCGAAGTCCAGGACAACTATCTTCCCGAATCGCTCACCGTGGGGACGCTGGGCGGCGAGCCGCTCAAGAACGTGCCGCTCTCAGCCTCGGTGGTCACGCGCGACCTGCTCAACGATCAGGTCTCGCGCCTGCTCTCCGATGTCGTGAAGAACGACGCCTCGGTCGGCGACGACTACGATCCGGTCGGCTACTACGGCGTCTACGAGATCCGCGGCTTTCCTATCGATCTTGCCACCGGACTCGAAATCAACGGGATAACCATTGCCGGCGAGCAGGATGTGCCGCTTGAGAACAAGCAGAGCGTCGAGTTTCT
>JASHQH010000194.1 GCA_030037635.1 Acidobacteriaceae bacterium
TCAAACCGCGCGCATAGTTCCCGCATGCTCACCTCATCTCGCTCGTACTCATACACAAAGCGAATCTTCTCGTCCATCACACTGCTCGTTTTCCAGGCCATGAGCTCGTTTTACGTCCTCATCGCCTCGAAGCAGTGTCAGCTATCTCCCCGGTTCAATCTGTCAGACATCTCCCCGGTCCATACCCTCACCGACTGTCAAGCCCCCGCTCCCCGCCAAATCCACGCCATCTCCCTCATTCCACGGTAAATAAAAAATCTCCAAACTTTGCAGATCATTTCCCGCTCACCGGCTAAGCTGAAAAACAATAGGGGGAACCTCCGATGACGTCTGCATCTCAAGCTGCGCGCAACCGATCGACTCGGCAGGTCCGGAAGCCCCCTGGAAAGGGAGGAAAATAATCATTTTTTCGAGCACATTTTCCATCTAACTCTTTTGGAATCAGCACCGATCTTCGAAAAACCGTCAAAAACGATGCGCAAAATGCGCCATTTTGACCGCAAAATCGCGCATTTGCGTCATGGGGCGCTCCTGGTGTCCCAATTGGGCGTAACCGCCCCAAAATGAAGCATTTACGAAAGCCGACGCTTTAGAATGAACAACTTAGGAGAATCCCCCCTCCCATAAACCCTCTCCTTTCACGTATTTAGGTATGGAGATGGTGGGGGGCGGGGGCGAGCTCAGCACGCGCACGCGACGAAAAAGGGCAGGCCGCCGAAGCAAACTGCCCTCGATCATTCCAGGAGATCGATGAGGCCGGCTCGCGCCCGCCAGAAATTGTGAACCGCACTACATTCCGGCGTGGTGCCCGGGCGAAGGCTTGGCCGGGTGATGCACCGGGGCTGCCTTCTTTTCCAGCTGCACGAAGCCGTCGGTGAGCACGATCTGGGCGGACGCAGCCGTGGAACCCGAAGCCGCGACCTTGGTGTAGTGGTCATAGGTGCCGTCGAGCTCCGTGCTCGGCTGGATTTTGAACTCAAAGCCGACCCACCCCGTCGGTGGAGCGTCTTTGCATGAAGCCGGATCCTTCATGTTCACGATGAAGTCGGCGGTGTGGCTGCTCTTGGCATCCTCGGTGACGGCCACGTTGAAAACCCCCACTCCCGGATCGATGGTGATCTTGTGCAGATGCGCCGCACTCTCGGTTAATGCATCGCCCATAGCGTCGGTATCCGCCTTGACGCCGTTGGCCAGAATGTAGGCCTGCGCCTCCTTGATGTGCAGCTCGGAAGGCGGCTCAGGAACGGCGTTGCAGGCCACGGGATTGGTGAGCTTCACGAGGTAATCCTTGGGCTTGGGCGAAGCGGTGGTGGTCACGCTGATCTTCAACACCGAAGCAGGAGCGGCGACGACCACGCCTGGCACCGGAGTCTGCTGGGCTTGCATCACGCCCCAAAGCCTGTCGGTGCAATCTTTCGACGCGTTTGCCAGGATGAACTCTTTGTCCCCAAGCGCCATCTTCTTCAGATCGTCGGGGCCCACAGCGCAGTATTTGTCGGCCAGCTCCCCGGGCGATGGCGCCGGTGCCGGGTGAAAGTCTGCCGGCGGAAACAAGGTGGATTGAGCCTGCGTCTTGATGGCGCTGATCTGCTGCGTGATGGCGGCCTGCCCGTCGAGCATGCCGTGATAACTGTCGTACCAGTAGTCGAGCGACTGCTCGATCTGCGGCTTGATCCCGGCGGGAGCAAAATCCCAGGCGCGTGCATAGAACCAAATCGCCTTGACCTCATCGCGCGATGCACCCGGCTTGGCGTAGGCCTGGGCCAATCGCAACGTATCTTGCAGGCAGGGGCCGGGCACCGTGCAGGCCTGCGCCGGATAGAGCATCAACTCTGCCGTGTACTCCTTGATGGCGCCCGCGTAATCCTTCTTCGAAACCAGGTCGTCATAGGCAATGGCCGAGTGAAAGATCGGGTAGGCGTTGGCGGTAAGGTTCTTCCAATCGGAGTCAGACATGTCGGCCGGCTTGGGAACGGTGAGTCCCTTTTGAGCCGTCGCGGCCCCGTCGTCGCAGGTCTGTGGATCGGTACTGACTCCTGTATTGTCGACGCTCTTGACGCACTGCAGGTTATCAACGAAGACGATGGCGAAGAAGGCCTTGAAATAGTTGGGATCGATCTGCAGCAGCCGGTTGGCCGCGCCCTTCACCTTGTCGGGCTGGTTCAACGCGTTGTAGCAGTCGATGAGACCATCGAGAACGGTCTTCTTCACCTGGCTCTGCGGATAGCTGGTGAGGAAGCTCTCCCCCGCCGCGCATTTTTGCGTCGGATCGGTCTGGGTGGAGAAGTTCTGATAGGCGTTGTATTGATCCGGAGGAAGGCTGATCTGGCCGTTGCTCTGGCCCCCGTCCTGGGCTTGCAGCCTGGGCGTGGAGACAAGGCAGATGCTTGCTAATGCCATCGCAGATGCAAAGACTAACTTCTTCATGCAATGCTCCTGGAAATTGCCGAAATGGAAGTTAAGATTCACTGCTTCGCCAGCGAAGGGAACAGCCATCATCCGGGCTGGGCGGTTGGCGCCGGGGTGACGGATATAAAGATACCATGCCCTCACTGCTGTGTAGGGGGATTATAAAAAGCCATCCTGCCCCTGACAAGCAAGATGCAAAAAAGCTCCCGGGAGTTTTGCGAAACGATCCCGGGCAGGGCTGCAAGGAGCGAGAGAGCGGTGGCTTCAGCGGGCGCGGACAGCCTACTGCAGCAACCGGACCAGTTCGGCCTGTTCGGCCAGAAAAGCGTCGTGCCCGTGCTCGCTCTTCATCTCGCGATAGTCCGCCTGGGCGCCGGCGGCGCGCACCGATTCAGCAAAGCGGCGCACTTCGTCGGCGGGAAAGAGCCAGTCGGAGCTGATGCCGATAAAGCTCAAAGCGGCCTTGATGCGGCCGAAGGCCTGCTGCGGCGACTCGTAGCCGCGCAGCGGATCCCAGGTGTCCATGGCGCGCAGAATGGCCAGGTAGGCATTGGCATCGAAGCGCTCGATGAAGCGCTGGCCCTGGTAGTCGAGATATCCGGCTATGTCGAACCGCCCCCCGGTTAGTCCGCCATGGGCTCCGTCGGCCGCCCAGGGATCTTCGCCGCTGCGGTTGGGATGGCGGCCAAAGCGCTCGTCGAAAAGCGGCGCTGACTTGTAGCTGATCATGGCGATCTGGCGGGCCAGAGCCAGGCCCCGCCGCGGAGGCCGCTGCGGAAGATAGCGGCCCCCGTCCCACTCGGGGTCGTGCTGTATGGCCTGCCGCTGCAGGTGATTCAGCGCCAGGCCCATCGCCGAAAGCGGCGTGACGCCGACGATGAGAGCGCGCTCCACGCGGTCGGGATGCAAGATCGTCCAATCCAGCGCCTGCATGCCGCCAATGGATCCCCCCAGCGTGAGCCGCAGCTTGCGGATGCCGAGCGAGTCAAGAAGTCTGGCCTGGGCGCGCACGTTGTCGCGGACCCCCACCAGCGGAAAGTCGGGGCCGTACAGTTGGCCTGTCTCGGGATTCACTGAACCGGGCCCCGTGGAGCCGTAACAGGAGCCCAGCATGTTGATGCAGATGACGAAGTCGTGCTTCAGCGAGAGAACCGCCCCGGGAGCGAAGACTTCAGGCCACCAGGAGCCGACCAGCGCCGACCCCGAAAGTGCGTGGCAAACCAGAACGGCATTGTCCCGCGCCGCATTCAGCCGGCCGTAGACGGCGTAATGCAGCGTGGGACAGTCCAGCGAGCGGCCGCATTCGAGCCGGAGCGGGCCGTCGAGCACAAAGTCGCCTTCGTAGGTGGGCTCGACGATTTTGGCTCCCGTTTTCGGTTCCGGCGGCGATGCGCCGCTGCGATTGAACGTATCTGTCATAAAGCAGGTGTCAGGCCTGAGCTCTCAGCTTTTGGTAGCTGTAAGCCGCCTTTCCCATTTTGCCGCATGAGCCTTGGCTGGGCCGCTGAACCCGGTCAGTTGGCGGCTCTGATGGCCTGGTCGAGATCGGCGAGAATATCGCGAATGTCCTCGATCCCGACCGAGAGGCGCACATAGTCCGGCGTCACTCCGGTTTCGGCTTGCTCCTCGGGGCTCAATTGCTGGTGAGTCGTCGAAGCCGGATGGATCACAAGGCTCTTGGCATCGCCAATGTTGGCCAGGTGCGAGAACAGCTTGACCGAATTGATGAATTTCCGGCCGGCTTCCAGACCGCCCTTGATGCCGAAGCCAACCAGGCCGCCGAAGCCGCCCTTCAGGTATTTGGCCGCGATCTTGTGGCTTGGGTCGTCCTCCAGGCCCGGGTACGTTACCCAGTTCACCAATGGGTGTTTCTTGAGCCAGCGCGCCACTTCAAGCGCGTTTTCAGAATGCTGACGCTGCCGCAACGGCAGAGTCTCCAACCCTTGCAGTAACAGAAAGGAGTTGAATGGACTCATCGACGGGCCGAGGTCGCGTAGCAGTTGCACGCGGACCTTGATGATGAAGGCAACATTGCCGAGTCCGGGGAAGTTGCCGAGCACGTCCCAGAACACCAGCCCGTGATAACTGGGGTCGGGCTCGGTAAACTCCGCGAACTTGCCGTTGTTCCACTTGAACTTGCCGGAGTCAACGATCACGCCGCCGATGGAGTTGCCGTGGCCGCCGATGTATTTCGTGGCCGAAGCCACGATGATGTCTGCACCGTAATCGATGGGCCGGACCAGGCCGACGCCCACGGTGTTGTCCACCACCAGCGGCACTCCCGCTTCGTGCGCGACCTTTGCAATCGCCTCAAAGTCCGGCACGTCCAGCTTGGGATTGCCGACGGTCTCGGCGTAGATGGCACGCGTCTTGGGGGTGATGGCCTTGCGGAACGCGCCGGGATCCCGCGAGTCAACGAAC